>NZ_JBFUMY010000027.1:0-54712 GCF_054049135.1 Kitasatospora sp. P5_F3 | reverse complement strand
GGCGGGCGTGGACAGACCGGACATGAGTCCCCCTCGGTGGTCGACAGGCGTGCGGAAGCCACCCTGCGGGCAGTCCGCCGAAGGCGCAGATCAGCGCCTCGACGGGCTCGACTCTAGAGCATTCTGAACAGGTTCAAATACACCTGGGCCCGGTTGTTCGCAGATTTGTGACCTGCACCGTCACGCGCCCGATGCGGCGGCGAGCTGCTCCTCGAGGGACGCCAGCACCCGGTAGCAGGGCAGCACCTGCGCGAGGGAGGCGTTCGGCTCGCGGCCCTCGCGGATCGCGGCGACGAACTCGCGGTCCTGCAGTTCGATGCCGTCCATCGAGACGTCGACCCCGCTCACGTCGATCGGCTCGTCCCGGCCGGTGGCCAGGTCGTCGTAGCGCGCGACGTAGGTGCCGGTGTCGCCGATGTAGCGGAAGAACGTGCCGAGCGGCCCGTCGTTGTTGAACGACAGCGACAGGGTGCAGATGGCGCCGTTCGCCGCACGCAGCTGGATCGACATGTCCATCGCGATGCCGAGCCCGGGGTGGATCGGGCCCTGGAGCGCGTTGGCCTGCACGATCGGCGACCCGGTCTGGTAGGCGAACAGGTCGGCGGTGTGCGCGGCGTGGTGCCACAGCAGGTGATCGGTCCAGGTGCGCGGCCGGCCGAGGGCGTTGACGTTCGTGCGACGGAGGAAGTACGTCTGCACGTCCAGCTGCTGGATGCCGTACTCCCCCGCCTGGATCCGCTGCCGCACCCACTGGTGGCTGGGGTTGAACCGCCGGGTGTGTCCCACCATCGCGACGAGTCCGGTGCGCTGCTGTGCCGCCAGGCACGCCTCGGCGTCGGCGAGCGAGGTGGCCAGCGGGATCTCGACCTGGACGTGCTTGCCCGCCTCCAGGCAGGCCAGCGTCTGGGCGGCGTGCATCGGCGTGGGCGTGGCGAGGATGACGGCGTCGACGTCGTCCATCGCCAGCACCTCCTCCAGGCTCGCGACGGCGCGGCCCACGCCCTGCTCCTCGGCGAACTCCCGGGCGCTCTCCAGGGTGCCGCTCACGACGGCGGTCACCTCGACGCCCTCGATCCGCCGGAGCGCGGCCGCGTGCTTGGCACCGAAGGCACCGCCCCCGGCCAGGGCGATCCGGACGGTCTGCTGGTCGGTCATGTCACTCCTTCACGGCGGGCGCCTCGGCCCGCGGGTGGTTGTCCAGGATCAGGTGGCCGACGGCGGTGTTGGAGGCCGGCACGTGGTGGAAGCGGTGCCTGACCTCGATCTCCCCGGCCCCGTCGATGTCGCTCATCGCCCCACGGGCGATCAGCCACATGACCAGCTCGATGCCCTCCGAGCCGGCCTCCTCGACGTACTCCAGGTGCGGCACCCGGGACAGGCCGGCCGGGTCGTCGACCAGCATGTCCAGGAAGGCGTTGTCCCACTCCTGGTTGATCAGGCCGGCCCGGGGGCCGTGCAGTTGGTGGCTCATGCCGCCGGTGCCCCACACCTGGACCTTCAACGGCCGGTCGTAGGACTCGATCGCCCTGCGCAGCGACCGGCCGAGAGCGAAGCACCTGGCGCCCGAGGGCACGGGGTACTGCACCACGTTGACGTGGAACGGGATCACCTTGCACGGCCACTTCTCGACGTCCCCGAACATCAGCGACAGCGGGACGGTCAGACCGTGGTCGACGGTCATCTCGTTGACGAGGGTGAGGTCGAAGTCGTCCGTGATGAGCGAGTGCGCGATGTGCGCGGCCAGGTCGGGGTCGCCCTCGATGCCCGGGACCGGCCGGGGCCCGTAGCCCTCGTCGGCGGTGGGGTACGCCGCGCCGGTGCCGAGCGCGAAGGTCGGGATCAGCGACAGGTCGAACGCGGTGGCGTGGTCGTTGTAGACCAGGAAGACCACGTCGGGGAGGTTCTCCCGCTCCCACCGTCTGGAGAACTCGTAGCCCTCGAAGACCGGCTGCCAGTAGGGCTCGTCGGTCCGGTGGTGATCCATCGCCGCGCCGATCGCCGGCACGTGCGAGGTGAAGACCGCGCCGGTGATCGTGGCGTGCCCGGCCGGCGGCGTCGGGTCGGGGTACGCCGCCTCGAGGACCGCGTGGTCGATCCGGTTGCCCTCGACGGAGCGACCACCCTTGACCATCATGGCGCGGTACTCCTGCTCGGTCATACCGGTCATCGAGCCCGCCATCTGCTGGAACGAGAGTCCCAGCGCCGCGCCCCACTTGGCGAGGAAGTAGATGTTGCCGCCCGCACCGACCGCGGCGTTCAGGTCGCGGTCCAGCAGCGCCCGCCGCTGCTCCTCCCGCAGCGGCCACCCGTCCAGGTAGGCGTGTTCGTCGGCGAGGAAGCGCTCGCGGTTCGCCGCCGTCATCAGCGACATGCAGAACTGGTTGAGGTGGTATCCCTTGGCGGACTGCTCGGCGTCGAAGACGGTCGTCCCCGGCACCAGCTTGTAGGTCTTGTCCAGCGGCATGGTGGTGCTCCGATCGTGCGGGGGTCAGCCCGCGTCCGGCCAGTACAGGCGCATCGGGTTGTCGACCAGGAGCTTGTGCTGCAGCTCCGGCGTCGGCGCGATCTGCGGGACGAAGTCGACGAGCAGGCCGTCGTCGGGCATGTGGTCGGTGAGGTTCGGGTGCGGCCAGTCGGTGCCCCACAGCACGCGGTCGGGGAACTCCTCGACCACCCGCCGGGCGAACGGGACGACGTCGCGGTAGGTCTCGGGCCGTCCGTCGAGGGCGGGCGGGCCGCTCACCGACAGCCGCTCCGGGCAGGTGACCTTGCACCAGATGTCGGACCTCGCCCGTAGGAAGTCCAGGAACGCCTCGAACTCCGGGCCGTACGGGTCCTTCGCGACGTCGGGCCGGCCCATGTGGTCGATGACCAGCGGCGCCGGGATCGACAGCAGGAAGTCGCGCAGGCCGGCCAGGTCGGCGGCCTCGAAGTAGAGGACGACGTGCCAGCCGTACGGCGTGATCCGCTCGACGACGTCCAGCAGGTCCTGCTGCGGCGCCGCGTCGGCGAGCCGCTTGACGAAGGTGAACCGCACCCCGCGGACACCTGCCTCGTGCAGCTCGCGCAACTCCGCGTCCGAGGTCCCGGGCCGCACCGTCGCCACGCCCCTGGCCAGGCCGCCGGAGGCCCGCAGGGCGTCGACCATGGCACTGTTGTCGGCGCCGTGGCAGGTCGCCTGCACCACGACGTTGCGGGTGAAGCCCAAGTGGTCGCGCAGTTCGAGGAGTTGGTCCTTGGACGCGTCGCAGGGGGTGTACCTGCGCTCGGCGGCGTACGGGAACTCCGCCCCGGGGCCGAAGACGTGGCAGTGCGCGTCGACGGCACCCTCGGGCAGCCGGAACTGCGGCCGGCTGGGACCGGTGTACCAGTCCAGCCAGCCAGGGGTCTTCTCGAAGCTCATCCCCGCTCCTCGTAGCGCAGCCCGAGCTCGGCCAGCGGGCCGCGCATGCCGTACATGTCCAGGCCGAGCTCGCCCGCGCGCAACCGCGCGCGCTTGCTCTCCTCGTTCGCCTCGCGCTCGGCCGAGGCCGCGGCGACCTCGGCGGCCCGCTCGCGCGGCACCACGACGACACCGTCGCCGTCCGCCACGACGACGTCCCCGGGCCGGACCAGGGCGTTGGCGCAGACCACCGGCACGTTGACCGAGCCGAGCGTGGCCTTGACCGTGCCCTTGGCGTTGACCGCCCGTGCGAAGACGGGGAAGTCCATCTCCGCCAGGTCGGCCACGTCGCGCACGCCGCCGTCGATGACCAGGCCCTGGCAGCCCTGGGCGCGGAACGAGGTGGCGAGCAGCTCGCCGAAGAAGCCGTCCTCGCTCTCGGTCGTGCAGGCTGCGACCACGACGTCGCCGGGCCGGATCTGTTCGGCGGCGACGTGCAGCATCCAGTTGTCGCCGGGCTGCAGCAGGACGGTCACCGCAGTTCCGCACAGCCGGGCCTTCGGGTAGACCGGGCGCAGGTACGGCCGCATCAGCCCCACCCGGCCCATCGCCTCGTGGATCGTCGCAACGCCGAACTCCGACAGCGCGGCGACGGCCTTCGGATCGGCCCGGGTGATGGAGGGTCGGACGATGCCGATCCCGCTGTGCTCCATGCGTTCTGCTCCTGGGGTCAGTGGCCGGCTGCGGCGAGCCGGGCGGCGAGTCGGGGGTAAACGCGCAGGGCGTTGCCGGAGTGGACGGCGGCCCGCTCCTGGTCGGTGAGGTCCGGGGCGGCCTCGACGTACCGCTTCGTGTCGTCGAAGTGGTGACCGGTGCGCGGGTCGATGTCGCGGACCGCGCCGATCATTTCGCTGGCGAAGAGCACGGCCCGGCTGGGGATCACCCGGGTGAGCAGGTCGATGCCGGGCTGGTGATAGACGCAGGTGTCGAAGAGGACGTTGTCCAGCAGCGTCTCGGGGTCCGGCCTGCCCAGCGCCATCGCCAGGCCGCGGAACCGGCCCCAGTGGTAGGGCACCGCACCGCCGCCGTGCGGGATCACGAACCGCAGCGTCGGGAAGTCGGCGAACAGGTCGCCCTGGAGCAGCTGCATGAACGCCGTGGTGTCGGCGTTCAGGTAGTGGGCGCCGGTGGTGTGGAAGGCCGGGTTGCACGAGGTGCTGACGTGGATCATGGCGGGGATGTCGTACTCGGCCATCGCCTCGTAGACCGGGTACCAGCTGCGGTCGGTCAGCGGTGGCGCGGTCCAACTGCCGCCCGACGGATCGGGGTTGAGGTTGATCGTCACCGCGCCGAGCTCCTCGACCGCGCGGCGCAGTTCGGGCAGGCAGGTCGCGGGGTCGACGCCCGGCGACTGCGGCAGCATCGCGCCCATCGCGAAGCGGTCGGGGTAGAGCGTGCTGACCCGGTGCACCAGGTCGTTGCAGATCCGTGCCCACACCGAGGAGACCGCGAAGTCGCCGACGTGGTGGGCCATGAAGCTGGCCCGCGGCGAGAAGATCGTCAGGTCGATGCCGCGCTCGTCCATCAACCGCAGTTGGTGGCCCTCGACCGCCCGGCGCAGGTCGTCGTCGGTGATGACCATGTCGTCGGGGTCGGGTGCGCGGTCGGGGGTGCCGAACGCCGCCGTCTGCCGGTCCCGCCACTGCGCCAACTGCGGTGGTGCGGTGGTGAAGTGGCCGTGACAGTCGATGATCATGTGTTCTCCCTCTGGTGGCTCACCGGGGTCAGTCCTGGCTGCCGGTGGGCCAGCCGGTGTACTGCTCGGCGAGGTAGCTGCGGCCGGCCCGCGTGCCCACCACGTTGTCGAGCTCGCCGAGTTGGCGCCGCAGGTCGAACGGCGTGCCACCGGGCGCGGTGTGCAGCAGCCGGGTCATCCAGGAGGAGAAGTTCTGCGCCCGCCAGACCCGTTGGAGGGCGCGCGGCTGGTAGTCGTCCAACGCCCCCTCGTCTCCACTGCCGATGGCCCGCAGCAGGACCTCGGCGAGGATCTTCACGTCGTGCAGCGCGAGGTTCAGCCCGCGCGCGCCGGTCGGCGGCACGGTGTGCGCGGCGTCGCCCGCGAGTGCCATCGAGCCCCAGCGCATCGGCTCCTGCACGAAGGAGCGGAACCGCAGCACCGTCTTGTCGAGGATCGGCCCCTCCGCGAGGCGGAAGCCGTCCTGGCCGGCCACCCGGGCCTGGAGCGTCTCCCAGATGCGGTCGTCCGGCCAGGCGTCGACGGACTCGTCCGGGGCGCACTGGAAGTACATCCGCTGCACGCTCTCGGTCCGCTGGCTGATCAGCGCGAAGCCGAACTCGGAGTGGGCGTAGACCAGTTCGGGCGCGCTCGTCGGCGCCTGGGCCATGATGCCGAACCACGCGAAGGGGTACTCCTTGCCGTAGCGCACCCGCCGGTCCTCGGGCACCAGGTCGCGGCACCTGCCGCGTGACCCGTCCGCACCGACCACGTAGCGCGCCCGGATCTCGTGCCGGGACCCGTCGGGCGCGGTGTAGCGGACCCGGGGCGTGTCGGTCGCGAGGTCGAGGACCTCGGTGTCCCTGACGCCGAAGTGGACCGTGCCGCCGTCGCGGTCCCGGGCGTCGGCCAGGTCGATGAACACGTCGGTCTGCGGGTAGAGCCAGACCGCCTCGCCCACCAGCTCCTTGAAGTCGATGCGGTGCGGCCGGCCGCCGAACCGGAGCTCGATGCCCTCGTGCTCGTGGCCCTCGCGCAGGATCCGGTCGCTGACGCCGGTCTCGACCAGGTCCCGGGCCGCATCGGCCTCGAGGATGCCGGCCCGCTGGGTCGTCTCGATCTCGTGCCGGGTGCGGGTGTCGACCACGATCGTCTCGACCCCCGCCCGCCCGAGCAGGTGAGCCAGCATCAGGCCGGCCGGACCGGCACCGACGATGGCGACTGGAAGCGGGGCAACGGTATCGACGGTGGCCTCGGCCATGGCATCTCCTGAGCGACTGCGAACGTCCCGAACACCCCGAACGTTGGCAGTCGGAACACCGACCGGTCGCTAGCGTTTCCGTCAGGCGGAAGCCTCGGCTGTCAGGCCGTCGTGCGGGCGCGACGCCCGAGCTCGTCGGAAATCCCGTACGCAGCCCGCAGGAGCGGCTCGCGCAGTCCGCTCGCACGGTTGGCGCCACGCGCCGCGATGACGATCCCCAGCGCAGCGCTCACCGTCCCGGTCCGGCCGATCCGCACGGGTGCGGCCACCGCGACCGTGCTCTCCGAGAGCTGCCGGTCACTGACGAAGACCTGCTCGCGGCGGATCCGGTCCAGCTGCGCTCGCAGGGTCTTCGGGTCGGTGACGGTGTGCGGGGTCCAAGCCCGCAGCGGGGATTCGAAGACCTCCTCCTGCACCTCCCGGGGCGCGTACGCCAGCAGCACCCGGCCCATCCCGGTGGAGCCGACGGGGAACCGGGACCCGACCATCGTCAGCAGCTCCACCGACCGGTGCCCCGCGATCCGTTCGACGAACACGAGCTCGGTGCCCTCGCGCACCGCGAGCTGGATGTTCTCGTGCGTCGCCTCGTAGAGGTCCTGCATGAACGGCAGCGCCACATCGCGCAGGATCTGGGAGCGCGGGCATCCCGAGGCGATCTCCCAGAGCCTCAGCCCGACGTACCAGGACCCGTCCTCCCCGCGTTCGAGCGCTCCCCAGCCCGCCAGTTCGGTGACCACCCGGTGCGTGGTGCTCAGCGCCAGGCCCGCGCGCTGAGCGATCTCCGACAGCGTCTGTGACCTGCGCTCGCGGTCGAAGGTCGAGAGGACTTCGAGGACTTTTCCAGCCGCCGTGCTCCGGGTTGTGCTCACCCGGCCAGTCTCGCAGACCGCCGTCGGGCCACCCGGACGCGCGTCGTACCATCGCCCGGACACAAGGAGGCGACATGTACCGAGGGATCTCCGGCTTCTCCTCGATGGCGACCCGGCCGGTCCTGGCCGAGCTGTCCGCACACATCGGACGCGACCACGGGATCACGGTGCGTTTCGAGTCCGCCGGCGGGGTCGAGATCGCACGGCGGGTGCGCGAGGGCGCCGGGGCCGATCTGCTCGTGCTCGCCGACGGAGCACTCGCCGAGCTGGCGGACCAAGGACACCTCCGCGGGGGTACGGTCCGCCCGCTCTGGGTCTCCCAGGTCGTCGCCGCCGTGCCGGCCGGAACACCGGTTCCGGCGTTCGGCGAGGAGTGCGACCTGCGGGCCGCCCTCCTGGCGGCGGAGCGGATCGCCTACTCCACCGGCCCCAGCGGTACGGCCCTCGTCGACCTGATCGCCCGGCTCGAACTCACCGACCTACTCCGGGACCGGCTGGTCCRGGCACCACCGGGGGTGCCGGTCGGCAGCCTGCTCGCGTCCGGCGCAGCCGACCTGGCGTTCCAGCAGCACAGCGAGCTGATGAACCTGCCGGGAATCGTCGTCGTCGGCCCGCTGCCGGGCGACTCCGCGATCAGCTCGACGTTCAGCGGCGGCGTCCTGGCCGCATCGACCCAGCCGGACCGGGCCGCCGAAGTCCTCGACCTGCTCGGCTCCGAGGCGGCGTCGAAGACCGCCCGCGCCAGGGGCATGCGGGCCGACCGGTGCCCAATGGGCACCGGTCAGCGGACCGCCCTGGGTCAGGCGCGGCAGCGCAGCATCGTCAGCGGAGGGTTTCCGGCGAAGTCGTCCCAGAACTCCTGGCCGTGCTCACGCACACCGGCGGCGGAGATCTCCAGGGGAACCCAGGTGACGTCGCTGAATCCGGCCGCCTGCAGGGACTTCTCGAGAACCTCCCGGCTGGGCGGGTTCGCGACGAACGAGATCGGCGGGTCGAGCAGCGCGGTGATCCTCACCCGCGGCCCGATCTCGGTCTCCTCACCGAGCGACTCGCACAGGAAGCCGTACTTGGCCAGCGACGGCCCGTCGAAACGGTAGTCCGGGTGCTGTGTGAAGACGAAGAACTCGGCGCCCGCCGCGAGGCTGCGGTGGATGACGCGACACATCCGCTCGATGGTGGCGACGTCCTCGGCGTAGTTGAACAGCTGGACCGCGACCGCGATGTCGAAGGGCTGCTCGAAGGTGCGCAGCTCGGCGACGTCGCCGACCTCGTAGTGCACGCCCAGCGGTGCGCTGTCCTCCAGGCCCTGGGCCGCGTCCACCATCGCGGAGGAGATGTCGACACCGAGCACGTGGGATGCACCGCGGCGCTTGAACTCCCGGCTGTAGAAGCCGGTTCCGGAGGCCAGGTCGAGGATCGACCTGCCCGTCACGTCACCGACGAGCTCGAGGAAGCCGGGCACCTCCCCGAAGCGCGTGAGCGGAAGGGTCTTGAAGCCCTCGAACGCCTCACCGATCTCGTCGTACACCTGACCACTCATCGTGCTGTTCCCCCTCGGTCCTTGGCGTCGGCCCTCGGAACAGGTCGCCGCCTCTGGCCGGAAGTCTCCCTCTCCCCGACCGGGGCGTCGTACTGGCGGAAGCCACAAAAATGCCTGGCCAACCGGCCGTACGGTCTGGAGGCGTCGAGAATCTGAGGGTCTGTCAAGAAGCTCACGACAGACCCCGGTTGTCTCATACGCAGCCGGCCGGGAACCACCAACAAGAGGGCAGAGACCGTGCAGCACGTACTGAACCTGTGGCGTCAGGAGCTCGGAGAGGTCCCCGAATCCGTCTGGCAGCAGACCGAACTCCAGGTACTGATCCTCGCGGACAACGGACTCACGGCCCTCCCACCGGGGATCGCCCGGTTGCAGCTGCTGAACACCCTGGACCTCGGCCACAACGCCCTCACCTCGGTACCCGACGAACTGGGCGAGCTGACCGGGCTCGGCGGCTGCCTCTACCTGCACGACAACCAGCTCGCACGGCTGCCGGATTCACTGGGAGACCTGACCCGGTTGCGCTACCTCAACGTCGGTGAGAACTCCCTCACTTCCCTGCCCGAGGCCATCGGAAGGATGACCGGCCTCATCGAGTTCAGGGCACAGCACAACCGGCTCACCACGTTGCCGGACACGATGGGCCGGCTCCACAACCTGCGTGAGCTCTGGCTCCGGGGCAACGCCGTCGAGCACCTGCCGCCGTCGACCGCCGAGCTGCACGAACTGCGCCACCTGGACCTGCGCGAGAACGTCTTGGCCGAGGTGCCGCCGTCGCTGGCCGGCCTCCCTCGACTGCGGCAGATCGACCTGCGGAGCAACCGCCTCGGCCAGCTGCCGGACTGGCTCGCCCGGATGCCGTCGCTGGAGAAGCTGGATCTGCGCTGGAACGGGATCGACCCTTCCCTGCCGCTCCTGACCGAACTGGAGCGACGGGGTTGCGTCGTCCTGACATGAACGATCCGGCGCGTGCTTGCGGTCCCAGGTCCCAGGCAGCACTGCGGCCCCGCCCTCTGTGGAGGGCGGGGCCGCAGCGGTGCCGGACGGGTCAGCAGCTGACGGTGCCCTTGCGCAGGGCGTGGCCGCTGGTGTTGCTGTCGTCGGACCAGTACACGGGCTTGGAGCCGCTCACGCACTCGCCGGAGCCGGCCAGGCTGAAGCCCTCGTTGTTGAGGTTGGCCATGCCGGTGGGGCGGTTGTAGACGGCGGTGGTGGCGAAGGCGCCGGCGGTGTTGACCTGCATGGTGCGGTGCTGGCCGCTGCAGGTGTCGTCGCAGACCACCCACAGGCGGGCGGCCTGCGGCTCCCACTGCAGCTCCATGACGCCGCTCATCCCGCTGCTGACGGACGCGACCCGGGTGAAGCCGCCACCGTCCAGCAGGACGTAGCCGTGGATCATGCCGGTGCCCTCGACGCCGACGAAGAAGACCCCGCCGCTGTGCGCGCCGTAGCCGGCCGGGTTGTAGGCGGCGCCGGTGGTGGCGTCCTTGAAGCCCGCGCCGGTCAGGTAGCTGTCGGGCACCCAGGTGACGGCCTCCAGGCCGCTGTTGGAGCCCACCGACGGCAGGTCGGAGGTGAGGTTCCACTCCCTGGTCGCGGTCAGCGAGGAACCGCTGCCGCTGACGTCGTAGCGCAGGACCGACAGCCGGCTGGTGCCGGACACGTCGCCGTTGCGCTCGCTGGAGACGAACACCCCGCCCGCCGCACCGGCGTCGGTGACGGTGACGCCCTCACTGTCCACGGTGCCCGAACCACCCGGGAATCGGAGCGTCTTGCCGGTCGACCAGCCGTTCGCGGTGTCCGGCTGCCACCCGCCGGACCCGTTGCTGACGAGGCGCCAGAGCTTCCCGGAGTTCTGGGCACCCCACATCACGGTCCCCTCCTGGTAGAGGCCGCTGAGGTCCTGCCCGAAGACGTTCGCGGCGTCGGCGGTCGCCACCGAGCTGCTGCCGGGCCAGGCCACGGGCGTGCCCCCGCCGCCGGTACCACCGCAGGCGTTCGCCGCGCCGAGCGTCAGCGCCGCCGCCTTGAACGCGCCGGTGCCGTCGGCGCAGCGCGACCACGACGGGTTGGAGTGGCTGCTCCAGCTGAAGCTGTCGGCCAGCGTGCTGCCGTCCGCCAGGTAGAGGCGCGCCTTGTCGGCGGAGCCCAGGCCGAAGGAGCTGTGCACGTCGAACGCCCGGAACGCGCCCGGGGCCAGGCTGGTACCGGCGGCGACCTGGTACTTCGAGCTGTTGTTGTCGTCCTTCAGGATCCAGCCGGAGATGTCGACGGTCGCCGTGCCCTTGTTGTAGAGCTCGATCGAGTCGTTGACGTCTCCGGTGGTCACCACCTCGTTGATCCGGATGTCGTCCACCGGGGCCGCGTGGGCAGGGCCGACGGTCAGCGTGCCCGCAGCCAGCGCCAGGCCGGCGACAAGAAGGAGGGGGAGGCTGCGGTGCCACCGTTGTGCGGGCGATTCGGTCACGAGGTCCGTCCCAGGGTCGTTGCGTCAGGGCGGCACGAGAGTCGCGGCCCCGGCCGAATGGACCACCGCCGACAGGGGGTGGTCCTGTGAACGGTGGCGGAACTGTGCGTGGGCCCACTCTTGGACCCACCTCCCAGGGGAGACCGTCGCTGACCCGTCGTCAACCCTCTGATGGCGCAGCCTCGCGCGCCGTCTGCCGGTTCCCGGACGAGCCGGACGAGGATGGCCGCGAAGCGGGGCTGCGTGGTCGGCACGCGGTACGCACCGTCATCGGGAGATGCGAGCACATGACGATGGATCGACGAGGGTTCCTGGCCACTCTGGGGCTGGGCGGCACGATGGCGCTGGCGGGGCCGGCGGTGGGCGGGGCGCGGGCGGCGACCCGCGGGCGGGCGGTGCCGGACTGGTCGGCGTTGAAGGCGTGCCTGGACGGCCGGCTGCTGCTGCCGGAGGACCAGGGGTACGGGGTGGCCAGGCTCGGGTACAACGAGCTGAACGACGGTCAGTTCCCGGCGGCGGTGGCCCGGTGCACCTCGGCGGCGGACGTGCGCAACTGCCTGGACGCGGCCCGCGGGCACGGGGTGCCGATCGCCGCGCGCAGCGGCGGGCACAGCTATCTCGGGTACAGCGTGCCGAACGGCGGGCTGGTGATGGACCTTCGGCAGATGGCCCAGGTCCAGGTGCAGCCCGACGGGACGGTGCAGGTCGGCGCGGGCGCCCGGCTTATCGAGGTGTACGCGGCACTGGCCCGGGCCGGGCGGCTGCTGCCGGCCGGCTCCTGCCCGACGGTGGGCGTCAGCGGGCTGGCGCTGGGCGGCGGGATCGGCGTGCTGACCCGCAAGTACGGGCTGACCTGCGACCGGCTGGTCTCGGCGGAGGTGGTCACCGCCGACTCCCGGGTGCTGACCGCCTCCGAGTCCTGCGAGCCGGACCTCTACTGGGCGCTGCGCGGCGGAGGCGGCGGCAACTTCGGCGTGGTCACCCGGTTCACCTTCAGCACCGAACCGGCGCCCGAACTCACCGTCTTCTCGCTGCGCTTCCCGGCCGGCTCGGCCGCTTCGGTGATCGGCGCCTGGCAGCAGTGGGTGGCGGACGCCCCGTCGGAACTGTGGTCCAACTGCGTGGTCTCCGGCGCCTCGTCACCGACCTGCCGGGTCGGCGGGTGCTACGTCGGGCCGCAGAGCGGGCTGGAGCCGCTGCTGGACCAGTTGGTCTCCGCCGCCGCCACCCAGCCGACCTCCCGCACCGCCCAGACCAAGAGCTACCTCGACGCGATGAAGTACATGGCAGGCTGCGCGAACGACACCATCGCCCAGTGCCACCCCGTCTCCGAGGGCGGGCTGCTCCCCCGGGAGGCGTTCGTCGCCGCCTCCCGCATCCTCGACACCGCGCTGGACCCGCAGCAGATCACCCAGCTGATGACCGGTCACACCGGGGTCGACCTGCTGCTCGACTCCCTCGGCGGCGAGGTCTCCCGGCTCGCCCCCGACGCGACCGCCTTCCCGCACCGCTCCGCGCTCGCCTCCGCCCAGATCTACGCGAGCACCACACTCGCGGGCAAGGCCGCGGCCACCGCCACCGTGGACGCCATCCGCGACGGACTCGGGGCACTCGGCGCGACGGGAGCGTACGTCAACTACATCGACGCGACCCTGCCCGACTGGGGCACCGCCTACTACGGCGACAACCTGCCCCGCCTGAAGGCGGTGGCCCGGCGCTACGACCCGGACCAGGTCTTCGCGTTCCCCCAGTCGGTGGCCCGAAGCTAGCCGCGCACGTGCAGCCCGAAGCCCGTCCGGCCCGTGGGCTCCACGCCCTCCTTGAGCTGCAGCGAGGGGATCTCGTAGTCGCCGAAGTTCTGCCGCCGGTACGCGATCGGCTCGGTCGACTCCAGGGTGAGCAGGCGCTGCTCCCAGGCCTTGGCGACGTCCGGATAGTCCTCGGCGGTCAGCCGGTCGGCGCCGTACAGCACGAACGGCGGCAGCACCTCGATGCCCGGGTGGTAGAGGATGCCGTGCTGGATCGGGAACAGCAGGTCGTCGATGGGGCCGTTGATCCCACGGGCGGAGTAGTGCGACTCCGGGCCGCCGGTGGTCACCGACAGCAGCGCCCTCCGGCCCGCGAGGGTGCCTTCGCCGAAGCGCTCGCCGTACTTGGTGTCGCTGTGCTCGCCGACGCCGTACGCGAAGCGGTGGGTGAACACCCGGTCCACCCAGCCCTTSAGGATSGCSGGCATSGTGTACCACCACAGCGGGAACTGGAGGATGACCGTGTCGGCCCAGAGCAGCTTCTCCTGCTCGGCGCGGACGTCCGGGGTGAGCGTCCCGGCGGCGAAGGCCCGGCCCGAGTCCAGGGCGACCCTCAGCGGGTTCGAGGCGTCGGGGCCGTAGTCCGCGGCGTCCACGACCGCCTTCCAGTTCATCGCGTACAGGTCGCTCACCCGCACCTCGTGCCCGGCGGTCTCCAACGTGGTCACCGCGAGGTCCTTGAGCGAGCTGTTGAGCGACTTCGGCTCCGGGTGGGCATGGACGATCAGCGTCTTCATGGGAGGTCCTTCGGATCGGGGCCTTCGGATCGGATGCCTCGATTCTGGGCACTCCGGCGCCCGCCGTTCAGGGGCGCCGCTTCCGTCGGACCGGACTTCCTGGTACTGGCAGGACCACCCTCAAGAGCACCACCCGCGGCCATACTTGGCTCATGGACGATCTTGCGGGCTTCCTGCGGACCCGGCGTTCCCGGGTCGACCCGGCGGCCGCCGGCATCCCCACCGACAGCCGTCGGCGGGTCGAAGGGCTGCGCCGCGAGGAGGTCGCGCACCTCTCCGGGGTCAGCGTCGACTACTACGTACGCCTGGAGCAGGGCCGCGCGACCCAGCCCTCCGGCCAGGTCCTCGACGCGCTCGCCCGCGTGCTCGGCCTCGACGAGACCGAACGCGACCACCTCTGCCGGCTCGCCGGGAAGCGTCGCCGCCGGGCGAAGGCGCCGAGCTCCCGGATCCGCCCGGAGCTGCTGCGCGTCCTCGACCTGGTCACCGGCGCACCCGCGGTGATCATGGACCACCGCCTGGACGTGCTCGCCGGGAACCGCCTCGCCGGGCTCCTCTACGGCCGCCCGCTACCGGGCCTGAACATCGCCCGGAACATCTTCCTCGAGGAGACCGGGCGCGGCCTGTACGCGGACTGGGAGAACTGCACCCTCGACGTGGTCGGACACCTCCGCCTGGCCACCGGCAAGTACCCCGACGACCCCCGACTGGCCTCGCTCATCGGCGAGTTGGCGATCGGCAGCGAGCGCTTCCGCCGCCTCTGGGCCCGCGCGGACGTGCGCGCCCGCACCCACGGACGCAAGGCGTACCGGCACCCGCTGGTCGGACTGCTGGAACTGCACCACGAGAACTTCGCGCTACCGGACGAATCCGGCATGGAGCTGCTGGTGATGTCCGCAGCCCCCGGCAGCCCCGCCGAGGACGGGCTCCGCCTGCTCGCGGGCCTGGGCGCGGACGGCGGTGACGCGCGTCCCACAGTGAACGCCCAGACCCGCGAGTAACGCCCCGGCGTCGAGGACCGCGTCAGTTCCCCGTACACCCGCCGACGGCGGGCGTCTCGCTAGAGCGGCGGCAGCGCGGACACGGGTGATCCGAGCGTCTTGCGCAGCCACTGTTCCACCCCGGCGACGTGCACCGTGGCCCAGGCGTGGGCGAGGTCCGGCCGACGGGACTCGATGGCGGACAGGATCGCCTCGTGCTGCTCCCTGGTGCGCGAGACGGCCCCCTCCTCGGTGACGCCGCGCCAGATCCGGGCCCGGGTGGTCGGCCCGGAGAGCCCCTCGACCAGCGAGCAGAGCACCGCGTTGCCGGAACCGGCGGCGATCTGCTGGTGGAACTCCAGATCGTTGGTGATCAGCTCCTCCAGCGTGGGCTCGTCGCCCAGACTGTCGAGCACGGTCCGCAGACGGGCGATGTCCTCGTCCGACATCAGGCTCGCGGCCATCGCCGTCGCGGCCGGCTCCAGGATTCGTCGTACCTCCAGGAAGTCCAGCACCGTGTTGTCCTGGTGGAAGTCGACCACGAAGCCCAGCGCGTCCAGCAGCAGTTCGGGCTCCAGGCTGGTCACGTAGGTGCCGTCGCCCTGGCGGACATCGAGCACCCTGATCAGGGAGAGGGCCTTCACGGCCTCCCGCAGCGAACTGCGGGAGAGGCCGAGCCGTTCGGCAAGGTCGGCTTCCTTGGGCAGCCTCGCCCCGGGGCGCAACTCGCCACTGACGATCATCGCCTTGATCTTGTCGATCGCCTCGTCGGTGACCGGCACGCGCATCCGCCTCCCTCGTTCCTCAAACGTCTGATCTTTACAGCATAGACTCCGCTCCCTGTCAGAGACGCGCTCGGTGTCAGGCCGGGATTCGCCGCCACTGCTGGCCGGTACCGCCGTTGGCGGTCTGTTGTTCGACGGCCGCGAGGTCGGCGGTGGAGTCGCCGGTGACACCGAGCAGTTTGTCGCTGCGGACCGAGGTGATGGTCACGTAGCCGTCGCCGGTGTCGGTGACCCGCCACTGCTGGTTGGTGCCGTGGGTGGGCGTCCACTGGATGAGCTTGGCGCCGTCGGCGGTGGAGCCGCCGTTGATGTCCCAGGCCAGGGCGGTGTGCGTGCAGTTGATCTCGTACACGCCACCGCTGACGGGCACGAACGCGAAGCGCTGGTTGGCGGCGCTGCTCGGGGTGTACTGGATCAGGATGGTGCCGGTGGTGAAGGAGGCGCCGGGGACGTCGATGGCCTTGCCGCTCTTGCGGTTGACGAGCTGAAACACGGTGATCACGGTCTGCGGCGGGGGCGTCACGGTCACCGAGCCGCCGGACGGGATCGTGACGGCCTGGCTCCAGGTGCCGAAGACGACGGTGGTGCTCGCCCCGGCCGGCCCGCGCAGTTTCGCGCTGGTGACCTGGCCGGAGGTCCAGCTCAGGTCGACGGTCAGGCCGCCGCGTACGCCGACACCGGTCACGCTGCCGGACGCGGCCCAGGCCGACGGCAGTGCGGGCAGCAACTCGACCCGCCCCGGCCGGGACTGCACCAGCATCTCGATCATCGCCGACGGGGTACCGAAGTTGGCGTCGATCTGGAAGGTCGAGCGGTTGCCGAAGCTGTACATGTCGAACATGTTGATGCCGGTGCCGTTGCTGAAGTTCACGGACGGCTTCAGGACGGCGAGCACCAGTTGGTACGCCTTGTCGGCGTTCCGCAGCCGGGCCCAGCACAGCGCGCGCCAGGCACTGGCCCAGCCGAAACTCGCCATGCCGCGGGCGGTCAGCAGTGCGGTGGCACCGGCGATGACGGCGGGCGGGGAGTCCTGGAGATTGATCCGGTCACCGGGGAACAGACCGGCCAGCGGGGAGAGGTGACGGTGCGTGGTCTCGCCGAGGTTGGCGTCGGTCATCCACTCCTCCAACCAGCCCGAGGTGGCGCTCACTTCGGGGAGGTACAGCTTGCTCTGGAGGGTGGTGACGATGGAGACGTAGGCGTTGTCCCTGCCGAGCCGGGCGGCGGCTTCGCGGTAGTTCTGGAACAGCTGCCAGACCAGTTCCTGGGCGTAGGTGATGCCGATCGCGTCGGTGGGGCCGTGCTCGGGTGACCAGTCGTGGTCGTCGACGAGCACCTGGCGGGTGCCGCCGGTCGCCGGGTCGGGCACGGTCCTGGTGAGGAGGCGGGCCTCCCAGAACTCGCAGGCGCCCTTCAGGAGCGGGTAGATCCGGTCCAGATGAGCGGCGTCCTGGGTGTACTGGTAGTGCTCGTACAGCGAGTTGCACATCCAGGCGTTGCCGGCCGGATGCCACCACCAGCCGTTGCCGCCCCAGATGTTGGTGGAGATGGCGAGAGTCCAGCCGGCCACCCTGCCGGAGGTGTTGCGGAAACCGTTGCGCGGGTCCTGGAACAGATCGCGGGTGGTGGCCTGCCAGCCCGGCAGTTGGGCGACGCAGTAGTCCGTGAACGCGTCGAAGCACTCGGCCAGGCCCGCCCGGTCGGGCAGCCAGTAGTTCATCTGGACGTTGATGTCGGTGTGGTAGTCGCCCATCCAGTCCGGGTTGTTGCGGTCGACCCACAGGCCCTGCAGGTTGAGCGGAAGGCTCCCGCGCGAGCCGCAGATCGCCAGATAGCGGCCGAACTGCAGGTAGGAGGACTCGAGTTCGGGATCGGGCGCGGAGCCGGCGGCGGCCCGGGCGGAAAGCCGGGAGGCGGTGTCCATGGCGCGCTGCGCCGTGCTGGAGGCACCCAGGTTCAGCGTCATCGTCTGCTGGAGACGCTGGTAGTCGGCAACGTGCGTGGCCAGCAAGGACGTTGCGGAGACAGCGGCCGCATCCGCTGCCTTGGCGCGGGCGACCGTGAGCGGCAGGACGGTGGTGTCCTTGTAGGCGACCGAGGCGTCCGCCTTGTAGTTGGTGCCACCGGAGATGACCAGCAGCACCTCAGTGCAGCCGGTGAACGTCACCCGCGTGCCGGTGGCCGACACCGAACCGCCGGTGCCCACGGCCTTCACCACGGTCGCGTACCTGAGGGTGTTCGCCAGCGCGGCGGCGAAGGAGACGCTCACGCTCGCGGCGTCGGCCGTGACGGACTCGCCCCGGGTGCCGGTGAGCGTCATCGAGCCGGTGTAGGAGCCCCCACCGCTCTGGCTGAGCCGTACCACGATGACGTCATCGGGCTGGCTTGAGTACACCTCGCGCCGGTACGTCACACCACCCAACTGGTACGACGCGGTCACCAGGCCGTTGGAGAGGTCGAGCGTGCGGCGGTAGCCGCTGATCGCCTTGGTGGTGTGGGTGGGGACATCCAGGTACGCCTTGGCGAGCATGCCGAAGGTACCGAAGTCAGTGTCCCCGTACGGGAACTGGCCGTCCGAACCGAGCGAGGCGTTCGCGTCGCCGGTCCACAGGGTGGCGTCCGTCAGGTACAGCGCGTCGTGGGACGGGCCGCCGGTGACCAGCGCGCCGAGCCGTCCGTTGCCGATCGGCAGGCCCTGCTCCAGGATCACGGACTCGTTGCCGGGCGCGGTGTACCAGAGGGTGACGGCCTCACTGTCCGGGACCAGCGACAGGGAGCCGGGACGGGTCACGGCGGCGGCGCTGGTGGTGAACTCCGGCAGGGAGCCGAGCGCGAACAGCGCGCCGAGGGAGACGGCCGTGCGCAGGATGCCGCGCCGCGACACCCCGTTCACTGCGGCGGGATCCGGGTGGGGAGCGGGGGATGCGGACATGGGTGGTGTCCTTCCTGACGGGTTCAGGTCTGGAGCGCGACCAGAACAGATACATCAAATGAATGTCGGTCAGGCTAGCCTGGTCGGCACCATCAAGGAAGGCATTGTGCCGACTTCGCGTCCGAAGCGAGGCCGGAACATCGGATGTCTTGGCCGCTCGGATCGAGGGTCGGCAGCGCGAATCAACGAGCGATTCTGTGCAGACGTGTTGACATGTGTGCGCCATCGGCCCGGATAGTAGCCCCATCGCGTCGCGGGCCGTCTGCTCGACGTCTCCCCCACGCCCGGCCCTCATCAGCAGTGGTGCACCCTCCCGCAAGCCGCCCTATCGCCGTCCCCCGCTCCCAAGGAGTAGCCATGCACCGGCAGTTCAGACTGCGCCCACCCCTGTTCGTCGCAGTCCTGCTTCTCTTCGCCACCGCCCTGGCGCTGGTTCCCCGCACGGCCCAGGCGGCAAGGCCCGTCACGATCACCGTCGACGGCACGAAGCCGGGACGGGTCTTCGACGGCGTCGGCGCCATCAGTGGGGGCGGCGGCAACTCCCGGTTGCTCGCCGACTATCCGGAGCCGCAGCGCAGCCAGCTCCTGGACTACCTGTTCAAGCCCGGGTCCGGCGCGGCACTGCAGATTCTCAAGCTCGAGGTCGGCGGTGACACCAACTCGACGGACGGCGCCGAGGCCAGCCACATGCACACGGCCGACACGGTGGACTGCAACCAGGGCTACGAGTGGTGGCTGGCCGGCCAGGCCAAGAAGCGAAACCCCGACATCAAGCTCGTCGGACTGTCCTGGGGCGCGCCCGGCTGGATCAACCCGAGCAGCAACTCCTTCTTCACCGACAACGCGGTCAACTACCTGATGCAGTGGATGGGTTGCGCCACCCAGCACGGCCTGACCATCGACTACCTGGGCGGCTGGAACGAGCGGGGCTACGACGCCGCCTGGTACAAGAAACTCAAGAGCACCCTTGTCGCGGGCGGCTACACCACCAAGGTCGTAGCAGCAGAGGACAGTTGGGCCGTTGCGGACGCCCTGGCCGCCGACCCGGCGTTCAAGAGCGCAGTCGACGTCGTCGGCGTCCACTACCCCTGCGGCTACCTGTCCAGCGCCACCAACTGCTCCAGCCCCGCCACCGCACAGGCCCTCGGTACCGCACTGTGGGCCAGCGAGAACGGCTCGCTGGACACCAACTCCGGTGCGGCGGCGGTCGCGCGCGGGATCAACCGCGGCTACATCGACGGCCGGATGACCGCCTACATCAACTGGCCGGCCATCTCCGCGCTCTACCCGAACCTGTACTTCAGCACCGACGGCATGTCGGTGGCCAACCAGCCCTGGTCCGGCCACTACGACATCGGCAGGACCACCTGGGTGACCGCCCAGACCACCCAGTTCACCCGGCCCGGCTGGCGCTACATCGACTCGGGCAGCGGCTACCTCAGTGGCAACCGCAACAACGGCAGCTTCGTGTCACTGAAGTCGGGCAACAACGCCGACTACACCACCGTGATCGAGACGCTGGACGCCGGTGCCGCACAGACCGTGAACTTCCAGATCGCCGGCGGACTCCCGACCGGCCAGGTCCACGTCTGGGCGACGAACGTCAACTCCGCCGACAGCGCGTACCACTTCGTCCACCTGCAGAACCTGACACCCTCCGCCGGCGGCTACCAGCTCACCCTCCAGCCCGGGTTCGTCTACACGGTGTCGACCACGACCGGCCAGGGCAAGACCGTCGCCCCCCCGCCCGCCGGTGCACCGATGTCCCTGCCGTACTCCGACTCCTTCGACACCCCCGCCACCACCACCTCCCCGAAGTACTTCGCCGACATGAACGGCGCCTTCCAGAGCACGGCCTGCGGCGGCGGACGCAGCGGCACCTGCCTGCGCCAGATGGCGCCGGCCACACCGGTGCGCTGGACGGACGAGAAGAACAACGCACCGTACACGATCATGGGTGACGGCTCCTGGTCCAACTACACCGTCTCCGCCGACGCCTTGCTCGAACAGGCCGGCGGCGTCGAACTGCTGGGCCGCGTCAACCAGCAGGCGAGGAACAACAACGGCCTGAACGCCTACCACTTCCGCGTGAACGCCACCGGAGCCTGGTCCCTGGTGCGGACCGACCTCACCTGGAACGAGGTCACCCTGGCCAGTGGCACGACAGGCGCGGTGGGCACCGGAAGCTGGCACAACCTCACCCTGGCCATGCAGGGAACCCAGCTCACGGCGGGGATCGACGGCACGCAACTCACCACCGTCACCGACGGCACGATCGCCAACGGCCAGGCAGGCCTCGGTACCGCCGGGTACCAGACCCAGCAGTTCGACAACTTCGCGCTCCGGCCCGGCACTTCCACCCCGCCCCGGGTCGGCCCTGTCCTGTCCGGCATACCCGGCAAGTGCCTCGACGCCGGATCCGCCACCTCCGGTGCCAAGGTGCAACTCTGGTCGTGCAACCAGTCACCGGCGCAGACCTGGACCTGGGCCGCCCAGACGCTCACCCACARCGGACTCTGCCTCGACGTGGTGGGCCAGGGCACGGTGAACGGCACCGGCGTCGACCTCTGGTCCTGCAACAACCAGCCGAACCAGCAGTGGCTCGCGCAGGCCGACGGCACACTGAAGGGCGCCCAGTCCGGGCTCTGCCTCGACGACCCCGACTTCAGCACCACCGACGGGACACAGCTCGTCCTCTGGACGTGCAACGGCGGCGCCAACCAGCGGTGGACCCTGCCGTAGTCCGCCCGGAGGCGGAAGGCCGGCTCAACAGGTCCCAGCCGAGTCGGCCAAGGCCCGGAGCAGTGCGGGCAGCTCGGCGGGGGCCTGGCCGGTGCGGTACACCAGGTACGTCCTGGACGCGGGGCCGTCCCACGGGCGCAGCGCCACCCTGCGGGTCTGCGGAAGCGGCTGCACGGCGTCGAACACCGTCCAGGACGGCGACCCGGCGGCCGCGTCCGCGGCCAGCGAGGCCAGGGTCTCCTGCAGAGTGGTGAACGGCGGGCCGGCCACCGGACCGGCCCCGTGCCGTCGCAACGCGTCGGTGACGAGGTCGTGGAACGGTGCGTTGCGCTCCCGGGGAGCGAGGCGCACCGGCAGCTCGGCGAGGTCGGCGGGGCCGAGGCGCTCCCGCTGCGCCAGGGGGTGGCCCGCCGGCACCGCGACCATCGGCTGGTCCTCCCACAGCGGCTCGAACTCCAGTCCGACGCAGGCTTCCTGACCACGGATCAGAGCCGCGTCCAGGGCTGCCGAGCGGACCTTCTGCAGGCGTCCGCCCCGACTGTCCTGCCGCACTTCGACCCGCACCTGCGGTGCCCGGTCGGCCAACAGGTCGAGTGTCCGGTGCACCCGGTCGGCGAACGGCCGGCTGCTGCCCAGGCGCAGTGTCGCGGCCGCCCCGGCCGCCAGCGCCTCGGCGGTCTGCGCGATCCGTGCCACCGCGGCGAGTGCGGCCCTGGCCTCGGGCAGCAGCCGCTCGCCCGCCGGGGTCGGACGGGCCGCACGACCGGTGCGGTCGAACAGCACCACGCCGAGCTCGCGCTCCAGCCGCGCCACCTGCTGGCTGACGGCGGACTGGACGACGTGCAGCCGCTGCGCCGCCCGGCCGAAGCCACCCTCCTCCGCGATCACCACCAGGTACTCCAACTGCCTGAGCTCCACCACGCCCCCTTGGCCACCTTGCCGGGGCCCATCACTTCCGGTGATGGGCGTCATCGACAACCGGTGCTTGGCCGCCGGCTGTTCCCGGGGTCGACTGGTGGCACCGGATTCGACCCGACTACAAGGGAGTTGCGCATGTCCGACGAGGTGACCACGATGCCCCGGCCGCTGGTCGTACACGAGCGGGACGTCGAGGCGGTGGCCCTGCCCGGCGGTGGCCGGTTCGTCCTGCTGGAGGACGGCCCGGGCACCGGCGGGCTGCTCGGCGCCAACCGCCTGGCCCTGCCGGCGGGCGCGGACGGGACCCGGCCGCACTGCCACCACCTGTCGACCGAGGTGTTCCATGTCCTGCACGGGACCATGGAGTTCCTGCTCGACGGCGAGCTCACCCGGGTCGGCCCGGGCGGCCTGGTGGTGGTCCCGCCCGGCTCCGTCCACGCCTTCGGCGCCGCACCGGACGGCCCCGCCGAGTTCTTCGCCCTGCTCACCCCGGGAGTCGCCCGCTTCGACTACTTCCGCCAGTTGGGCCGGATCGCGCGCGGCCAGGCGGACTGGAGCAGCATGGACGCCCTGCACGAGTCGTGCGACGTCCACTTCGACGGAGCCCCCAGCTGGCGCTGAGCCGCATCCAGACCGCTCAGGCGCACTTCATGGTGCGGTTGGCCAGCGCGACGGTGACGACCTTCTCGTCCTTCACCGTGAACTCGTACTGCCAGCCCGGCCTGCCCTCGACCGGCAGTTGGAACGTGCCGCCCTTGCCCTGCACCAAGCCCTTGGCACCGTAGGCCTGCTTGAGGGCGTCCACCGTCGAACCGGCACCGACACCCTCGGCGGTCCGCGCGGCCGCCGGAGCGACCAGCTCGCGCAGCCCGTCCACGCCGAACGACACCCGCCCTGCGGTCACGAACGCCGCGTCCCGGGCCTCCCGAGCCGCCATCAGCTGGGCGAGGGCCAACGTCGCGTCCGCAATCAGCTTGGCGCTCGCCGCAGAGTTGCTAGCCGAGTTCGCCGAGGCGTTCGGCGGGAGGGTCTCGGCAGCCGAGGACTTCTCGAGCGCGTCCGCCTTGGCGTTCAACTCCTTGGACGCGGCCTCGGCGGCCGTCTCGGCGGTCATCCGCGCGGCATCCGGCGCCGGACCGCCCTTGTAGGCGAAGTCGGTACAGCCGTCCAGCAAAGACACCGCCGCCGACTCCAGCGCACCGCTGGTCAGCGCCGCGTCCTTGGCCATCCCCGGCACCAGCCCGCGGTAGCCGGCCGCACCGAACACCACCGGCGCCGCGCTCGCCGAACCACCAGCCGCTCCAGCGGCCTTCGAGCCACTGCCTTCACCACTGCACGCCGACACACCGGCGACCACCAGCGCCACCGTCAGCCCAGCGCCCGTGAGGCGCCGCAATGCGGGATTCTTTCCCAAGTTGATCTCCCCCTTCGTTCCGCGGGACACGGTAGCGAAGCCACGTGCACGATCCACACCAGGTTTTCCGGGCCCTCACACCCGCCCCACCGTCAATTCGGCGCCCACCAGTGCCAGTTGATCTCCACCCCCACCTCGCTCCCCCACCCACAGTGGGAGAGATCACACGCACCCTGTCTGCTCAGTAGACGTCCCGCACGTACCGCTGATCGCTCGTCAGCTGCCGGACGTACGCCGCGGCCGACGCCCCGTCCATCCCCCCGTGAGTGGCGACGATCTCGTGCAGGGCCCGGTCGACGTCCTTGGCCATCCGGCCCGCGTCGCCGCAGACGTAGAGGTGGGCGCCGTCCTGGAGCCACCGCCACAGGCGCGGGCCGTGCTCGCGCATCCGGTCCTGGACGTAGATCTTGTTGCGCTGGTCGCGGGAGAAGGCGAGGTCGAGGCGGTCCAGGTGGCCGGAGCTGCGGAAGGCTTCCAGCTCCTGGCGGTAGTAGAAGTCGGTGGCCTCGCGCTGCTCGCCGAAGAACAGCCAGTTGAGGCCGGTGTGGCCACGGGCCTGACGGTCTTCCAGGAAGCCGATGAACGGGGCGACGCCGGTGCCGGGGCCCACCATGACCATCGGGGTGGCGGAGTCGGCGGGCGGTCGGAAGTGCGGCGAGCGCTGGACGAACACCTGCACCGGGCCGTCGTCCGCGCAGTCCGCCAGGTACGTGGAGCAGACACCCTTGCGTTCGCGGCCGAGGTCGTTGGTGTAGCGCACGACCGAAGCGGTGAGGCGTATCTCGCCGGGGTGCGCCAGCGGACTGGACGAGATCGAGTACAGCCGCGGCTGGAGCCGCTTCAGCACACCGACCCACTCGGCAGCCGATGCCCGGACGATGGCCGAACCGATCACGTCGGCGGCCTGCCGGCCCCAGCTCCACTTCGCCAACTCGCCCTTGTTGTCCGGCCGCAGCAGCCGCCTGAGGTCACGATCGCCGGTGCGCTCGGCGACGAACCTGAGCAGGTCCGGGGTGATCCGGGCGATGTCGAGACGGGTCCGCAGGGCTTCACCGAGGGGGATCTCGCCACTGTCGGGCAGGGTGACGCGCTCGTCCGGGTCGAGGCCGGTCAGGGCGAGCCATTCGGCGACCAGCTCACTGCCGTTGGCCGGCCACACCCCGAGCGCATCACCTGCCTGGTAGGCGAGTTCACCACCACGGGTGTCGAAGGCGAACTGTCGTACCTCCTTCTGCGAACCAGGCAGGCTGAGCAGCCGGTTCCCGACCAACAACGTCGCGAAGGGCGACGTCTTCGAGTAGACCGCGGGCCCGACGGCAGGACCGGGCTCCGACGACGTACCCGGCATCCGGGTGGCCGCCACAGCAGCGCTCAGGGCCTCGGCGACCTGCTCGAGCCACCGCCCGGCGGCCTCGTCGTAGTCGGCGTCGCAGTCGGTGCGCGGCAGCAGTCGGGTGGCGCCCAGCTCCGCGAGGCGCTCGTCCAGACGGCGGCCGTGGCCGCAGAAGTCCTGGTAGCCGGAGTCGCCGAAGGCGAGCACCGAGTACCGCACACCCTCCATCCGTGCGGCGTCCGAGGCGCTGAGGCCCTGCCAGAAGCCGGTGCCGTTGTCGGGGGCGTCGCCGTCACCGAAGGTGCTGGAGATGACCAGCAGGTCGGCGTCGGCCGGGAGGCTGCCGGACGGACAGTCGGCCATACTGCGGACCGACGGCGTCCGGCCCGTCTCCGCCAGGCGGGCCGCGACGGTGGCGGCGAAGTCCTCGGCGTTACCGGTCTGCGAGGCCCACAGGACGATCAACTCCCGTGCTGGCAGCGGCCCGTGGGAACCGCCGGGCAGCACCGGAGCAGCGGGATCGGCGCTCCGCGAGAACGTACCGGCCAGCAGGCCGTCCACCCACAGTGCCGTCTCCGGGCTGAACGGCGCGTCGGCGGGCAGCACCGGTACCCCGCCGGGCGCCGCCAGCGCGACACCGGAGAGGTACCCGGACAGGTAGCGGCGCTCCGCTTCGGTGAGCGTCGGAGGAGTGAGGTCCGTGATGCCGAACAGCCCGGCCAGCGCAGGAACTCCGGCCGTCTCCCCCACCGCAGCAACCACCGGAGCCACCAGCCGGAGCGCCACCGCGCACGCCTTCAACTCGGGCTGGTACGAGATCGGGTCGACGGCGTCGCTGGTGACGGCGTTGATGCTCAGGTACTCGCCGAACAGGTCGTTCCAGTGGAAGGGCGCGAAGCAGTTTCCGGGCCGGACCCGGTCGGTGACGACCGCGGGCAGGACAGCGCGGCCCCGGCGCGAGGTGACCTCGATCCGGTCACCGTCCCTGGCGCCCATCGCAGCGGCGTCGTCGGGGTGCAGTTCGACGAACGGGCCGGGGTCGAGCCGGTTCAGTCTGGCGACCTTGCCGGTCTTGCTGAGGGTGTGCCACTGGTGCTGGAGGCGGCCGGTGTTCAGCACAAACGGGTAGTCGTCGTCGGGGAGTTCGGCGGCCGGCAGGTGCGGGCGGCCGAAGAACTGGGCGCGGCCGGTCGGGGTGGGGAAGGCCAGTCGGGGTCTGGTCCCGTCCGAGCGCTCCAGCAGGGCCTGGCTGACGCCGTCGTTGAGGTAGCGGATCGGGCTGCGGTTCGGACCGCCGGGGGCGGCGGGCCACTGCACCGAACTCTCCCGCAGCCGTTGGTAGGTGACGCCCCGCAGGTCCCAGCCGGTCTTCGGGTTCCAGGCCTGCTTGAGCTCCTCGAAGACCTCCTCGGCGCAGCTGTGCCCGAAGGCGTCGGCGAAGCCCATCTCGCAGGCCACCCGGGCGATCAACTGCCAGTCGGGCAGTGCCTGTCCGGGCGGGTCGACGACACCCTGGATCAGGGCGAGGTTCCGCTCCGAGTTGATCATGACGCCGTCGGACTCGGCCCACAGCGTGGCGGGCAGCACCACGTCGGCGTACGCGTTGGTCTCGGTTTCGGCGAACACGTCCTGGGTGATGACCAGTTCGGCCGCCTCGAGACCGGCGATGACGGTCCTGCGGTTGGCGACGGAGGCCACCGGGTTGGTGCAGATGATCCAGCAGGCCTTGATCGCACCGGCCGCCAGCTGCTCGAACATCTCCACCGTGCCCCGGCCGACCTCCGTCCGCAGCGTGCCCGCCTCGATGCCCCAGAGCTCCTCGACGAAGTCCCGCTCCGCGTCCACCAGGACGGACCGCTGGCCGGGCAGGCCGGGGCCCATGTAGCCCATCTCGCGTCCGCCCATCGCGTTCGGCTGGCCGGTCAGCGAGAACGGGCCGGAGCCGGGGCGGCAGATCGCCCCGGTGGCGAGGTGCAGGTTGACCAGGGCGTTGGTGTTCCAGGTGCCGTGCGTGGACTGGTTGAGCCCCATCGTCCAGCAGCTCATCCACTCACCCGCCTCGCCGATCCACCGCGCCGCCAGCCGGATGTCCGCCTCCGGTATCCCGGTGATCTCGGCGACCCTCTCGGGCGGGTAGTCCGCCAGGAAGGCGGGCAACTCCGCCCAGCCGTCGGTGAACTCCGCGATGAACGCCTCGTCGGTGTGACCGTTCGCCACCAGCAGGTGCAGCAGGCCGTTCAGCAGCGCCAGGTCGGTGCCCGGCCTGATCTGCAGGAACAGGTYGGCCTTGGCGGCGGTGGCGTTCCGCCGAGGGTCTACGACGATCAGCTTCGCCCCGGCCGACCTGATCCGGTCCATCATCCGCAGGAAGAGAATCGGGTGACAGTCGGCCATGTTCGCGCCGATCACGAAGAAGGCGTCCGCGCGGTCGAAGTCCTGGTACGAGCCGGGCGGGCCGTCCGCGCCCAGCGACAGCTTGTAGCCGGTGCCTGCGGAGGCCATGCACAGCCGGGAGTTGGACTCGATCTGGTTGGTCCGGACGAACCCCTTCGCCAGCTTGTTGGCCAGGTACTGCGCCTCCAGCGACATCTGACCGGAGACGTAGAAGGACAGCGCGTCGGGGCCGTGCTCGTCCAGGATCGCCCGCAGCCGCCCGGCCACGGCGGTGATCGCGGCGTCCACCTCCACCTCGGCCGACTCGGCGCCGCGCTCGGTACGGATCAGTGCCTTGGCGGCACGACCGCCGGCGGCCATCATGTCGGCGCTGGTCGATCCCTTGGTGCAGAGCCGCCCGGAGTTCGCCGGGTGGCTCTTGTCCCCGGAGGTCTTCCTGACGGTCCGTCGGCCGGTGGTTGCGTCCCGGCCGATGTCGAGCACGATGCCGCAGCCGACACCGCAGTACGAGCAGACCGTCCGCACGCTGTCCGCCTCCGGACCTGGCATCGTCACCGGGACTCCCTCCGAGGGATCGCAGTCCCCACCGGACTCACGCGGGGCGTGGCGCGGCAGGCGGTGGGAAGCTCCCACGGTCGCCACCCTAGGAAGACCGCATTAACGGATCATCACAGTCGGCGGGCACCGAGGGTTAACCGGATCGCACAGCACGTTCCCCGCAGGTGTGAGCGGCCCGCCCCCACGCCGGCGGTGCGCTCACAGGCCGCCGAGGCCGGGACCCTCACCGACAGCCGTCCCTTCCCCGCCCGCCTGGACGCGGGCACCGGAGAAGCCGTCGAACGACAGACCGGCCACCGGCGTGTACTGCAGGGCCAGCCGGGCGAGCCCCGTGTGCGAGGCGTCGTCCAGCACCAGCCCCGGCGGCAGCACCGGCCGCCGATCGCCCTCGGTCCCCACGGCGGCCAGCAGCCCACGCCCACGCCGCGAGGCCCGGTCGTACCGCTCCGGGGTGACCAGCGCGACCACGCCGCCCACGGCCAGCAGCCCGGCGAGGACCCCGCCCGCCGGCAGCGAACGGGTCGCCATCACGACGACGGCACCCAGCGCCCCGACGACCACCATGACGCCGATCGACAGGTTCACCGGGGCTTCGCTCTCGCTCCGGGTGACCAGACCCGCTGCCACCAACTCCCGCTCCACCGCCCGCACCGCGTCGAGCCCGTCCACCCGGACGCACAGCTCCACGGGCAGGTATCCGACGGTGGGATCGAGACCGGTCAGCACGGCCGCCTGGAGTACGTCCACGCTCTCCGTACCGGGACCGGCCCACAGTCGGCCCGACCCGTCCGACCGCAGCGCGCCGCTGAGGACCATGCCCGACAGCACGGTCCTGGCCAGGTGATCGGGGTGCAGCTCCACGGCGCGCAGCGCAGCGGCCTCGTAGACCGTCAGCGGAGCGCCCACCCGCCTCGGAACGACGACCCGGGGATGCTCGGCCCAGTACCGGAACACCAACCGGTACACCGAGACGGCGCACACCAACGCCGCACACCCCGCCAAGAAGGCCCCCACCTCACCCCTCCTCACACACCCGCCGACCCTCATGGTGACGCGCGCCCGGCCCGGTCGGCAACGGTCCTGCACGGGCAGTGGGCGCGGGCGCCATCCGAGCCCCGTTCGCTCGGAGTTGAGATGCCGGGAGCAACGCCCTACAGTGAGCCCCGCCATAGATTTGAACGCGTTCGAAATGGAGGGGCTTCGATGAACTGCCCAGCCAGCGGCCACATCTGCGCAACCGTCGGCGGACGACGATGACGCCGAGCGCGGACCACCCGACACCCACCGACGAACGCGAGGACGAGCGCCTGCCCCTGCGTCCAGGCTGTGGCGGCGCCCTGCTCGGCGTGTTCGCCGCAGCCGGGATCCTGGTGTGGGCACTCGTCGCGCCGGCCTACATCCTGCCGACCGGTACGCCGCGCTTCCCGCAGCAACTCGGCTGGGACTACTACGTCCTGGCATCCGCGTTGTGGGGCGTCGGCATCGGCGCCACCGGCATCTTCCTGATCCTCCGTCGGCAACGGCCGCACTTCGCCGACCCTGTCATCCTGCTGCTCTTCTGCGACATCGGCGTGGTGCTCGCCCCGGTCTGGCCCGTCTTCACCATCGACAAGGCCGACCCCGTCGTCACCCTGACGATCGCACCGGACGCCTCGACCCCCGGGCTGAGCGCCGTCGCACGCCTCGACGTCGAGGCCTACGGCTCGTCCCTCGTCCTGTGCCGTTGGCAGAACGATGCCGACGAGGCGTGCAACTCCGGCTTCCACCGGTGACTCCCGGAGCACCGGCCCCGCGCGCATCGTCTACAGGTCGAGTTGGTACTCGTGGGACGTGTGCGTCGGCAGGTAGCCGAGCTCCTCGTTGATGCGCTGCATGTACGGGTTGTTGTCGGCGGTGTCGGTCAGCAGACCGTCGAGCTGGGGGTGGCGTTCGCGGGCCTGGACGATCGAGGCGCCCTTCATCCAGCGGGCCAGGCCCCGGCCTCGGTGCTCGGGCAGCACCGCCGTGCCGTAGTGCTGGGCGTCGCCGGTGCCACTGCCGGGGACCACCAACTCGGTGAATCCGGCGATGGAACCATCCGACTCGTCGATGGCCGCCACCGTGTGGAGGAGCTCCCCACGCCCGGCGACGGCCGCCACCGCAGTCCGTACCCGGTCCAGGTCCCAGACCACCGTGCCGTAGTCGACGGTGCCCATGGGCATGTCGTCCATCGCCCGGCGCGAGGCCACGAAGGTGTCGGCGAGCCCGTCGGGCACCATCCCCTCCCATGCCGTCAACCGGTAGCCGGCATGCGGCTTCTGCACAGCTTCGGCGAGCGCGCCGAGGTCCGCTTCGGCCAGCGGCAGTCGGGCATAGATCAGGGCCATCGCGGCATGGAAGCCGCCGGCGACCAGGAACCCGGCTCCGGACGAGCCCGCCTCCGCCTGGCATATGACGGCACGTCGGCCGTCCTCGCGGGCAGCGGCCACGGCCGCGTCGAGCAGCAGGGCACCGGTCCCCTGGCGCCGCTCGGCGGGGTGGACCTGTACGTCCAGTTCAGCCAGGTGGCGCACGCCCTCCTTGCCGAACAGTCGCAGGAAGGCGGTCCCGAGCGGACGGCCGTCCGGTCCGGAGGCCAGCCAGGCCAGGCGGCGGCCGGACTTCTCGTCGGGGTCGGTCAGAGCGGTGATGCGCGCGGACAAGCTGTCTCCGTTGTCAGAAGGGACGTGCGAGGAGTGGGAAACGTGCGGGTACTGCGCTACTCGCCGGTCTTCACATAAGTCAGGACGACGTTGCCGCGCTCGAAGATGCGGCTGTCGGTCAGCTGGAAGGAGCGCGGCGAGAAGTCGGCGTGGAAGAGCGGGATGCCGCTGCCGGCCACCACCGGATACTGCTTGACGATCAGTTCGTCGATCTCGGGGAGCAGTTGACCCGCCAGGTCGGCCCCGCCGCAGAGCCAGATCCCGAGCCCGTCCTCCTCCTTGAGCTTGCGCACCAGGGCGACCGGGTCCTCGGCGGTGACCTCGACGGCCGGATCCGGACTGACGGTCAGCGAGCGGGAGAACACGATCTGCCGCAGGTGGGCGTACGGGTTGGCGAGGCCGTCGGCCAGGCCCGGAGCGTACGTACCGCGGCCCATCAGCACGGTGTCGAAGCGGGAGTTGGGCACGTCCGCGACGCCGAGGGCCGCCCGGGCCGGGGTGGGGAGGGTGTCCGGGTACTCGCCGACCAGGTGCGGAAGGTAGTCCTCGGTGACGTACGGGAAGAGGAAGCCGGGGTCACCGTCGGGGGCGGCGATGAAGCCGTCGATGGTGGTGCCGACGAAGTAGGTGAGCTTGCGCATCCAGGTCCATTCACTCGGGCGAACTTTACAACGGACGCAACTTTAGCCTCAGCCCTCCGATCGAACAAGACTATTTTTACGACGGATGTAAGATTCCCGCATGACTACCGAGCTGGGACTCCGCGAGTCCAAGAAGCAGGAGACCAGACAGCTGATCTCCGACTGCGCGACCAGGCTCTTCATCGAACAGGGCTTCGAGCAGACCACCATCGCCGAGATCGCCACCGCGGCCCGGGTGGCCAAGAAGACGGTGACCAACTACTTCCCCCGCAAGGAGGACCTGGCCCTCGACCACCACGAGGCCTTCACCCAGGGCCTGGCCCGGGCAGTGTCGGAGCGCGGCCCCGAGGAGGAGCCGTTCGCCGCCCTGGCACGCACGTTCCGAGCGGCCCTGCTCGAACACAGCCCCGTCGTCGGCTTCACCGGCCCGGCGTTCGCCCGCATGGTCACCGACAGCCCCACCCTCACCGCCCGCGTACGCGAACTGCACGACCAGCGGGAACAGGCACTCGCCGCCGCGCTCACCACCGCCGCCCCCGACCCCGCCCCGGTCATCGTGCCCCGGGCCGCCGCCGCCCTCATCGCGGCAGCAGACCGCCTGCTGTTCCGGCGCATTCAGGAACTCACCCTGACCGGCTACACCGACGATCAGATCGAGACCATCCTGATCCCCGAGGCCGACCACCTCCGCGTCCTCCTCGCCGCCGCCTTCGGCAACCACCCCACCACCGCGGCCCGCGCCTGACCCGCAGTCAACTCCCCGCCGCCGCCACGGCTCGGCCCCGTCAGTCCTCCCGGTCGGGCAGTGTCGGGTAGTCGAGCATGGGGTACAGGCCGACGGCGAACCCGTAGACCTCGTCACCGGAGCGCGGAAGCCGGTCGAACTCCTGCACCACCTGGTCAATACGTTCCCAGAACTCCGCAGCCCGCTCCTCCGGAATCCGGGCGTGCCGCAGAAAGCCCCGCAGCCGGCCGGTCTCGTACGCCGCAACCGACTCCTTGGCCGCGACCTCGAAGTCGTTGAAGTCGAGCGGGAGCGCGACGCCGTCCACCTGCCGACCGAGGCCGACGTAGAACATCCGGGCGGTCCGGCCGTAGTAACGCTCCTCTATCGCCCGGACCCGCCGGGTCCGCACGACCCGCAGCAGGCCGGCCCGGACCAACACGCCGACATGGTGCGCCACGGTGCTCTTCGGGCGCTTGACCGCACCGGCGAGCTCCGTCACCGTCGCGGCCCGCTCGTGCAGCAGGCCGAGGATCGTCGTGCGCAGGGGGTCACCGATCGCCCGCACCTGATCGGCGGTGGTGAGCTCGATCGTGTCATCGAGGTCGYAGTCCGGAGTTGGATGATTGCTCGACATGGTTGGACTAGTTTAACATCACCGAACGTTCGAGATTTTCGGATCATTAGACTTTTCGAAGGGGCACAGACCATGACCGAGATCGTCCTCTACCACCACGCCCAGGGGCTGACCAAGGGAGTGGAGGCCTTCGCGGCCGAGCTGCGCCGGGCGGGCCACATCGTCCACCTGCCCGACCTCTACGAAGGACACACCTTCACCACCCTGGAGGACGGCATCGCCTACGCGAGGCAGACCGGATTCGACACCCTCATGGACCGTGGCATCGCCGCAGTCGAGGGACTCGGCGACGCCCTGGTCTACGTGGGCTTCTCACTCGGCGTCATGCCGGCGCAGCAGCTGGCCCAGACCCGGGCCGGAGCCGAGGGAGCACTGCTCATCCACTCGTGCTTCCCCGTGTCGGAGTTCGGCGCAGCCTGGCCGGCGTCCGTTCCCGTCCAGGTGCACGGGATGGAGGCCGACCCATTCTTCGCCGACGACGGCGACCTCGACGCGGCGCGCGACCTGGTCGACTCCACCGACGGTGCCGAACTGTTCCTCTACCCCGGCCACCAGCACCTGTTCGCCGACTCCTCCCTGCCGTCGTACGACGAGGCCGCGACCGACCTGCTCACCCGCCGGGTCCTCGACTTCCTCGACCTCCGCGGCGGAACCGACAGCTGACACCGACAGGGAGGGCCTGGATCAGCGACTCGGCGCCGTCACTGGCCCACCCTTCCGTCGACACACTCGCGCAGCAGGTCCGCGTGCCCGCTGTGCCGGGCGTACTCGTCGATCCGGTGCACCATCAGCTCCCGCACGGCGATGCCGTCCTTCCCCACCCGCTTGCCCAGGTCCGAGTGCACGGCCAGCGCGGCGTCGGTCGCGGCCTGCTCGCGCTCCAGGTCGACGTACGCGGCGTCGACCACGGCCTTCTCGGCGACCGCTCCGTCGAAGTCCGCGTCACGCTTGCCGTACAGCTTCGGCAGCGGGTCACCGTCAGTGATCCAGTTGCGCCAGTCCCGCTCCACCTCCGCGAGGTGCCGAACCAGGCCGAGCAGCGACATCGTCGACGGCGGAACCGACCGACGGGCCAGCTGCTCCGCATCCAGGCCCTCGCACTTCATCCGCAGGGTCAGGCGGTAGTTCGCCAGGAAGTCCAGCAGCGTCGCCAACTCGCCGTCCGGACTGGGTCCTTCACTGTTGCGAGGATCGTCGTCCGGATTGGCCCACATATCGGGGTAGACGGTTGCCTGGGTCCATCGCGCGGGTTGGTCACTCATGCGAGCCATGATCGGCCGAGGCCCCCGGGCCCGCCACCGAATTTCGCCTGCCGCGGCGTCACAAATCGCCGGTCGGCCTACCTCGTGGCCGGCTGGGTAGACCGCCCCGTATGGTCGTTCACCAGGTCGACGGAGACCTGTCGGCTCAGCGGAAGGACCCTGACCTGGAGGCAGGTCGACTTCAGCCCGATCGGGCTCGAGCAGCTGCGAACGGCGGCCGCCTCGCAAGGCGTGGCCGATCGGGTCCGCACCGAGGCGCACGACGTACGGACCCGACTGCCGCTGGCGGACGCCTCCGTGGACGCCGTCTTCGCGCACATGCTGCTCTGCATGGCCCTGTCCACCGGAGAGATCCACACCCTCGTCACCGAGGTCCACCGGGTGCTGCGCCCCGGCGGCGTCTTCGTCTACACCGTGCGGCACACCGACGACGCCCACTACGGCGCCGGCACCGCCCACGGCGACGACATCTGGGAGCACAGCGGCTTCGCCGTCCACCAGGCATGTCGGCCCCCGGTGCGAGGATCGGCACCATGAACCAGCACGCCCCCCTCACCTCCGCCTGGCTGACCCAGTGGCGTACCGAGATCACGCAGGTCCTCGACACCATCCTGCCCACCTTCGAGGAGACGTATGGTTACTGGCCCGGCGCCAACGAGATCCGTGACCCGGACGAGCAGGAGCGCCTCGCCGCCCGGGCCTTCGCCGAAGATCCCGCTTTCGCGGACCTCGCCACCTTCTACGGTTCGATCGGCGAGGTCAGCCTGTCGGGCATCGGCAACGGTTACTGGATCCAGTCCGCGACCGAGGCGCTGCGCGCCCGGACCATTCCGGAGCCCGCCGTGCTCGAGGGTGTCGCCCTCGCCTCCGACGGCGGCGGCATCCAGTTCGTCCTGGGTACCGACGGTGCCGTCCACCGCTCCCGGACTGCCGGTGTGGAGACCGAGTTCGACCAGGTCGCTGCTTCCCTCAAAGAGTTCCTCGACCTGCTCCGCCAATCCGTCCTCCGTTTTCAGATGACCGCTGAGCCGGGGTACCTCTGACCAAAGAGGTACCCCGGCTCAAAAGCCTGCACGGCAGCCCACACCGGACCAGCCCGACGCCCCGTCAGCTCTCGAATGTCCGGGCCGCACCTACAAATGACAGAGTGGGCCGGTGCCGACGAACCGTGACCACGCACCCGACCCCCTCCACGACGACCTCCTCGCGGCGAAAGCGCTGGTCTACGACCCGTGCGGGTTCAGCTGCTCGCGGCCGGTCCCCGAAGCCGAGAGTGCCGCGTACGCCGCGCACGAGTTCACGGTCGACGGCCGCTCGGTCCGRTTCCGGGCTGCCAAAACGACCCCGACCAAGATCGGCCAGTTCGTCACGGTGTGGAAGAGGTCGCCGGGCGGTCCGATCCAGCCCTTCGACGCCGCTGACCCCGTCGACCTCTTCGTCATCAGCACGCGCGACGGGCGCCATCTCGGCCAGTTCGTGCTGCCGTTGGAGACGCTCCGCCGGCGCGGCATCGTGTCGACGGACGGGTTGGGCGGCAAGCGGGCGTTCCGCGTCTACCCGCCCTGGGTGACCACCACCAACCGCCAGGCCGAACGCGCCCAGCTGTGGCAGCTGGAGCACTTCCTGCCGCTGCACCAGGACGAGCCGGTCGACCTGTGCCGCGCCCAGGAGCTCTACCACCAGTAGGTCACCCGGCACCTGGACGCGGCGGCAACCGGCCGCACGAAGCGTCAGGTCCACTGCTCCGTCGTGAAGTTGTCGACCGGCAGCGGCTTGCCGATCACCGCGAGCGGGATGAAGAAGTTGACCTGCCCGATCGCGATGGTGAGCGTGGCCAGGGCCTTCGGCTCGTAGTGGCGGGCCGCCTCGGCGTACAGGTCGTCGGGCACCCGCTCACCGTGCGGGGAGGGCTGCAGGACGGCCTCGACCAGGGCGAGTGCCACCCGCTCGGCGGCGGTGAAGTACGGCGCGTCCTGCCAGGACGCCACCGCGGCGAGCCGCTCCTCGCTCTCACCGGCCTTGCGCAGCAGACCGGTGTGCAGGACGGTCAGGTAGGTGTTGCCGACGATCTGCCCGGCGCGCAGCTGGACGAGTCCGATGGTGGTGCGCGGCACCGACCGGTTGCCGGTCGCCTTGAACAGCGCCGCGGACACCTCCTTCAGCTCCGGGACCAGCTCCATCGGGTCGGACATCCGCGAGGACGGCTTCGGAGCGGAGTCGGTGGTCGTGGACGTGGTCGAAACAGTGGTCATGGCCGGACTGCCTTTCGGAGAGTTCGTCAGGATCGAGCTGCCAACACTCCATCGACGGATCCCGGCCGAGGAATGTGACGGGCCGTCCGCCCCGGATCGGCGCCACGCCCAGGCGCGAGTGCGAGCGCGCCGAATGTCCGGTATATCTGCATTCGGCAGCCCAGCAGCCCCTTCTTTCTGCCCAAGGAGACACCCAGTGGCCCTGCACGTAGCCAAGGATCCTCGCGCAGTCGATACGGCCACGGACCTGTTCGCGTCACCGCTGAGCGAGGACGTCCTACCGAAGCACCGAATGCCGGCGGACCACTCCCGGCCCGAGGTGGTCTACGCGCTGATCCACAACGAGCTGCTGCTGGACGGCAACGCGGCACAGAACCTGGCGACGTTCTGCACCACCTGGTCGGACGACGAGGTGCACCGCCTGATGAACGAGTGCCTCGACAAGAACATGGTCGACAAGGACGAGTACCCGCAGACCGCCGAGATCGAGTCACGGTGCGTCAACATCCTTGCCGACCTGTGGAACGCGCCGGCCACCGGCGAGAACGCGCCCAACGCGATGGGCTGCTCCACCACCGGCTCCAGCGAGGCCGCGATGCTCGGCGGCCTGGCTCTGAAGTGGCGCTGGCGTGAACGGCGGCGCAGGGAGGGCAAGTCCACCGAACGGCCCAACCTGGTCTGCGGACCGGTGCAGATCTGCTGGGACAAGTTCGCCCGCTACTTCGACGTCGAGCTGCGCCAGGTCCCGTTGGAGCCCGGCGCCACCGGACTGCGGGCGCACCAGCTGAAGGACTACGTCGACGAGAACACCATCGGCGTGGTGGCGATCCTCGGCGTCACCTTCACCTGCGACTACGAGCCGGTCGCCGAGTTCGCCGCCGAACTCGACCGGATCCAGGCCGAGACGGGCTGGGACGTGCCGATCCACGTCGACGCCGCGAGCGGCGGGTTCATCGCGCCCTTCCTCCACCCCGACCTGGTCTGGGACTTCCGGCTGGAGCGGGTCGCCTCCATCAACGCCTCCGGCCACAAGTACGGCCTCGCGCCGCTCGGCGTCGGCTGGGCGATCTGGCGCACCGCCGACCTGCTCCCCGAGGACCTGGTGTTCCGGGTCAACTACCTCGGCGGCGACATCCCGACCTTCGCCCTGAACTTCTCCCGCCCGGGCGGCGAGATCGTCGCCCAGTACTACACCTTCCTGCGCCTCGGCCGCGGCGGATACCGCCGGGTCCAGCAGGCCTGCGCCGACACCGCCCAGTTCCTGGCGGGGCAGGTCGCCGACATGGGCCCCTTCACTCTGCTGTACGACGGGAACGGGGCACTTCCCGCCGTCTCCTACAAGCTCACCGACCCGGCCGGCGCCGGGTTCAGCCTGTACGACCTCTCGGACCAGCTCCGGATGCGCGGCTGGCAGGTCCCGGCCTACCCCCTGCCCGCCGACCAGCAGGACACCGTCATCCAACGCGTCCTGATCCGGCACGGCATCGGCCGCGACGAGATCGCCCTGCTCGCCGCCGACATGCGCCGCGCCATCCAACGCCTGACCCAGGGCGTGCCCCCGGAGGCCGACCGCGCCGGGTTCCACCACTGAGCCCTCGCCCCGGCCGCCTTGATTGAACCGGCTCAGCCGACCGGCGGGACCGTCGCGCGGCGCGTCTGCTGGATCAGGACGGTGGTGGCGCGCTCCAGGAGTGCGCAGAGAGTGGCGTGTTCGGCGGGCGTGAACGCGTCGGTGAGGGCGCGCTCGAGGATGATCACTTCCTGGTAGGCGCGGTCCAGCAGTGCCTGGCCCTCCTCGGTCAGGGTGGCGATCTGCACCTTGGCGTGCACCGGGGAGGTCTCGCGGCGGATGAGCTCCTTGGTCTCCATGTTGACCAGCACGCTGCTCATGCTCTGCTGCGTCACCCCGCAGGAGCGGGCCAGTTGGGCACCGGACAGACCGCCTTCGCGCGCGAGGGCCAACAGCACGGTGTACTGCGTCATGGTCAGTCCGTAGGCGCGCAGCACGGCTTCGTGATGCGCCATCAGGGCCTGCTCGGACCGCCGGATCCGCGGGCAGAGGTCGTCATCCATCGGGGCTTCCACCATGCGCTCCAGGAGCTCTGACAAATTCATGTGTTGACTCAGGGATCTTACATCCATAGAGTCCTCGACTATAAGGATCCTGAGTCAGCACAAGGAGCTGTGACCATGAAGGCTGCCCTTCTCGACACCGACGACCGCTACCGGCTCACCGAAGTCGACGAGCCAACTCCCGGCCCCGGTCAGGTGGCGATCCGCGTCGCCTACGCCGGAGTCCAGTGGGGCGACACCATGGTCCGGGACGGGCACTTCCCGGTGCCGCGTCCGTTCGTCCCCGGCTTCGAGGCCTCCGGAATCATCACGGCGGTCGGCGAGGGCGTCGACGCGGGCCGCATCGGCGAACCGGTCGCCGCGCTGACCCAGGCGGGCGCGTACGCCGAGGTGGTCCTGGCGGACGCCGTGCTCGCCCTGGGCATCGGCGGCCTCCCCCAGCGAACCGCCGCCGGTCTCGGGTGGGGCGCACCGACCGCCTACGACCTGATCAACACGGCCGCGCACGTGCGGCCCGGCGACCGCGTCCTGATGCACGCGGCCGCCGGCTCGGTCGGCACGCTTGCCGTCCAGTTCGCCCGCTCGGCCGGGGCCGGCCGGATCGTCGGCGTGGTCGGCAACGCGGCCCGCGCCGCCTACGCCGCCCAGTTCGGCTACGACGAGCTCCTGCTGCGCGAGGAGTTCCCGGGCCGGCTCGGCGACGAGAAGTTCGACGTGATCCTCGACCCGGTCGGCGGCCCGACCCGCCGCGCCGGCCTCGGGCAACTCGCCCCGCACGGCCGCCTGGTGGCGTACGGCAACCTCAGCACATTCGAACCCGTCCTGGCCGACACCAACGACCTGCTCATGCAGGGCCAGTCGCTCGTGACCTACAACAGCAACCTGCTCAGCCGGACCCACCCCGAGCGGCTCGCCGACAGTGCCCGCCGCGCACTCGCCCTCGTCGCCGACGGCCGGGTGCGCGTGGACATCACCGCCGAGTACGAGCTGGCGGACCTGGCCGTCGCCGTGCAGCGGCTCGCCGAGGGCGCGACCCACGGCAAGAGCATCCTCCGTATCGCCTGAGGCCGCCGGGGCGGCTCCCCCGACGGCCCGTCAGAACGCCGCTACGCCCCCGGAGTCCAGTAGTTGTGCACCGGAAGGATGTCGGGCTGACCAGGCGTGGCGGGCCAGCCCAGCTCCACCGCGATGGGCATCATCTTGTCCGCGAACTCCATCATCTGCTGTTCGCTCGCCCAGACGTCGAAGATGTCCAGCCCTTGGTCGGTGGCGACGCAGACGTGGGACAGACACCCGGCGAAGATCTCGGGCGTGTCCTGGAGCCGTGCGTTGAGGGCGTCGTACTGATCGCTGGTGATTCCCGGAACAACCGCGTGAATGAGGACAGCCATGGCCGGACACTCCTTGTCCACCGGGGCACCGCCGTCCTGGCGGCGCGCTTGACCCTCTGCCCAGCACACCACTTCAGGATCTCGACGGCATCTGCACCGGTTCGCACACCTGCCGGGTCGGGGCGTCGGCTACCAGGAGCCCCAGGGGAGGTTCCAGCCGCTGAGGCCGTTCTCCGGGGAGACCACGTCGCCCTTGGAGTTGACCACCTTGACGACGTCGCCGACGATCGTCGACTTGTAGAACTTGCCCGCCCTCGAGCTGTCACTGCCGCCCTTGACGTCCTGGACGCCTATGCAGCCGTGGCTGCCGTTGGCCGAACCTATCGAGCTGCTCCAGTAGTTGCCGTGCACGTAGGTGCCCGAGTCGGTGAGCCGGATCGCGTGCGGGACCACCAGGTCGTACTCGTCGCCGGAGCCCGCGGAGGTGACGCCGTTCGAGGTCATCCGGGTGGTGCCCTCCATCGCCTCGACCACCATCTCGCCGCCCCAGGTGTCGAAGCCCGACTTGCCGCCGGTGATCGGGATGGTGTCGGCCGGCTGGCCGTCCCGCTCCACGGTCATCCGGTGCGCGGCCAGGTCCACCGTGGATATCTGGGAGCGCCCGATGGTGAACGGCTCGTCCTTGTCCGACCCGCCGTACACGCCGGGAGCGGTCTCGACACTCTTCAGGCGGCGGTGGACGGTCACCTTGGTGCCCGGGGTCCAGTACTTCTCCGGACGGAAGTCCAGCCGGCTGTCGCCGAACCAGTGGCCCTTGACCACCGTGCCGTCCGAGGACTCGACGGTGATGCCCTTGAGGACGGCGTCCTTGTCCTTGACCGCCGTGTCGAAGCCGACCGAGACGATCATGCCGACACCGTAGGCCTGGTCGTCCTCGATGTTGTCGTGCGTGCCCGCGGACTTCGTCGGGGTGAGCGTACTGAAGCTGCTCTCCGCCGTGGCGGCCACGCCCGAGGCGTCGGTGGCCCGGGCGCTGACCTTGTAGGTCGAGGAGATCTCGAGGTGGCCGGCCGTCGGGGCCCAACCGAGGCCGTCCGCGGTGACCCCACCGGGCACCTCCTTGCCGTCCTGGCCGGTCACCGTCACCGTGGTCAGCTTGCCGCCCGCCACCGACACCTTCAGCGCACCGGCCGGCTTGACGTCCTTTGCGCCGTTGCCCGGCTCGATGGAGACCACGGCCGCCGACACGGTCGGCTTGGTCGGCGTGGCACTCTGCGGGGCCGCCGCGGTATTGCCCGCACCGGACGCGGCCGGGCTCTTCCCCTCGCCGCTGCACCCCGTGGCCACCAGCACCAGAGCACCTCCGAGTGCCCCCMCCGCGAGACCCCTGCGCATCGACTTCACTGTCGCACTCCCCCAACACTGCACCTGGCAGACCGATCCACTCATGATCGGCCACTCAACTCCTTACACGCTCCACCCCACCGAAAAGACGCACAGCCGGAGGTCACAGTTTGGCCCCGGCCTCAACGGCCTCTACTCCGGGCCCTGGATTCCCTCAGCGCAAGACGATCTTTACCCGACCAGGCGGCGGCGCCAGTCCAGGGGTGCGACGGTGATGGCCCGCCCCGGATCGCGGTCCCACTCGACGGGGAGGCCGACGACTTCGAGGGCGGCCGCGACCTCGTGGCCGATGGCTGCGGTGGTCTCGGACGAGCCGTCGAAGCCACCGAACAGCAGCATCACCCCGTGGCCGGCTGCGGCGGAGTCCGTGCACTGGGTGTGGAAGTAGACGAAGCCACGAGCGTCGGGCCCGCCCTCACCGCCGATCTCGGACTCGCCGCAACTGCGGCAGCAGGTGAAGTTCTCACGGGCGGTGATACCGGCCTCCGCCAAGGCAGTGAACGCACGGGTGAGCCGCTCCGGCTCGGTCTCCCCCTGCCAGTCGGCCTGCTCGGCGACACGCTCCAGCCACATCCGGTCGGCCAGCACCTCGGCCTGCTCCCGTGACACAGGCCGACGGTCCGCGGTGACCAGGTACTCCTCAGCGAGCTCCGCCAGTTCGGCGCGGGTGGTGTAGCCGCCGAGCAGCACCTCGCGAACGCGCTTCTCCAACTCCTCGCGCTCGCCTTCGTCCAGGGCCGGCGGCGGCACCTCGCGGGTGGGGCCCATGTCCACCAGCGACCACGCCAGACCCGCGTCCCAACCGGATTCCTGACGGGCCCAACCGGTCATCACCGCAATCACCGCTTCGGGACTGTCGACCATCACCTCGAAGTGCCGGTCGGCAGTGCCGTCGCGGTACTCCAGCGTGTAGTCCCCGCCGGCCTTGTGCCAGACCTGAGCGAAGACGTCCGGGAGGTCGGGTACCCGCTGGACAACCAGGAACCGATCGCCGTCACCGCCGATTCGCCGGACCAGCCCGGCCAAATCCTCGGCGGACACACGAACGTGCCGCTCCCAGTTCTCCGTCCTCACCACGATTTCGAGCATCCGCAGACTCTGACACACCGCCCTGACAGCAGACCTCCCCGGGCCCGTACCGATGTGCCTGGACCTCGTGGTTGGCCGGGCGGAACAGGCTAGTCGGCAGGCGGCGACGCGCTGAGATCCGTGGCGCTCGACTGCGAATGTCGTCGTTCTCGGCGCAGAGCGAACGCTGCCAATCGTGCTCCGGCGGCGGCCCGTACCTCTGGTTCCTCCATCGGGTCGTCGCGCAGCGTCGCGATCCGTTCCATGGTTTTGGGGTGGCCCGGTGCGTGGGCGATGCCCAGCAGTCTGGCCTGCACCTCGCAGTCCCAGAGGGACTCGGCCAGGGCGTGATCGAGACCGCGTATGCCGATGGCGGCCAGTGCCTCCAGGTAAGCGGCCCGCTCGTACGAGTGGGGAGTGCGCAGCCAGAACCAGCGCAGGTCCGCCGCTGCGGCGGCAGCGGCCGGTCCGAAGCGGGCCAGTCGTCTGGCCGTGGTGTCGGGGCCGCACCAGGCACGGGCCGCACGCTGGTCGGCGAGTTCGGCCACGAGGACCGGTATGACCTCAGGGCCGAGGTGTTCGGCGAGGACATCCGCGCCGAGACGGGCCAAAGACTCACGCTCGTCGCCCACCCAGCGGCGCGCGGCCGGTACGGCCAGGACGCCGAGGCGGCCGACGGCCCGCCTGAGCCACAGAAGCGACCGGCGGCCGTCCGGGGTGCAGAGAAAGGGAACGAGCTCGATCAGCCCCTCCACCGGGTCCCGGCGGCACAACTCCCGCAGGGCGTTGACCTTGTCGGATACCTCGGTATCCGAAATGACCAGGAAGTCGAGAAGCTCACCGTCGGAGAGGCCGGCGAGATCGAGCGGGCGCGGGCCCGGCTCGGGCCGCTGCACCTCGATCCCGAACCGGGTCCACGGCTCGGTCAACCACGGCTGTTCCGCCTCGCCGCCGATCCGGGCCCGCGCGACTTTCCCGAGATCCTCCCACCACTCCAAGGGCCACCGACGGTAGAGCGACTCCAGGACGCAGACCCAGTGCTCACCCTCGCGGATGTAGGAGCGAAGGGCCTCCCTGGCCTCGTCGCAACCGTCGAGGGCGAGTAGTTCCAGGACGTCGGCGGCCCGCTCGCACTGCTCCTGGTCCCCGGTCAGCAGTTCCACGACCGGTGCCGACGACAGCTTCAAGTCCCGAACCAGCCGGGCGAGATAGAGGGAGCGGTCGTCGGTGGAGTCCCACCGCCAGTCCCGCCGGATCCCGTCGTAGACCAAGGGCGCAGCTGCCTGCGGACTTTGCAGCGCCGCCCTGGCACCGCGCCCGCGGCCCCGTTGCAGCAGGCCCTCCAACGTGTTCAAGCGGGCGTAGGACATCGTGTCTTCACTCATCACCCGGCACGATGCCCGACCAGGAGGCCCGGTCGCCACGGGATTTCGGCTTGCACGGCAAGCTCAGCGAGCTGGAGCGTACTCGGGCAGGGCGCGGCGGTTGCCGGCCCGGCCGAGGCGTTCCAAGGTGCCGAGGGGACGGGCCAGCGGCAGCCGGGCGAAGGCGTCGCGTACCCGACGGCCGCCTGCGGTCCTCGGCACCATGACGCGGAGGTTGAGGCCGATCTGCTGCCGCTGCCGGACCAGCGGGCGGAGCCCGGCCTGGTAGCGGGCGAACGCGAGACGGTGGTCGCCGCCGGCTGCCGCGAGCTCCCCGGCCAGCCGGTAGGCGCCGACCAGGGCCAGCTCGGCTCCCGCGCCCGAGGCCGGGGAGGCGCACCACGCCGCGTCCCCGACCAGCGCCACCCGGCCGGTCGACCACGAGTCCATCCGCACCTGGGCCAGGGCGTCGAAGTAGAAGTCGGGGTCGTCCAGCGCGGTGGCGAGCAGCTCTCCGGTCCGCCACGCACCGTCGGCGAACGCCTGGCGCACCAGCTGCTTCTGCTGGGCGGTGTCGCGGTGGTCGTAGGTCAGCGGGCCGGAGCGGAAGATGAAGTACGCCTTGGCCTGGGCGTGCTGGCCGGACCGGTAGATCCCGGCCATCCGGCCCGGCTGGTTGAACATCGTCACCCAGCGGTCCTCACCGAGCGCGGCCTCGGCGTCGGCGAACGCGAAGTAGTGGTCGTGGTGGTGCAGGAATCGCGCCTCGGGGCCGAAGGCGAGGCGGCGGGTGGTGGAGTGCAGGCCGTCGGCGCCGACGACCAGGTCGAAGCGGCGGGTGCCGCCCCGCTCGAAGGTGACGGTCACTCCGTTGTCGTCCTGCGCCGCCGCGCTGACGGAGTCTCCGAAGACGTACTCGACGCCGGACCTGGCCGTCTCGTGCAGCAGGGCCACCAGGTCGCCGCGCATGATCTCGACCCCGCTCGGGTCCTCGGTGCCGATCCGGGCGACGGCGCGGCCGTCGGCGTCGACGAACTTGACGCCGCGCACGTCGGTGGCCGCCGCCCGGACCGACGGCAGGATCCCCATCCGCTCGACCACCTCGACGGCCGGCCCTCGCACGTCGATGCCCTGGCCCCCCTCGCGCAGGCCCGGCGCGCGCTCGACCACGGTGGGGCGGAAGCCGTACCGGGCCAGCCAGTGCGCCAGGGTCAGCCCGGCCACGCTTGCGCCGGAGATCAGGATCCGCTCGTTCATGGGGTCTCCCGGTGCGATACGGTAACTGAAATGCATGTTCCAGTTGATTATGTGGAAGGGGCGTTCCAGTTGTCAACACCCGCCGAGGGCGGACGCCGGGCCGACGCCGTCCGCAACCGTCGACTCGCACTCGAAGCAGCGACGGCACTGCTGGCCGAACCGGGCAGCCCGCTGACCGTCGAGGCCATCGCCAGGAAGGCCGGGCTCGGCGCGGCCACCGTGGTACGCGCCTTCGGCGGCAAGGACGCGCTGCTGGACGCCGCGGTGTCGGGCCTGCTCGAGCCGGTGGTCCACCGCGCCGGGCGGCTCCTTGAGCAGGCCGACCAGGCACAGGCTCTACGGACCTTCCTGACCGAACTGATCACCTTTCAGTCGGCGCACCACGCCATCGGCGACCAGTTGGACGGACTGACCCTGCCCGCCACCACGGCCCTGCGGGACGAACTCGTCCGGGTCGTGCAGGAGATGATCGCCGGCGCGCAGCGGGACGGTACGGTCCGCACCGACCTCGACCCCGCCGTCACCACCGCACTGATCGGCCGGACCGCGTACGCCGTCGCCCGGTCACAGCCCGCCTCCCCGGAGCTCACGGACGCCTACCTCACAGTCCTGATGGACGGTCTCCGCTCCCCGAACGGTTAGCGGACCGGCTCGGTGAGCTGCTCGGTCGATCTGTGCCGTGAAAGCGTCAACGACAAGACCGAGCACCGGGCGGACGGCTGATGCCCTCTGACTCAGCGACAGGCGCCGGCCAGCAGGGCGGCGTGCGGCAGGACCAACAGGCCGTCCTCGCCGAGGAACTCCTGCGACAGCAGGTCGAAGTGCCGCTTGACGTCCGCACGAGTCCGCTCGGACTGGCTCAACAGCAGTTGCCCGATGAAGGCCACCCCGGCCGCCGGCCCGCTCCACCACTCCTCGGCGCCGGCCCGGTGATCCCAGCGCAGCGTTTCGCACCGCGCCTCGCGCAGTCCGGCCGACGCCATCAGCGCGGCCAGACCGGCAGGGTCGCGCGGGAAGTCGTCCTCCGCCGCGAGCGGAGGAAGATCCGACGGCCGGGTCACGCCCGCCGCCTCAACGGCCCGGCCCAGCAGAGCCTGGCCGGCGGGAGCCGGGACCGCCCAGATCGTCAGCGCGATTCGCCCGCCGGGGCGGACCACCCGACGCAGTTCCGCCAGAGCGTCCCTCGGCCGCCCCACGTGATTGAGCACGAAGTTGCCGACCACCGCATCGAACGCGCCTTCCTCGAATGGGAGTTCCGGCAGGACGGCCGTCAGCACCTCTGCGGACGGAGCGGCCTGCCCCGCCAACTCCACCATGCTGGGCTCGGCATCAACAGCAGTCACCTTCGCGCCACGCTCACACGCCGCCGCGGCCACCGTCCCGGTCCCGGTCCCGACATCGAGGACCCGGATCCCCTCCCCCACCGCCGCCGCATCGAGCAACTGCGAAGCCGGATACGCACACAGCCTTGCGAAGCTCCCCGCGAACGCCTCCGCACGACCGGCCCACGTCCGACGCTCGTACTCGTCGAAAGCCGTCACCTGCACCACTGCCCCTCCCCGGTTCCGCCGCAGAGCTCAAGAGCGCGGCTGACCAGGACCCTAGCGCGCGTGGCGCAGGCGACAGGCGGTCAGGCGTCCCCGGCCGGTTCGCGCAGATCCGGTACGGCAGCGGGGCATCGGTCTCCGGAGGGCAGCGTTCCGTACGGCGACGCGTACTCGTACGATTGGCCGATGACTGGTGGGCGCAGGCGCGGACCGAGCAAGGGTGACCTGCGGGAGCAGGCCATCCTCCGGGTGGCCGCGGCGATGGTCGCCGAGCAGCCGATCACCCAGATCACCATCGACAGCCTCGCGGCGGCGGCGGGGATCTCCCGGTCGTCCTTCTACTTCTACTTCGGGTCCAAGTCCGAGGTGCTCGCGCGGCTGCTGACGCCGGTGGCTGCCGAGCTGAGCCAGGCGATGGTGTCCTGGAGCGAGGGCGGTGGCCCTGACCCCGAACCGCTCCGGGCCGCGCTGCGCCGGAGCGTCGGTGTCTGGCGCGAGCACCGCGACCTGCTCAGGCAGGTCCTGCTGAACGCCGCACCGGACCCGGTGATCGCGCCGCTCCGGGCCCGGATGATCGGCGACTGCATCGACCTGACCGCCGCCCGGATCCGCCGTGAACGGGCGGCCGGCCGGGCGCCGGAGGGGCCGCCGCCGGCCGAGACCCTGGCCCGGGCGCTCAACCAGCTGACCTTCGCGGTGCTGGCCACCTCACCGCTCGGCGTGCCGGGGGACGAGGCGGAGGCGGCGGTGGTCGAACTGCTGGAGACGGTCGTCCAACGCGTGGTCTACGCCGCCACTCCGGTCTGGCCTCCGACGACCCTGACCTGACACCGCCAAACCTGTGGTGCGCATCATGTTGATTAATTTCGACACAGCGTCGATTCTGATTGCGCCCTGACAGGTCTTCGCCCGGCGGATCGGCCAACGCGCGTACCCGAGGGGCGGGAGAGGTGGGGGGATGGGGAGCGTCCTGGTGCACGTGGCCTCGGCCGACGGCACCGCTGTCAGCCTTGAGCTCGGCCCGGGCGAGGTGGCCCGGTTCGGCCGGGGCAGCGCGGAGCAACCGGTCGAGATCGAGTTGGCCGACCCGGCCGTGCCGCGGCTGGCCGGTGAGCTCCGGGCCTCGGACGACCACTGGCAGTTGAGCAACTTCAGCACCTCGCTCAGCTATGTGGTGGAGAACCCGGAGGGCGCCGGCGAGTACATCCGGATCGCGCCCCGGCGGATCGGCGCGCCCGTGCCGTTCGAGTTCGCCCGGGTGGTGCTGCCCACTCAGGGCGCCTCCCAGAGCTTCCAGGTGTACGCCCCGGCGCACACGTACTACGACGCGCCGCCACTCTCGCAGTCCGCCGGTCCGGCCACCCTGATGGCCTTTCCGCTGGACGAGTCGGCGACCTACTTCCTGGTGCTGGTGGCCCTCTGCGAACCCCGGCTGCGCGACATGTCGGCCTCGGCGGTACCCACCACCCGGCAGGTGGTGGAGCGGCTGCGGACCCACCCCGTCTGCCCAGGGATCTCCGAACCCACCGTCAGTTTCCACATCGACTACCTGGCCCGCAACAAGCTGCGGGTCCGTCAGCCGGAGAGCGGCGGGCGGCGGATGGACGGCAAGCGCGAGGCCGTGGTCTCACTCGCGCTCAGGTTCGGGCTGGTCCGGGAGGACCATCTCGCGCTGCTGCCCGCCCGACCGGCGACCCGTCTGGAGAACTTGTGAACGACTGTCCCGTACCCGCCGTCGACCAACCGCTGCCCGACGGGGCGGTGGCCGTCCCGCCCGGCTACCGGGTCGGCGACTGGGAGGTCACCGGCTTCCTCGGCGCGGGCGGCTGGGGCAGCGTCCATCTGGCGCGGCGGAGCGGCCCCGCGCCCGAGGGCGAACCGGCCGTGGCCGCCGTCAAGTTCCTCACCACCACTGGGCTCGCCCCGCGCCAGGCCAGGGCGCTGGCCGAGACCGCCGACCGTGAGGTCGCGTTCAGCCGGGCCACCGACCATCCGCACCTGATCCGGGTGCTGGGCACCGAGGTGGTCTCCGACCCGGACACACCGTCACTGGACGGGGCGATCGCCCTGATCATGGAGCTCGCCGACCGGAGCCTGCTCGACGCCCTGGGCCGGGACAACGCACCCGGTCCGGACGGCCAGGACGGCCAGGAGCCGAGCCTGCCCGCGGCCGGTCCGCTGCTGATCCAGATCGCCGAGGCGCTGGCCCACCTGCACGCCTCCGGCTGGGTCCACGGCGATCTCAAACCCGCGAACATCCTGCTGATGGCCGACGGCACCGCCAGGCTCGCCGACTTCGGGCTCGCCGCCCGGATCGAGGGCACGCACGGCTACGCGCCGCCGCTCGGCTCCCCCGACTACCTCCCCCCGGAGCGCCGGACCGAGCAGCTCAGCGAACGGGGCGTCATGACCCGCCCCGGCACCGACATCTGGGCCTTCGGGATCACCGCCCACCAGATCCTCACCGGTGGCGCGCTGCCGTTCGACGGCGGCACCCCGGCCGCGCGGGCGGCCGCCGTGCACGAGTACGGCACCGGGCGCAGCAGGCTCCGGCTGGCCGCCGAACTCCCGGCCGCCTGGCAGGCCGTGCTGACCGACTGTCTCACCGCCGACCCGGCCGAGCGGGCCCGGCACACCATGGACAGCCTGCTGCCCCGGATCCGCGCGGCAGCGGCCGAGTGCGCTCCGGTCCCCCGCCGGACCCCGAGCCGGGGGACGTGGACGGTCCTCGGCGCCGTACTCCTCGCGGGCACCGTCACCGCCACCTGGCTCGCCTGGCCGTCCGCCGACGCCGGGACCAGCACCGGGACCGGGCCGGCCGCCACCAAGCCGATCCGGGTCTACAACATGGACGGCAACTGCAAGGACCTGACGGAGCGGGTGCCCGCCTGCAGTCTCGGCCTGGCCCGCGACCCGCACCGCAAGTACGCCGCCGACAACGTGGTCGCGCACCGGGTCTGGCACGACGACGTGCTGCTCACCGACTGCGTGGTCAACGACGGCGACCGGGTCGAGGACGAGAACGGCATCGGCACCCCCCGCTGGTACCGGGTCCGGATCGACGGCCTCCCCGAGCAGTACGCCTGGCTCCCGGCCGTCCGTACCCGGGACGACCCGCAGGCCCCGGTCTGCCCGGCGGCGGCCACCACTCCGGTCGGCTGACCCGGGCCGGGGCCCTCCGCMCCCCCGTGACGGAAGGACCCGGCCCGGGTCCGTACGGCCTTCCGCCGACTTCCCCCGGGCGAGAAAGTGTCCGCCCTCATGATCGACTGTCCCGGCGGTCCGGGGTACCTGCATTTCTGCAGGTTGTCACCGGCCCGCCGAGGTGCTCAGTCTTCGAGCAACCGCCACGCCCCGAGGGCCAGCGTGGCCCGCAGCTGCCCGCCGGGCTCGGTGAGTTCGATGCCCAGGGTCCGGCCGATCTGTTCGAGGCGGCGGGCCACACTGCTGTGGTGCAGGTGGAGGAGGTCGGCGGCGCGGCGCATCGAGCCGGTGACGCAGTAGGCGTCCAGCGTCTCCAGATCCTCCGGGTCGGCGGCCAGCCGGGCGATCGCGGCCACGTCGGTGTTCTCGCGCGCGGCCTCCTGGGGTATCTCGGCCAGCAGCGCCAGTGCGCCCAGGTCGGCGTGGCGGACGACGGGTTCGCGCGGGCCGGTGAAGCGCAGGGCGGTGCGGGCCTGTCGCCAGGACGTGTCGGGGCTTACGGCCGCACCGATGCCCGCGCGGACCTCCGCCGGGAAGCCGGCCTGGTCCACGGTGGTGGCCAGGATGACGCCCACGTCCGCGAGTTGGGCCGCCTTGACCGAGCGGGCCGGGCAGATCAGGGCGGCGATCCGGTCGAGCGGGAGTTCCGACCGGACGGCGACCGCGCGGATCGGCAGGTCGACGGCGAAGCCCAGCAGGCGCAGGGCCCTGGCCCGGTCCGCCTCGTCGCTGCCGGGGCTGATCACCAGCTCGACCAGGGCGGGGTCAGCCATCGTGGTGCGGGCCGGTCCGTACCGTTCGACGGCCGCTGCGGCGGCGATGGCCAACCGGTCCAGCAGCACCTCGTCGAGCGGATTCGGCGGGCCGGGGCGTTCCAGCCACACCGTGCCGATCTCCTCCTCGTCCAGGGTGATCGGCGCCCTACTGGAGGGAGTTGACGGCGGGTCGGACAGCTCCGCACCGTCGGCCGAGACCCGGATCACCCGCCCGGTACCGGACAGCCGGATCCCCGCCCCGCACTCGGCCAGGCCCGCCGACGACCGGGCCAGCGCCGGGAGATCCACCCGTCGGCGCATCAGCGTGTCGTAGAACGCGACCACGCGGATCGCACCCTCGACGTACGGATCCAGTCCCGACAGCCGAACGGCCAGTGCTTCCATCGCAGCAGGATAGCCACCGAACGGCGCGCAACTCGGTTGGAACGCGCGACAGATGGCGGCTGACCCCAAACCCGCCGACGGCGAGGATGGTCGTCATGGATCCCGAACTCGAAGCATTCGTCCCGCTGTTGCCGCCGATCGACCTGACCGACCCGGTCACCACCCGCAGGACCTTCGCCGCGCTCGCCGCCTCGCGGCCCGCACCGGACACCACGGGCCTGGAGATCGAGGACCGCACCGTGCCCGCCGCCTCGGACGTGCGGGTCCGGATCTACCGCCCGCACCAGGCCCAGGGCGCCGTCATCTGGCTGCACGGCGGCGGATTCGTCTTCGGCGACCTGGACACCGAACACCCGTGGGCCTCCCGGATCGCCGCCGGCTCCGGCGCGGTGGTGATCTCCGTCGACTACCGCCGCTCCCCCGAGAACCAGTACCCCGCCGCCCTGGACGACGCCTACGCCGTACTGACCTGGACGGCCGAGCACGCCGCCGAACTCGGCATCGACCCGGCCCGGATCGCCGTCGGCGGACACAGCGCCGGCGCCGGGCTCGCGGCCGCCGTGGCACTGCGCGCCCGTGACCGGCAGGGGCCGCCGATCCGCTTCCAACTGCTCAACGAGCCCGGGCTCGACGACCGCCAACAGACCTGGTCGCAGCGGAACTTCACCGACACGCCCTGGCACGACCGCGACACCCTGACCACGGTGTGGCGGCACTACCTGGGCGGCCGGACCGCCATCCCGTACGCCGCTCCCGCGCGGGCCTCCGACCTGTCCAGGCTGCCGCCGGCCTACCTCGCGACCGCCGAGTTCGACCCGCTCCGCGACGAAGCCGTCGAGTACGCGCTGCGCCTGTTGCAGGCTGGCGTGTCGGTCGAGCTGCACCAGTGGCCCGGCACCTTCCACGGCTCGCTGGCGATCCTGTCCGCCGAGATCTCCCAGCGGCAGCACACCACCCTGATCACCGCCCTGCGCCGCGCCCTGGCCGCCTGAGGTCACGGCGGGTGCCCTGCCGAGCCGGCGGCCGTCAGCCCTTGTTGCCGACCTCCAGCAGCTTGGCGGCGGCCGGCCCGGCAGCCGTCGCGCCGTGACCACCGGCCTGCACCTCGACCGCCACCGCCAGGTCGCCCGCATAGGCGGTGATCCAACTGTTCGGCAGGCTCTGGCCGTTGACCTCGGCGGTACCGGTCTTCGCGGCCGCCCCGGGGATACCGCCCAGGGCGCCRCTCGCGGTGCCGCTCTGGACCGTCCGCCTCATCATCGACTGCAGCTGGCCGAGGACCGTACGGTCGAGCGAACGGGCGGCCTTGGGCTGGGCCGTGCCCGGGACCAGGATCGGCTGCCGGAACGTACCGCTCTGGACGGTCGCCGCGACCGAGGCCATCGCGAGGGAGTTGGTCTGGATCCGGCCCTGCCCGATGTAGGCCATCGCGGTCTCTGCGGGGTTGCTCTCCAGCGGCACCTTGGTGTCGAAGGCGGGGAGGCCGGTCTGCCAGACCAGCCCGAGGCCGAACACGTCCTTGGACAGGGCCGGCAGGGTGCCGGCCTTGAGCTTGGCCTGACCGGCCTCCAGGAAGGCGGTGTTGCAGGACTGCGCGAAGTCGTCCTTGAGCGTGTTGCCGAGCCGCTCGTCCAGGAAGTCGTTCGGCACCGCGCGGCCGGACACGTTGGTGGTCTTCGGACAGCGCACCGGGCTGTCCGGGGTGAGGCCGGCCTCCAGCAGCGCGGCGGCAGTGATCACCTTCATCGTGGAGCCGGGCGCGATGGCGGCGCCGAACGCCCGGTTCGCCCCCTGCGCGGGGTTGTTGGCCAGCGCCAGGATCTGCCCGGTGCTCGGCTCGATCGCCACGACCGAGGCGGGACTGGACTGCCCCTTCGCCACCGCCTCCGCGACCCGTTGGAGGTCCGCGTCCAGAGTGAGCGGCTTCTTTGCGCCGTCCTTCGGCTCGGTGATGGTGAACAGCCGCTCGGGAGTGCCCGAACCGCCCGCCTGAGTGACCACCACACCGGTGCCGCCGCTCGCCGTCGTACCCTCGTTCTTGAACCGGATCTGATCCAACACGGCCTGCACCGAAGGGAATTCCGTCAGCGGACGGCCCTTGCGGTCCACCACCTGCGACGCCGAGGCCGAGATCGGCTGCACCGCCAGGACCTTCGTGCCGTCGAGCCTGGGGTGCACGACGCTCGGCTCCCAGTGCACCACCGCCCGGCCGTCGTTCAGCTTCACCATTGCCACCGCGCCGTCGTACTGCCAGGCACTGGCCGCGCCCTTGAGCTCCACCTTCGCGTGGAACGACAGCGGCACTCCGGCACCCGTCGGGGCACCGGACGCGGACGGCGAGGCGGACGGGTTCGCGGGCGTCGCGGCGGTCGGGCCCCCCGGCGTGAGGGCCAGCGACGTAGGCGTCAAGGTGTCCCGGAACTTCGTCAGGGCGACGATCGCCGCCGCCGGCTTGTCGGTGTGCCGCCCGGCCTCCTCGTAGTCCCCCTTGGCCCAGGCGGCCAGGAACGCCGAAGCACCCTGTGCCGCAACCTCGGCGGACGGCAGCTCGGCAACCACCGCGAGAACCTTCGGGGACTGCGCGGCCTTCGGAGCCGAGCTCCCGGCGTCGTCACCCACCACCAGTGAGTACGCCGCGTACCCGCCGCCCGCGAACATGGCTGCCGTCACTGCCGCGATCCCGATCTTGGCACCGTTGTGCATCTCTGAATCCCCCGATGGTCAGTACTTGAACAGAACAATGGTCGAGCCAGGCCACGTGTGCCAGCTTTCCGCAGGAACGAAGCCCGGTCATGAGTACCGGTACTCACAAAACCCACCGCGCGGCCGCGATGTCCGCAGGTCAAGGCGCAGGCAAACCTGCTGCCACCCGCTGCCAGGCCGGATCCACCGCGAGAGCGGACAGCTCCGCCGCACTCAGCAACGGCGCGTTGGGGTAGAGCCCGGTCCGGCCGGAGCCCGGCACCGGAACGTTGTCGGCAATGACCTTGACCTCCCCGTCCGGCCACTGCATCGTGGCGGACCGGACCTGGGGCACGTCGGCGGTACGAGCAGGCTCACTGATCGTCAGATAGCCGCCGTTGACCTCCGTCGCAGTGTCCGCCACCCGATTCGCCGCCGGGGACGTGCGAGTGATGGTGATCGCGACGGTGCCGGTACCGCTGCCGTTCCTGACGGTATAGGCGGCGACCAGTGCCGCGCCGCGCAGGCCCGGAGCACGGTCCTTAACCGAATCCGCCCGGAACGGCTCACTGAGCTCCAGACCGACCGGGAGCTTCGCCCCGAACAGCTCCAGCAACCGCGCGGAGTCGACCGGCATCGCAGTTGGGGTGTCGACGACGGCCAGGGTGGTCGGCGCAGCCGACGTGCTCTGCCCGGCCGGCGAGACCGGCGCCGATCCGAGCTGCGGACCGAACCGGTTCAGGCCGAACCCCGCCGTGCCGATCAGCAGGACGGCGGCGAGCGCCAGTTGGGACTGCCGGATCCGACGCAGCTGCCTCCCCCGCAGCGCGGCCCGTTGGACCAGGTCGTGGCTGTGCGGGGCGAAACCGCGGGTGGCGAGGCCGAGCGCGTCGTACAGCTCCTGGTCGAAGTCCTGCTCGTGGGGCACGGTGCTCTCCGGTCGGTCGAAGTGCGGGAGCTGCGGGCGCGGTGTCGTCATGCCCGGACCAGCGCGGCGAAGTCGTGGCCGAGGACCTGTCTCAGCCGCTCCCGGGCGCGAAGGCTGCGCACGCGTACGGAGCCGATGGTCATGCCGGTCAGCTGCGCGGTCTCCTCCACCGAGCGGTCCTCCCAGTAGCGCAGGACGAGCACCGTGCGGTCCTTCACCGAGAGCTGGGCCAGTGCCTCCAGCAGGGCCATCCGCAGCCCCGGGTCCTCCGACTGTCCGGCCTGCTCGGGCAGTTCACCCGTCGGCCGCTCGCCGGAACGACGGAGCCTGCGCAAGGAGATGAACGTCCGGGTCAGCACGGTGTGCGCATACGCCACCGGAGCCTGGGTGCGGTCGATCCGCGACCAGGAGCGGTACATCTTCGCGAGCGTCTCCTGGACCAGGTCCTCTGCCAGGTGCCAGTCTCCGGTGAGCAGGCACGCCGTGCGGAAGAGCTGCCCGCTGTGGGCGTGGGCGAACTCCATGAAGTCCGCGGGTGCTTCCCCCACCAGATGGTCCTTCCGGTCTCCGTTGTCACAGCACCCACGCCACGACACCGCCTGGACGTTACACACCCGGCCGAAAAGATTTTCGGCCCCCGCC
>NZ_JBFUMY010000026.1:0-47156 GCF_054049135.1 Kitasatospora sp. P5_F3 | reverse complement strand
CCACCGCTTCGTTCTGCGCTGACCAGCCGTCAGGCGGTCTCGACCTTGAGGTCGCGGAGGAGCTTGGCGACGTGGCCGGTGGCCTTGACGTTGTAGAGGGCGCGCTCGACCTTGCCCTGCTCGTCGACGATCACGGTGGAGCGGATCACGCCGACGTAGGTGCGGCCGTAGTTCTGCTTCTCGCCGTAGGCGCCGTACGCCTCCAGCGTCGCGTGGTCCTCGTCGGAGAGCAGGGTGACCTTGAGGTCCTCGGCCTCGCGGAACTTCTCCAGCTTGGCCGGCTTGTCGGGGGAGATGCCGAGCACGTCGTACCCGGCGCCCGCGAAGACCTCCAGGTTGTCGGTGAAGTCGCAGGCCTGCTTGGTGCAGCCGGCGGTGAGCGCGGCGGGGTAGAAGTACACGATCACCTTGCGGCCGAGGTGGTCGGCGAGGGAGACCTGGTTGCCGTCGGCGTCGGGCAGGGTGAAGGCGGGGGCGGTGTCGCCGGCCTGAAGGCGCTCGCTCATGGTGGGGCTTCTCCTCGTGCGGACTCGTTGGTCGTACCAGCGGCCAACCTACTCCCGTTGGTGGGTGGTGCTGCGCGGGCGGGGCGGCGAGCTGACAGACTGACACCTGTCGTAACGGACGCAGACGGACGCAACCAGTGAAGGGGTGGCCCGAGTGGGCAAGGCCGGGACAGACAAGGCGGCGCGGACGACCGCCCAGATCGAGGCGGACATCACGCGGACCCGCACCCAGCTCGCGACGACCCTGGACGAGCTCGCGGTCCGGGTGCACCCGAGCACCATCGCGGCCCAGACCAGGGCGAGGCTGCTCGGTTCGGTCGAGGAGAAGGCCGGGCGGGCGTACGTCACCGCGAGCGGTGCGGTGGAGCAGCTGAAGGCGCAGTTCACCGACGAGAAGGGGCAGCCGCGCAAAGAGCGGATCGTCCCGGCCGCGCTGGTCGGCGTCGGGGTGCTGCTGCTGGTGGCCTCGGTGCGCAGGCGTCGGCGCGGCTGAGCGGGTTGTACGGGCAGGGGCCGGGCCGGTGGGTCCGGCCCTTCCGTATGCCGGGGCATTGTCACGCGGCCGGGGCCGGGCGGGTACGGTCGGAGGCGTGAACGAAGAGCGGAACGAACAGCACGAGGTGACCCGGCACGACCGGCTGGGCGCGAAGCTGCCGATCAAGATGCTGCACGACCGGGTTCTGGTGAAGACCGAGGGCAGCGAGGGCGAGCGCCGTTCGACCGGCGGCATCCTGATCCCGGCCACCGCCGAGCTGAGCAAACGATGCACCTGGGCGGAGGCCGTCGCGGTGGGGCAGAGCGTCCGGTCCGTGGAGCCGGGGGACCGGGTGCTGTACGACCCGGAGGACAAGCTGGAGGTCGAGGTCCGGGGCGCGACGTACGTGCTGCTGCGCGAGCGCGACCTGCACGCGGTGGCGGCGACGCGCTTCGGCGACGCGGAGGGCTCGACGGGCCTCTACCTCTGAGTCTCAGGCTTCGTCCGGCAGCAGTCCCAGCTGGCCGAGGAACTCCATCTGGTCGAAGTAGAGCCGGTAGCTGACGATCCGCCCGTCCCGGACCGTGGCGAGGTCGCAGCCCCTGAGCCTGACGTCACGCTGGGTGGCGGGCAGGGTGTCGCCGGTGGGCAGCGCCAGTGGTCCGGTGTTCTTCCCGGTGAAGAAGCCCTCGTCGATGGCGGTGTCGTCGACCTCGTACTTGTACTGGGGTTCGAACTCGGCGGTCGGAATGGCGTCGGTCATCTCCCGGAAGTACGTGACGATGTTCCCCCGGCCGCAGATCTCTCCCTGGTCCGGGGTGTAGGCGACGGCGTCCTCCGCAAAGCAGTCGGCGACGGCGTCCAGATCGGCCTTGGTGATCGCCTCGGTGTACCGGTCCATGACCTCACGTGCCTGTCCCATGATCCACACCTCCTGGTCCATGGCGTGACGCTTGCAGCCATTGTCCCACCGGCGCTACGGGCTCGGCAGTGCGGAGCCGCCCGGGCTCGGGCTCCGGCCGGGGGTGGGGGAGCCGCTGGGGGAGGGCGACGGTGAGGGTGACGGGGTGGGGGTCGGTGTCCGGAGCGGTGTCGGGCTCGGGCTCGGGGTAGGGCTCGGGGTCGGGGGCGGGGTGGGGCTGACGGTGGGTGAGGCGGGGGCGCTGGGCTGGGTGTTGCCCCGGCTGGGGCGGAGGTCGAACTGCTGGACCGGGGTGCCGCGGAGGGCGGTGGTCATGTAGCTGGTCCAGATCTCGGTCGGGAAGGCGCCGCCGTTGATTCGGCTGTAGCCGGCGGTGCCGGCCAGCGACAGCTTGGCGTGGGTCTTCGGGTCCTCGCGGAACAGGCCCACCACGGTGGTGAGTTCGGGGGTGTACCCGGCGAACCAGGCGGAGCGGTTGTTGTCGGTGGTGCCGGTCTTGCCGGCCGCCGGGCGGCCCAGGCCGAGGGCCCGGGCGCCGGTGCCGGCGGGGCTGATCACGTCCTCCAGCACGTCGGTGACGGCATCCGCGGTGCCCCGGCCGACGGCGGCGCGGGCCGGGTGGGCGGGGAGTTCGAGCAGGTCGGAGTAGCCGCCGGAGCGTTCCAGCTTGAGCACGGCCCACGGGGTGAACGCCTGGCCGTGGTTGGCCAGGGTGGCGTACGCCGAGGCCAGGTCGATCGCGCTCGGTGTGGCGGTGCCCAGGGTCATCGAGGTGTTGGCCGGGGCCATGCCCGGCACGGAGTCGGGGAGGCCGAGCCGGATCGCGGTCTGCCGGACGTGCTCGAGGCCGGCGTCCACGCCCTCCTGGGCGTAGACCGAGTTGACCGACTTCATCATGGCGAACCGCAGGGTCACCGAGCCGTAGTCGACATCGTCCTCGTTGGGAGGCGCGTACGCGGTGGGCCCGCCGACCACCGGGCGGCGGCTGCTGCCGTCGTACACGGTCTGGGTGGTGATCGGGCGGCCGTCCTGGGTGCTGTGCTCGCCGTCCAGGCCGGCCGCCAGGTCGATCGGTTTGAAGGTGGAGCCGACCTGGTTGTCCTGCCGGAGCGCGTCGTTGTACTGCTGCTTGGCGTAGTCCGGGCCGCCGTAGACCGCGACGATCCGCCCGGTGCCCGGTTCGACCGAGGCGCCGGAGACCCGGACGGCGGTGTCGGTCTCCGGCCGGGCGGCGGGGTCGAGTTCGGCGGTCAGCTCCTGCTGGACGGCCTGCACGAAGGCGTCCTGCCTGGGCTTGTCGAAGGTGGTGGTGATCTTCCAACCGCCGGCCTTCAGGGTGGCGGCGTCCAGCACGTTGCTGCTGGTCAGGTAGTCGTCGGCGATGTCCACCAGGTAGCCCGCCTGGCCGCTCAGGCCGGTGACGGGCTGCGGGTCGATCGGCTCGGGGAAGGTGGTGGCGGCCCGGGTGGCGGCGTCCAGGAAGCCGAGCTGGACCATGCCGTCCAGGACGTAGTTCCAGCGGGCCAGCGCCTTGGCCTGGTTGGCCGGCGTGCTGTTCTTCACGTCGTAGGCGCTCGGCGCCTGCAACAGGGCGGCCAGGTAGGCGCCCTGAGCGGTGGTCAGCCGGGAGACGTCCACGCCGTAGTAGGCCTTGGCGGCGGTCTGGATGCCGTACGCGTTGCGGCCGAAGTAGCTGGTGTTGAGGTAGCCGGCCAGGATCTCGTCCTTGCTCTGCTGCTGGTCCACCTTGAGGGAGATGAACAGCTCCCTGACCTTGCGGGCCACGGTCTGGTCCTGGGTCAGGTAGTAGTTCTTCACGTACTGCTGGGTGATGGTGGAGCCGCCCTGGGTGCCCTTGCCCGTGGCGGACGCGTTTCTGACGTTGTGCCAGGCTGCCCGGACCATGCCGCGCAGGTCGATGCCCTTGTTCCGGTAGAAGGTGCGGTCCTCGGCGGAGACCACCGCGTGCTGGGTGTCCAGCGGGACCTGCCGGATCGTCACGTCCTGCCGGTTGACCGAGCCGGTGCGGGCCAGTTCGGTGCTGCCGTCGGCGTAGTAGTAGACGTTGCTCTGTGCCACCGCCTGGGTGTTGGGGCCGGGCACCGGGACGATCAGGTAGAGCGTGACGAAGCCCGCCAGGGCGAGCAGCACCAGCCCGAGCAGTCCGCCGACCACCATCCGCCAGGTCGGCACCACCCGCCGCCACCAGGGCAGTGACCGCCGCCGGGCCTTGCGGGCGGTCCGCCGGGCCCMGCGGCGGTCACGTCGGGAGCCCTCGGCGCGGTCCTCCCACTCGAGGCTGTCGGGTGCGGGCGGCAGGTCCAGCTGCTGGCTCATGGGGGAATTATGTGGGATCTGATCCGCCATCAGATGGGTTTGACGAGGCGTGGCCACCGGTAATTCGGCTGCGCCAGAACCGGACCGGCGGTACTTTGAAAGGTGACAACCACATAGCGCAGCAGGACAGACGCAGCTCCGCCCGCAGTCCCCGGTACCCCCGGGGGTCAGCCGGTCGGGGCCGTTCGGGGCTGCCCCCGAGGTCTCTTCGGCTGTGCTCTCCGGCCTGCCCAAAAGTCGACAAGGAGACACAATGCAGCTCGCCCAGCGGCTCCGGCCACCAGAACGGAAGGCCGGGACCGGCTCGGTACGGCTCTACCTCGCGGTCGCCTCCGGCTCGTTCCGCCGCTACTCCACCTACCGGGCCGCCACCCTGGCCGGGGCCTTCACCAACACCGTCTTCGGGTTCATCCTGGCGTACACCTTCCTCGCGCTCTGGCAGGCCAGGCCGGGGGTCGGCGGCTACGACAGCAACCAGGCGGTGACCTACATCTGGGTCAGCCAGGCGCTGCTGATCACCGTCGCGGTCTGGGGCGGCGGCTTCCAGGACGACGTCCAGGAGCGGTTCAGGAACGGGGACATCGCCGTCGACCTGTACCGGCCGGTGGACTTCATGGGCTGGTGGCTGGCCGCCGATCTGGGCCGGGCCGCGTTCCACCTGATCGGGCGAGGCGTGGCGCCCACGCTGGTCGGGGTGCTGGCCTTCGACATCCGGCTGCCCGGCCACCCGTACACCTGGGCGGCCTTCCTGGTCTCGGTGCTGCTCGCCGTGCTGGTCAGCTTCGGGCTGCGCTTCCTGGTCTCGCTGACCGGATTCTGGCTGCACGACTCCGAGGGGGTGCGCTCGGTGATGGTGGTGGTCGCGCTGTTCTTCTCCGGGGCGCTCCTGCCGCTCACCCTCTTCCCGGGCGGGCTGGGCGAGTTGGCGCGGCTGCTGCCCTGGTCGGCGCTGATCCAGGTCCCCACCGACGTCTTCCTGGAGCGCCGCTCCGGCACCGCCCTGCTCGGTGCGCTGGGCTTCCAGGCGGCCTGGGCGGTGCTGCTGCTCGCGGCCGGCCGACTGGTCCAACTGCTGGCCACCCGCAAGGTGGTGGTGCACGGTGGGTGACACCTTGACGGTCCGGGCGGCCTGGGCGCTGCGCTCCTGGTGGCTGATGGCCGGGATGTGGACCCGCTCGACGATGGCCTACCGGGCCTCGTTCGTCCTGATGCTGGCCGCCAGCACCACGGTGACCGCGCTCGACTTCGTGGTGCTGCTGCTGATGTTCCAGCACACCGAGCAGCTCGGCGGCTGGTCGCTGGGCGAACTCGGCTTCCTGTACGGGACGTCGAGCTTCGCGCTCGGGATGGCCAACATGCTGGTCGGCAGCGTGGACGCGCTCGGCGAGCGGATCCGCACCGGCACCCTGGACACCATGCTGATCCGGCCCGCCCCGGCGCTCGCCCAGGTCTGTGCCGAACGGTTCTCGCTGCGCCGGGTCGGCCGCCCGGTGCAGGCGGCGGCGATCCTGGCCTGGTCGCTTACCCGGGTCGAGGTGCACTGGACGGCCGACCGGGTGCTGCTGCTGGCCGTGCTGCTGGTCTCCGGCAGCGTCATCTTCGGCGCGATCTTCATCGGCTTCGCCACCGTGCAGTTCTGGTGGGGCGAGGCGGGCGAGTTCCAGAACTCCTTCACCTACGGCGGCGCCACCATGCTCCAGTACCCGCCGACCGTCTTCGCCAAGGAGCTGGTGGCCGGGACGGTCTTCGGGCTGCCGATCGCCTTCGTGAACTGGCTGCCCGCGCTGCACATCCTCGGCAAACCCGATCCGCTCGGCCTGCCGGTGGCGTTCCGGTTCGCCTCTCCGCTGGCCGCCCTGCTCTGCGTGCTGGCCGCCGGCCTGGCCTGGCGGGCCGGACTGCGCGCGTACCGGGGCACCGGCAACTAGAGCTTCCAGAGAGGGAGTTGGACATGGCACTGATCGAACTCGAGGACGTCCGGCGGGACTTCACCATCCGGACCCGGGCCGGACGGCTGCGCCGGGAGAAGCGGGTGGTGCACGCGGTGGACGGGCTGAGCTTCACCGTCGGCGCGGGCGAGTGCGTCGGCTACATCGGCCCGAACGGCGCGGGCAAGTCCACCACGATCAAGATGCTCACCGGCATCCTGGTGCCCACCGCGGGCCGGCTCCGGGTGGCCGGGGTCGAACCGGCCAGGGAGCGGGTCGGGCTGGCCCGGCGGATCGGCGTGGTGTTCGGCCAGCGCACCACCCTGTGGTGGGACCTGCCGCTGCGCGACAGCTACGAACTGGCGCGCAGGATCTACCGCATCCCGCCCGACCGGTACCGGGCCAACCTGGCGCGCTGCGTCGAACTGCTGGACCTGGGAGCCCTGTTGGACACCCCGGTCCGGCAGCTCTCGCTCGGCCAGCGAATGCGCGGGGACCTGGCGGCGGCGCTGCTGCACGACCCGCAGGTGCTCTACCTGGACGAACCCACCATCGGCCTGGACGTGGTGAGCAAGGCGAAGGTCCGGGAGTTCCTGCGCGAGGTGAACCGGGCGGAAGGCACCACGGTGCTGCTCACCACCCACGACCTGACCGACATCGAGCAGCTCTGCGGCCGGGTGATGGTGATCGACCACGGCCGGGTGGTCTATGACGGCAGCCTGGACGGGCTGCACACGGCGGGCCGCAGCGAACGCACCCTGGTGGTCGACCTGGCCGAGCCGCGGCCCGCGATCACCGTGCCGGGTGCCCGGGTGGTCCGGGTCGAGGGCCCCCGGCAGTGGCTGGCCTTCCCGGCCGAGCAGAGCGCCGCCCCGCTGGTCGCGGCGGTGGCCGAGCGCTACCCGCTGGTCGACCTGTCGGTCCGGGAGCCGGCCATCGAGGACGTGATCGCCCGGATGTACGCGGAGGTGGCGATCGGCTGAGCCGGTCGGCCAGGGGTTCGACAGCCGTCACTCGCCCGGGTGGACCCGGTGACTCCGGGGTGTCGTGGACCGTTGACACTCCGGATCACCGGACAGGCTTGTGAGGAGTGCGCGCGGATGGCTCAGCTGGTCGGGGAGTCGGTGCCGACGGCCCGCTCCGGTGCCGGGGTGGCGGGCGCCGGGGTGGTGCCGGTGGCGCGGCCGGTGATCGGGGAGGCGGAGATCGCCGCCGCGGTCCGGGTGCTGCGCAGCGGGTCGGTCGTCCAGGGCCCGGAAGTGGCCGCCTTCGAGCGGGAGTTCGCCGAGCTGGTGGACGGCAGGCACTGCGTGGCGGTCAACTCGGGCACCTCCGCCCTGCAGTTGGCGCTGACGGCGCTCGGAATCGGGCCCGGCGACGAGGTGGTGGTGCCGTCCTTCTCGTTCGCCGCCACCGCCAACGCCGTCCGGCTGGTCGGCGCCGAGCCGGTCTTCGCCGACATCGACCCGGACAGCTTCTGCCTCGACCCGGCGGCGGTGCTGGCCGCGATCGGCCCGCGGACCGCCGCGCTGCTCCCGGTCCACCTCTACGGGCATCCGGCGGCGATGGCCGAGCTGACCCGACTGGCCGGCAGGAACGGGCTGGCCGTGGTCGAGGACGCCTGCCAGGCGCACGGCGCCACCCTGGACGGCCGCCCGGTGGGCTCGTTCGGCGCCGCCGGGTGTTTCAGCTTCTACCCGACCAAGAACATGCACGCCCTGGAGGGCGGCATGGTCACCGTCACGGACCCGGCGCTGGCCCGGAAGCTGCGGCTGCTCCGCAACCAGGGGATGGAGCAGCCCTACCGGAACGAGATCGTCGGGGCCAACCTCCGGATGACCGACGTCTCGGCGGCGGTCGGCCGGGTGCAGCTCGGGCGGCTGCCGGAGGCGACCGAGCGCCGCCGGGCCAACGCCGCCCTGCTGGACCGGGAGTTGGCCGCCACCGGTCTCGGCCTCCCGCCGGTGGCGGCCGGGGCCCGGCACGTCTACCACCAGTACACCGTCCGGGTGCGCGCCGAACGGGACCGGTTCCGGCGGGAGTTGGCCGAGGCCGGGGTGGGGTCCGAGGTGTACTACCCGGTGCCGATCCACCGGTTGCCGCCCTACCCGGGGCGGTGGGAGCTGCCGGAGACCGAGCGGGCGGCGGCCGAGGTGGTCGCGCTGCCGGTGCATCCCACCCTGTCGGAGGCCGAACTGGCCCTGGTGGTACGGGCGGTGCGGCGTGCGGTCTGATGGCAGAGGCACCGGGCGCGGGCGGCCGCKGCGGGCCGGGCTGATCGGCCTCGGCGCGATGGGACGCAACCACGCCCGGGTGCTGGGCGAGCTGGCCGGGGTCGAACTGGTCGGCGTGGTGGACCCGGCGGGCGGCACCGCGCCGGGTGGCGTCCCGGTGCTGGCCGACCTCAACGATCTGCTCGCGCTGGGCGTCGACTACGCGGTGGTGGCCTGCCCGACCGCCCAGCACGAGAGCATCGGCCTCCGGCTGGCCGTCGCCGGAGTGCCCGCGCTGATCGAGAAGCCACTCGCGCACGACGCCCGGGCCGCCCGCCGGCTGGTGGACGCCTTCCGGGGCCAGGTCGCCGGGGTGGGCCACGTGGAGCGCTACAACCCGGCCCTCCAGCAGCTCCGGGCCAGGCTGGCGAGTGGCGAACTCGGCGAGGTGTACCAGGTGTCGACCCGCCGTCAGGGCCCGTTCCCGCGCCGGATCGCCGATGTCGGGGTGGTCAAGGACCTGGCCACCCACGACATCGACCTGACCGGCTGGATCACCGGCCAGCCGTACGCCTCGGTGGCGGCAAGGACGGTGCGCAAGAGCGGCCGCCCGTATGAGGACATGGTGGCCGCCGTCGGCACACTGGCCGACGGCACCATGGTCAGCCACCTGGTGAACTGGCTCAGCCCGCAGAAGGAGCGCTACGTCGCGGTGACCGGCGAGCGCGGCTGCCTGGTCGCCGACACGCTGACCGCCGACCTGACCCTCCAGGTGAACGGCGCGGTGGCCACCGAGTGGGACACCGTCCGCACCTTCCGGGGAGTGACCGAGGGCGACGTGATCCGGTACGCCTTCCCGAAACGGGAGCCGCTGATGAGCGAGCACGAACAGTTCCGCGAGGCGGTGGCCGGGCGCCCGGCCGAGACCGTCGCACTGACCGAGGGCCTGCACACGGTCGAGGTGGCCGAGTCGGTGCTGGCCGCCGCCGGGCGGCAGAGCCTGCTGGGGGTGGTGGCCCGATGAGTGCTGGTCCGATGAGCACCCCCGACGTCACCGTGGTGATCGCGGTCTACAACACCATGCCGTACCTGACGGCCTGTCTGACCTCGCTGGTCGAACAGTCCATCGGCCGGGGCCGGTTGGAGGTGGTCGCGGTCGACGACGGCTCCACCGACGACAGCGGCGCCGAGCTGGCCCGGTTCGCCCGGGAGCATCCGGGGCTGTTCCGGGTCGAGCGGCAGGCCAACTCCGGCGGCCCGGCCGCGCCCACCAACCGGGCGATGGAACTGGCCAGGGGGCGCTACGTGTTCTTCCTCGGCGCGGACGACTGGCTCGGCACGCAGGCGCTGGAGCGGCTGGTCGCGATGGCCGACCGGTACCAGTCGGACGTGGTGCTCGGCCGGATGGTCGGGGTGGGCGGCCGGCAGGTTCCGCAGGGCATCTTCGACCGCACCGAGCCCTCGGTCGACTTCACCGACTCGGCGCTGGCCTGGGCGCTCTCGGACACCAAGCTGTTCCGCCGCGAGCCGCTGGTCCGGCACGGGCTGCGCCGCCGGGAGGACCTGCCGGTCTACTCCGACCAGCCGTTCACCCTGCAGGCGCTGCTGCGGGCCCGGCGGGTCTCGGTGCTGGCCGACTACGACTGCTACCACGCGGTGCTGCGCGCCGACCGGGCCAACGCGACGGTGCGCTCCGGGCACCGGGACCGGCTGCGCGGGCTGACCGAGATCCTGGCCGTCACCGACCGGCTCACCGAGCCCGGCAGTGAGGTGCGCAGGGCCCTGCACCGGCGTCATTTCGGCTGGGACGTACCGCAGTTGCTCCAGGCCGAGCTGCTCGGGCAGCCCGAGGCGGAGCAGCGTCACGTGGTGGCCGAGGTGGGCCGGCTGGTCCGCCAGCACTGCGACGTACTGGCTGAGCTGGCCGAGTCCGACCGGCTCCGGCTGGAGCTGGCCCGGAGCGACCGGTACCGGGCGGTCCGGGGGCTGATCGAGGACGAACTCGGCCGGGGCACACCACGGTTGGGGCTGCCCCGACAGCTCTGGCGCGACCTGGTCCCGGAACGGGCCAGGCGTGAGCTGCGCCGACGGCAGAGCTGGCGCAGGTTCGCCAACCGGATGACCAGGAGCTGACGTTGACGGTGGGACGGACGATCTGTGTGGTCGGTCTCGGCAAGATCGGACTGCCGCTCGCGGTGCAGTGCGCCGGGAAGGGGCACCGGGTGCTGGGTGCGGACACCGCGCCCTCGGTGGTCCGGCAGGTGAACGACGGCCGGCCGCCGTTCCCCGGTGAGGCCGATCTGCCCGAGCGGTTGAAACTCGCGGTCGCCGCCGGGCAGTTGACGGCGCGGACGGACACCTCGACGGCGGTCGCCGAGGCGGCGGCGGTGCTGGTCGCGGTGCCGCTGCTGACCGGTCCCGACGACCGGCCGGACTTCACCCTGCTGGACGCCGCCACCGCCGCCGTGGCAGCGGGTCTGCGCCCCGGCACGCTGGTCAGCTACGAGACCACCCTGCCGGTGGGCACCACCGCCGGACGGCTGGCCACCCTGCTGGCCGAGGGCTCGGGCCTGCAGCCCGGCGCGGACTTCGGGTTGGTGTTCAGCCCCGAACGGGTCTCCTCCGGACGGGTCTTCGCCGATCTGCGCCGCTACCCGAAGCTGGTCGGCGGGATCGACGAGCGCTCCACCCGGCAGGGCGTCGAGTTCTACCGCGAGGTGCTGGACTTCGACCCCCGCCCCGACCTGCCCCGCCCGAACGGCGTCTGGGCGCTCGGCTCGGCCGAGGCGGCCGAGTTCGCCAAGCTGGCCGAGACCACCTACCGGGACGTCAACATCGGGCTGGCCAACCAGTTCGCCCGGTACGCAGACCGGATCGGGGTGGATTTCGCCGAGGTGATCGAAGCCTGCAACTCGCAGCCGTACAGCCACCTGCACCAGCCCGGCGTCGCGGTCGGCGGCCACTGCATCCCGGTCTACCCGAGGCTCTATCTGTCCGGCGACCCGGCCGCGACGGTGGTCGAGGCCGGCCGGGCGGCCAACCTGGCGATGCCCGAGTACGCGGTCGGGCGGCTGGCGGCGGCGCTCGGCGGGCTGGCCGGCCGGGGCGTGCTGGTGCTCGGCGCCGCCTACCGGGGCGGGGTCAAGGAGACCGCGTACTCCGGCGTCTTCCCGCTGGTGGCCGCGCTCCGGGAGGCCGGAGCGCGGCCGTACGTCGCCGATCCGCTGTACGGCGCCGAGGAGTTGACCGCGCTCGGCCTGCCGCCGCACCGGGGCGAGCCGGTCGAGGCGGCGGTGGTGCAGGCCGACCACGCCGAGTACCGCACCCTGGGGGCGGCCGACCTGCCGGGCGTCCGGGTGCTGCTCGACGGCCGGCGGGTCACCGACCCGGCGCGCTGGGCGGGCGTTCAGCGGATCGTGCTCGGCGCGTGACGGGGTCTCACTCCTCGGGGTAGCGCACCCCGACCTGGGCCCGGACGGCGTCCAGCGTCCGCATCACCGCGAGGGTGCCGTCCAGCGGCACCAGCGGCGACTCGGTCAGGCCCGCCCGCAGACAGCGGACCACCTCGGCGGCCTCCAGCCCGAGCCCGTTCCCCGGGCCCCGGTCGAGGGTGAATTTCTGGGCGGGCTTGCCGTCCTGGTGCAGCACGAAGTCGGTGGCGTGGAAGAAGTCGGCGGGTAGCTCGATCCGGCCGGTGCTGCCGTGCACCGAGGCCCGTTGGCTGTACCCGGCCACCAGCGAGCAGCTGAGCAGCGACAGCGCACCGCCGGTATGGCCGAGCACGATACCGGTGTGCTCGTCCACGCCCTCCGGTGTCAGCGTGGCCACCGCCCTGACCTGCTCGGGCTCGCCCAGCAGCAGGTGCGCGAAGGAGACCGGGTAGACGCCGAGGTCGAGCAGGGCGCCGCCGCCAGCCGCCGGGTCGCGCAGCCGGCTGGTGGGGTCGGGCGGGGTCGGGAAGCCGAAGTCGGCGTGCACGGCCCGGACCTCGCCGATCGCACCGTCTCGGACCAGCTCGACGACCTGGCGGACCACCGGGTTGAAGTACATCCACATCGCCTCCATCAGGAAGCGGCCGTGGGCCCGGGCGGCGGCGACCAACTGCTCGGCCTGACGGACGTTCAGGGTGAACGGCTTCTCGCACAGCACCGCCTTCCCGGACTCCAGCATCAGGGTGGTGGCGGCCTGGTGGGCGGAGTGCGGGGTGGCCACGTACACCACGTCGATCCCGGGGTCGGCGGCCAGCTCGGCCCAGGAGCCGTACGCCCGGGGGATGCCGAACCGGTCGGCGAAAGCGCGCGCCGACGGCTCGGTCCGCGACGCCACGGCGGCCACCTCGGCACCGGGGACGGCGAGCAGGTCCGCGGTGAAGGCCGCGGCTATCCCGCCGGTGGCGAGGACGCCCCAGCGGATCGGTCGGTCGGAGCTGGTCATCGTGCGTGACACCTCTCGGTGGTCCGGTTCGAGCCCTGGAAGCGGTCAGTGTCCCTGATCTGTCCCGGAGAAGCACGTGGCATCGTCGGATGATCGGGCCGGGCGGGGCAGACTGTCGGAGTGAGCGTCGATCAGAAGGTCCGGCCGGGGGTCGGCTTGGGTGTGAGCTTCACGGCGGCCGACGAGGAGAAGCGCCTGGGCGTCCGGCGGATGAAGCTGTTCGCCACCGGGCTGCTCGGGCTGGCCACCGTGGTGTTCGGTCTTGCCACCTGGGCCGACGCGGCCGGGGCCGGGCCGTGGGCCGGGTATGTCGCGGCGGCGGCCGAGGCGGGGATGGTGGGTGCGCTGGCGGACTGGTTCGCCGTCACCGCGCTGTTCCGCCGCCCGTTCGGACTGCCGATCCCGCACACCGCGATCATCCCGACCAAGAAGGACGCCTTCGGCCAGTCGCTGGGCGACTTCGTCGGCGACAACTTCCTCTCCGCCCCGGTGGTCCGGGACCGGCTGGCCCGGATCGGCATCGCCCGCAGGCTCGGCGAGTGGCTGGCCGCGCCGGGCAGTGCCGAGCGGGTCACCAGCGAGGCGGCGGCCGCGCTGCGCGGGGTGCTCGCGGTGCTCAACGACGACGACGTGCAGGCCGTGGTGGCCGAGGCGGTCACCCGGCGGGCGGCCGCCACCTCGGTGGCCGAACCGGCCGGGCGGCTGCTCGGCAAGGTGGTCGCCGACGGCGGGCACCACGGGGTGGTGGACCTGATCGCCGTCCGGGTGCACGACTGGCTGACGGAGCATCACCAGGACGTGGTCCAGCGGGTCACCCAGAAGACCCCGGGCTGGACCCCGAAGTTCATCGACCACCAGGTCGGCGAGCGGGTCTACAAGGAGCTGATGCGCTTCGTCACCGACATCCGGGACGACCCGCAGCACCCGGCCCGGGGCGCGGTCGACAACTTCCTGGCCGACTTCGCCACCGAGCTCCAGCAGGCCCCGGCCACCATCGACCGGGTCGAGCGGGCCAAGGCCGAGCTGCTGGCCCGCCCTGAGGTGCAGGAGCTGATCGCCTCCTCCTGGTCGGCCGTCCGCACGCTGGTGCTGACCGCGGCCGAGGACGAGCAGAGCGAGCTGCGCCGCCGGATCAGGGACGGGCTGCGCTCGTTCGGCCGACGGCTGGCCACCGACGACAGGCTGCAGGCGAAGACCGACGGCTGGCTGCAGGACGCCGCCGGGTACGTGGTGAAGACCTACCGGGCCGAGATCACCGCGCTGATCTCGGAGACCGTGGCGGGCTGGGACGCCGACGACGCCTCCCGCAAGATCGAGGCCAACGTCGGTCGTGACCTGCAGTTCATCCGGATCAACGGCACCGTGGTGGGTGCGCTGGCGGGGCTGCTGATCCACACCGTGGCCGTGGCGCTGGGTGGTTGAGAGCGGGTTAGCATGGCGCGTCTGCGTCGTACGAAGGAGAACGAAGTGGTGACTCAGGGCAAGCGTGGCATCGAGGCGTTCATCGCGGGGATGCCCAAGGCCGAACTGCACGTCCACCACGTCGGGTCCGCCTCGCCGCGCGTGGTGGCCGAACTGGCCGCCCGGCACGCCGGTCAGAGCAAGGTGCCGACCGACCCGGCCGCACTGGCCGAGTACTTCGACTTCACCGACTTCGGGCACTTCATCGAGGTCTACCTGAGTGTGGTGGACCTGATCCGCGACGCCGAGGACGTCCGCTCGCTCACCTTCGGGGTGGCCGAGGACATGGCCCGGCAGAACATCCGGTACGCCGAACTGACCGTCACCCCGTACTCCTCGGTCAGCCGGGGCATCCCGGACGTGGCCTTCATGGAGGCGATCGAGGACGCCCGGCTGCGGGCCGAGAAGGAACTCGGCGTGGTGCTGCGCTGGTGCTTCGACATCCCCGGCGAGGCCGGCCTGGCCGCCGCCGAGGAGACCGCCCGGCTGGCCGTCGACCTGGCGCCCGAGGGTCTGGTCAGCTTCGGCCTCGGTGGCCCGGAGATCGGCGTGCCGCGCCCGCAGTTCAAGCCGTACTTCGACCGGGCCCGGGCGGCCGGTCTGCACAGCGTCCCGCACGCCGGTGAGACCACCGGGCCCGAGACGGTCTGGGACGCCCTGCGGGTGCTCGGCGCCGAGCGGATCGGCCACGGCACCCAGGCGGTCAAGGACCCCTCACTGCTGGACTGGCTCGGCGAGCACCGGATCCCGCTGGAGGTCTGCCCGACCTCCAACATCGCCACCCGCGCGGTGGAGCGGATGGAGGACCACCCGATCCGGCAGATGGTCGACGCGGGCCTGCTGGTGACGGTCAACAGCGACGACCCGCCGATGTTCGGCACCGACCTGAACACCGAGTACGCGGTCGCCGCCCGGCTGCTCGACCTGGACGAGTCCGGCGTCGCCGCGCTGGCGCGGAACGCCGTCGAGGCGTCCTTCCTGGACGCACCCGGCAAGGCCCGGATCATCGGTGAGATCGACCAGTACCTTGCCGGGTGGGACCAGGGCTAGGACTCTCCGGCCGGGACCGGTCGGAGCAGCCAGGCCCGTTCGGCCAGTGTCCAGGCGGTGGTGGTGAGCAGGTAGAGGGCGCCGGCCAGCGGCAGCAGGACCGCGAACAGCGCCGTGCCGTACGAGAGGTACGGCATCAGCGCGGCGCCCGGGGCGGTCGGGTCGGTGACGTTCCGGCGGGCCCGGCGGAAGCCGAGCCAGCCGAGGCCCGCGAGTGCCGCGAACAGGACGGCGAACGCGATCAGTTCGGCCGGACCGCTCGCGGCGCTCGGGTGCAGGTCGAGCGGGACACCGAACAGGGTCGCGCCGAGCAGGTCGTTCGGTGTGGTGAAGAGCCGGTACATCACCATGAAGAACGGCGCCTGGGCCAGCATCGGCAGGCAGCCCGCGAACGGTGACGCACCCTCGGTGCGGTACAGCTCGGCGGCTGCGGCACGCAGCTTCTCCGGCTTGTCGCGGTGCTTGCGGCCCAGCTCGGCGAGCTGGGGTGCGAGTCGGAGCCTGGCCCGTTCGCCACGCGCGGCGGAGCGGGCCAGCGGGTGCAGCAACAGGCGGACGCAGACGGTGAACAGCACGATCGCCAGGGCGGTCGGCAGCGGCTGGGCCAGGGCGGCGACGGCGTCGTGCGCCAGGCCGACGGCGGGGTCGAGCAGGGTGAAGACGGACATGACGGGGTGAGCCCTCCGGGGGTCTCGAGTACTCGGGTACGAGAGGTCGGCGGAGGACGGCCGGTGAGCCGGTGTTCGGTGGAGTGGTGCGGCGGGCTCAGGCGGCCGTCAGGGCCGCGCCCGGTGCCCTGGGGCGACGACGGCCCCGGGCGTCCGGATCACGCTGGGGCAGGAAGGCGGACCGGAACGCGCGCCTGCGCAGCGCCCGGTCCCGTACCGCCCGTGGAGCCTGCGCCCCGAGCAGCCGGGCGGTCGACAGCGCAGCCGCCGCCACCCCGGCCAACAGGACCAGGGTGGCTGCGGCGGCGACGACACCGAGGCCGCCGGAACCGGTCAGCTGATCACCCGTCAGCACCCGGACCAGACCGAGGAGTACGGCGAGCAGTGTCATGGCCGGACCTCCTTCGGTGCGGGGCTGAGAGCTTCGGGTCTTCCTACTTCGGGGTCATCCTACGCAGACCGGTCGCCGGTCAGTAGCCCTGGCCGGGCAGCTGCACGGTGCTGCCGATGGCCGCCGAGTTCCGGGCGGCCTCCAGCACGGCGAGGGTGGCGACGGCGTCGCGCGGGTCGACCGGGGGCGGGGTGCCGTCGGCGAGGGCGGCGGCGATGCCCGCGTAGTAGGCCGGGTAGTCGCCGGGGGTGGTGGGGTACGGGGCTGACGACTCGTCGGTGCCGAGCGTGCCGTGCGTGCTGTCCGTGCCCCAGGGGGTGCCGTCGTGCGGGCGGCGGCCGGACCGGAGGTCGGCCTCCTGCGGGTCCATGCCGAACTTCACGTACCCGGCGGTGTCGCCGAGCACCCGCAGTCGGGGGCCGCCGAGGGCGGCGATCGCGCTGGTCCACAGGTGCGAGCGGACGCCGGAAGTGTGGGTGAGGGCGAGGAAGGCGTCGTCGTCCACCGCCGCGCCGTCCCGGCGGACGTCGATCTCGGCGTAGACCGACTCGACCGGGCCGAACAGCGTCAGGGCCTGGTCCACCAGGTGACTGCCCAAGTCGTACAGGGTGCCGCCGACCTCGGCCGGGTCGGCCAGCTCGCGCCAGCCCGCCTTGGGCTTGGGCCGGAACCGCTCGAACCGGGACTCGAACCGGTGCACCCGGCCGAGCGAGCCGTCCTCGACCAGCCGACGGGCGGTCAGGAAGTCGCCGTCCCAGCGGCGGTTCTGGAAGACCGACAGCAGGGTGCCGGTGCGCTCGGCGAGCCGGCACAGCTCGGCCGCCTCGGCGGCGGTGGCGGCCAGCGGCTTGTCCACCACGGTGGGCAGCCCGGCGGTCAGCGCGGTGCGGGCCAGCGGCACGTGGGTGCGGTTGGGGGAGGCGATCACCACCAGGTCGAGCCGGCCGTCGGCGGCCTCGCCGAACAGCTGCTCGGGAGTGTCCAGCGGGCGGGCGCCGGGGTGTTCGCGGTGCAGCTGGGCGCGGCGGTCGGGGTTGGCGGTGACCACCGCGTCCAGCTGCAGTCCGGGGGTGGTGGCGATCAGCGGGGCATGGAAGGCGGAGCCCGCCAGGCCAAAGCCGACGAGGCCGACACGGAACGGGGGTCGGGGCGTGCTGCTCATGCCCTTACTCAACCACGACCCCCGCCCCGGGCGGGTACGGCGCGTACGAGGTGGCGGCCCAGGTCAGCGGGCGGACCGGCCCTCGATCCGGCGGCGGCGGTGCAGGACGGCGACGGCGCCACCGGCCAGCACGAACGAGGTGCCGACGGCGGTCATCAGGCCGGTGGAGCGGTCGGTGCCCGTTTCGGCCAGCTGCTTGGTGGTGGCCGGCGCGGCGGCGGGTACGGCGGCGGCAGCAGCGGGTGCGACGGCCGGTGCGGCCGCGTGGTCGTGGTGCGCGGAGGTGTCCGAGGCGGGGACCACGGCGGCCGGTGCGGCGGCCGTACCGGTGCCGTCGAAGGTCACGTCGGAGCAGGTGTAGAACGCCTCCGGGCTGTCCGAGCGCTGCCAGATCGCGTAGATCATCTGACGGCCGGTCTTACCGGTCGGGACGGTCACCGGGAACGAGTAGTAGCCGTTCACCACCACCGGGTCGGTGAAGCTGGCGAACGGGGTGGTGTCCAGGTTCGACCAGCTCAGCGGCAGGTTCGGGTTGTAGCTGCTGTTGGTCATGAAGAGCTGGAAGGTGCCCCGGTGCGGCGCGGTGGCCCGGAACTTGAACGTGGTGCTCGCACCGGCGGTCAGGTTGGTGGCCGGCCAGTCGTTGCGGGCCAGGTCGAGGCCGACGAACTCGGTGGCGTTGGCGCTGCACAGGCGGCCGTCCGGGATCAGCTGGCGGTGGCGGCCGGCGGCGTCGCCGATCCGGATGCCGTTCCAGTCGTACATGGCCTGGGTGCCGCCGTAGGCGATGGCGGCCTTGCAGGCGGCCGACTTGGGCTGCTCGGGGTTCTCCAGGTAACAGCCGTACACCCGGCTGAGCGGGTTCTGCAGGGAGCCGTGGGCGGTGGCGGTGCCGGTGCCGAGCGCGGTGGCGGCCAGGGCGGTGCCGGCGAGAGCGACGACGACGGCGGTGCGACGAACGGACATGGTGGGGGTACTCCTTCAGCGGTGGGGGTCGCTGAGAAGTACGCTAGCCAGGCGCTGCTTGGCAGTTGACGGACCCTCAGCTCTGTTAGGAAACCTTTAAGACTGTCTTGAGGTGGCCATGAGGATCGATCCGAGAGGCGGAGCGGGCCGTCCGGTGGGCGGGACGTGCTCCCGTCGGGCAGGCGTGCGGATTAGGCTGTGCCCCGTTGGGGCAGCGCAGTATCCCTGGTGGGGCTCTCCGGGGCACCACCGTCACCGCTATCCGCACGACCTCGCACGATTTCGGGAGACACGCACGTGGCAGAGCGCAAGCCCATCGAGTCCTGGCTGACCGACATGGACGGCGTCCTCATTCACGAGGGCACGCCGATTCCGGGCGCGGAGGAGTTCCTCCGTCGCCTGCGGGAGTCCGGCAAGCCGTTCCTGGTGCTGACCAACAACTCCATCTACACCCCTCGGGACCTCAGCGCCCGACTGGCCGGCATGGGCCTGGAGGTGCCGGAGGAGTGCATCTGGACCTCGGCCCTGGCCACCGCCAAGTTCCTCAAGGGCCAGCGCCCGGGCGGCACCGCGTACGTGATCGGCGAGTCCGGCCTGACCACCGCGCTCTACCAGGCCGGCTACGTGCTGACCGACAAGGACCCGGACTACGTGGTCCTCGGTGAGACCCGCACCTACAGCTTCGAGGCGCTGACCAAGGCGATCCGCCTGATCAACGACGGGGCGCGGTTCATCTGCACCAACCCGGACGAGACCGGCCCGTCCCCCGAGGGCGTGCTGCCGGCCACCGGCTCGGTCGCGGCGCTGATCACCAAGGCGACCGGTGTCGACCCGTACTTCGTCGGCAAGCCCAACCCGCTGATGATGCGCGAGGCGCTGAACAGCGCGGGCGCCCACTCCGAGACCGCCGTGATGATCGGTGACCGGATGGACACCGACATCGTCGCGGGCATGGAGGCCGGTATGGAGACCATCCTGGTACTCACCGGTCTGACCGCCGAGGCGGACGTGGAGCGCTTCCCGTACCGGCCGACCCGGGTGGTCAAGTCGATCGCCGATCTGATCGAGCTGGTCTGACGGCTGCTTGCGTTTCGTTTCGGCGCCCCTTCGGTCGGCTGGGTTTCCAGTGACCGGAGGGGCGCTGTCATGTCGGTCCGGGTGTGTAGCGTTCGGGGTGTCATTTCGGGTGTGCGGTGAAAGGCAGTGGGGCTGTGACTGAGCTGGTGGAGACGGTGGCCGGGTTCGAGGTGCCGGAGTCCTGGCAGGGGGCGCTGGCAGGGGAGTTGGCCAAGCCGTACTTCGGCGAGCTGGCGGCCTTCGTGGCCGAGCAGCGGGCCGAGCACCAGGTCTTCCCGCCCAGCGGGCAGGAGTTCGCGGCGCTGGCGGCCACGCCGTACGACAAGGTCCGGGTGCTGGTGCTCGGCCAGGACCCGTACCACGACGACAACCAGGCGCACGGGATGAGCTTCTCGGTGCAGCCCGGCGTGAAGACCCCGCCCTCGCTGCGGAACATGTTCAAGGAGCTGGACGCCGACCTCGGCATCCCCGCCCCCGACAACGGCTACCTGATGCACTGGGCCGAGCAGGGCGTGCTGCTGCTCAACGCGGTGCTGACGGTGCGGGCGCACGAGGCCAACTCGCACAAGGGCAAGGGCTGGGAGAAGTTCACCGACGCGGTGATCACGGCGGTCAGCGACCGGCCGGAGCCCTGCGTCTTCGTGCTCTGGGGCAACTACGCGAAGAAGAAGCTGCCGCTGATCGACACCTCCCGGCACGTGGTGGTGCAGGGAGCACACCCCTCGCCGCTGTCGGCCCGGCTGTTCTTCGGCAGCCGCCCGTTCTCGCAGATCAACGAGGCGCTGACCGGGTTCGGCAGCGAGCCGATCGACTGGCGGGTGCCGGACTTGGCCGAGCAGGGCTGACGGTCGGTCAGGCCGGCGACGGCGGCCGGGCCGCAGACCATCTAGGCTCTGCGGCCCGGCCGTCGTTGCGCGGTACGGGAGTCAGAGCAGCTTCGGGCCGGTGGCGGCCTGCACCTCGTCGAAGGTGTGACCAGGGGCGACCTCGACCAGTCGGAGGCCCTCGGGGGTGACGTCGATGACGGCCAGGTCGGTGACGATCCGGTGCACCACGCCCCGGCCGGTGGCGGGCAGTGACAGCTCGTCAACGATCTTCGGGGAGCCGTCCCTGGCGGTGTGTTCCATCACCACGATCAGCCGACGGGCGCCGTGCACCAGATCCATCGCACCCCCCATCCCCTTGACCATCTTGCCGGGGATCATCCAGTTGGCCAGGTCACCGGTGGCGGAGACCTGCATCGCGCCGAGCACCGAGACGTCGATCCGGCCGGCCCGGATCATGCCGAAGGAGAACGCCGAGTCGAAGTACGCGGCGCCGTCGGCGACGGTGACCGTCTCCTTGCCCGCGTTGATCAGATCGGGGTGCTCCGCGCCGTCGTGCGGGTAGGGGCCGACACCGAGGATGCCGTTCTCCGAGTGCAGCACCACGTGCACGCCGGGCGGCAGGTGACCGGGGATCAGGGTGGGCAGGCCGATGCCCAGGTTGACGTACTGGCCGTCGCGGAGCTCGCGGGCCGCCCGGGCGGCCAGGGCGTCGCGCGGGTCGAGGGTGGGGGTGGTGGCGCGGGTGGTGGCGGTGGTGGTCGTGGCGGCGGTCATGGCTCAGCTCCCCTGGCGGGTGGTGGAGTTGGCGGGCAGGGCCTGGACGGTGCGGCGCTCGATCCGGCGGTCGGCGGGGTCGGCGGCGACCACCCGGTCGACGTAGACGCCGGGCAGGTGGATCGCGTCCGGCGGGAGCTCGCCGGGCTCGACGATCCGGTCCGCCTCGACCACGGTGATCCGGCCGGCGGTGGCGCAGAGCGGGTTGAAGTTGCGGGCGGCGGCGTTGAAGACGCAGTTGCCGTGCCGGTCCGCCACCTCGGCGCGGACCAGTGCGAAGTCGGCGGTGATCGCCTCCTCCAGCAGGTACCGCCGGCCGCCGAACTCCCGGACCTCCTTGGGCGGTGAGGCCAGCGCGACACTCCCGTCGGCGGCGTACCGCCAGGGCAGGCCGCCCTCCTCGACCTGGGTGCCGACGCCCGCCGGGGTGAAGAAGGCGGGGATGCCCGCGCCGCCCGCCCGCAGGCGCTCGGCCAGTGTGCCCTGCGGGGTGAGCTCGACCTCCAGTTCGCCGGACAGGTACTGCCGGGCGAACTCCTTGTTCTCCCCCACGTACGAGGAGGTCATCCGGGCGATCCGGCCGGCCCGCAGGAGCAGGCCGAGACCCCAGTCGTCCACCCCGCAGTTGTTGGACACCACCCGCAGACCGGAGGTGCCGGCACCGACCAGGGCGCCGATCAGCGTGCTCGGAATGCCGCAGAGACCGAAACCGCCGACGGCGAGTGTCGCGCCGTCGGGGATGTCCTCGACCGCGCGGGCGGGGGAGTCCAGGACCTTGTCCAAGTCAGTCACCTCATGAGGGGGTTGGGACGGTGCCGCGGGAGCGCCGGGACCTTGCTGCGCCCACCACCTTCTCCGCAGCCGACCGGGGCTTCCATGGCGGCCGTGGCCATGGGGGTGGCCGGTCTCATGTCGATCAGGCACATGAGCCGGGGCGATGGCCGGGGATATGGCTGCCCGGCACATATCGACAGCTGACGCTGCGTCGTCCCGTCACATGTCGCCGGCCCGGTGCCGCACCTACGGTTCCGGAATCCACCACCGCCGTGTCGTCAGGAGTCGGCCATCATGCGCAGTTCGACCAGCACCCCCAGACCCGCAGCTCAGGCCGCGCGACCGACCGTTCGCCGAGGGAGCCGGCGCCTGCTCGCCGCTGCGCTGGGTGGCCTGCTCGCGGTATCCGTGGTCGGCTGCGCCAAGGCCGGCACGGCGGGCACCTCGTCGGACACGGCGGCCGACGCGGGCGGCAGCAAGGCCCCGGTGAAGGTCGGCCTGGTGTACTCGAAGACCGGTCCGCTGGCGGCCTACGGCAAGCAGTACCTGGAGGGCTTCAAGGCCGGTCTCGACTACGCGACCAAGGGCACCGGCGCGGTGGACGGCCACAAGATCGAGATCGCCGAGCAGGACGACGCGGGCGACCCGGCCAAGGCCGTCTCCGCCGCCAAGGACCTGATCGGCAAGGGGCACAAGATCCTGGCGGGGTCGACCGCCTCTGGCGTGGCGCTTCAGGTGGGCCCGATCGCGGCGCAGAACAAGGTGCTTTTCATCAGCGGCCCGGCCGCCACCGACAAGGTCACCGGGTTGAACAAGTACACCTTCCGCTCGGGCCGGCAGTCGTACCAGGACATTCGTACGGCGGCCTCGTTCATCGGGGACGCCAAGGGCAAGAAGGTCACGGTGCTGGCCCAGGACAACGCCTTCGGGCAGGGCAACGTGGCGGCCGTCAAGGCGGTGCTGGGCGGTCAGGGCGCGACGGTGGAGTCGGTGCTCGCGCCGCCGAGTGCGACCGACCTCACCCCGTTCGCCACCCAGGCGAAGTCCGCCAAGCCCGACCTGCTGTACGTCGCCTGGGCGGGGGAGACCGCCTCCGCGCTCTGGACCTCGCTCAGCCAGCAGGACGTCTTCGCCTCGACCAAGGTGGTGACCGGCCTCGACCTGGCGGCCTCCTACCCGCTCTTCGGTCCGGCGGGCGAGAAGATCTCCTTCCTGAACCACTACTTCGACGGCGCGGCCGGCACGGAGGCCGAGAAGGCGATGGCTGCCGCCGTCGGCAAGGCCGGTGCCAAGCCGGACATCTTCACCCCCGACGGCTTCACCGCCGCGCAGATGGTGGTGCACGCGATCGAGGCCAACAAGGGTTCGGCCGATGACGCCGACGCTCTGGTGAAGGCGCTGGAGGGGTGGAGCTTCGAGGGGGTCAAGGGCAAGCTGACCGTCCGGGCGGAGGACCACGCACTGCTGCAGCCGATGTTCCAGGTGAAGCTCACCGGGACCGGCGCGGCCGCGAAGCCGACGGTGGAGAAGAGCCTTCCTGCTGACCAGGTGGCACCCCCGGTCACCCCGATCGCGGGCTGATCCGGATGTCGAGCCGTGCAGCCGCAGCCGCAGTCGCCTCGGTGGGTGTGGTGGGAGCCTCGGCGGCAGCCTCGGTCGAATCGGTGCTGCGGCTGCGCGGGGTGGGCTGGTCCGTCCGTGGGGTGCCGATCGTCGAGGACGTCTCCTTCGACGTGCACGAGGGTGAGTTCATCGCCTTCATCGGCCCGAACGGTGCGGGCAAGACCTCCTTGTTCAATCTGATCTCCGGGATCTACCCGGTGACGCATGGGGCCATCGAGCTCGACGGTGCGGACATCACCACCGAGTCGGTGCACGGCCGGGCCCGCCGTGGCCTGGGCCGCACCTTCCAGACCTCCTCCCTGTGGAGCGGGATGACGGTGGCCGACCACGTCCGGCTGGCCGCTCAGGCGGCGGCCGGGCCGAGCGCCTCGTACCGGATCTGGCGCCGGGCCGGCCGGTACACCGGGCAGGTCGCCGAGACTCTGGAGCGAACCGAACTCGCCCACCGGGCCGACACTTTGGCGAGCGCGCTGTCGCACGGCGAGAAGCGCAAGCTCGAGCTGGCCGTCCTGCTGGTCTCCGATCCCCGGCTGATCCTGCTGGACGAGCCGATGGCCGGAGTCAGCGCGGAGGAGGTCCCGGCCCTGACCGCGCTGATCCGCTCGGTGCACCGGGACCTCGGCCGCACCGTGCTGATGGTGGAACACCACATGGACGTCCTGCTCGGCCTCGCGGACCGGCTTGCCGTGATGCACCACGGCACGCTGCTCGCGCTCGACACCCCTGCTGCGGTGATGGCGGACGCCACCGTGCAGCAGGCCTACCTGGGAGAGGGACTGTGACGGACTCCTCCTTCCTGACCACCGGTCAGACTGTTGACGCCGGTGCCGGTGCCGGTGCCGGTGCCGGTGCCGGTGCCGGTGCCGCTGGCGCCGTTGGTCCGGAGCCGTTGCTGACGGTCCGTGATCTGCGGGTGGTGATCGACGGGCTGCACATCCTGCACGGGGTGGACCTGGACGTCGCGCCGAGCGGGGTCACCGCCCTGCTCGGGCGCAACGGCGCGGGGAAGACCACCACGGTCAAGGCGATCATGGGGCTGGTGCCGCGCACCGGGAGCCTGCGGTTCGCGGGCGCCGAACTGGTCAAGTTGCCGACCCATCTGGTGGTCCGTCAGGGCATCGGCTATGCCCCGGAGGACCGGGGGATCTTCGCCGGGCTGACGGTGGCCGAGAACCTCCGGCTGGCCGAACGGGACGGCTCCCCGGAGTACGACCTGGTCCACGAGCTCTTCCCGGAACTCAAGCAGCGGGCCGGGCAGTTGGCCGGGACGCTGTCCGGCGGTCAGCAGCAGATGGTGGCGATCGGGCGGACCCTGCTCAACGGCAATCGCCTGATCATCGCCGACGAGCCGACCAAGGGACTGGCGCCGAAGATCGTGGCCGAGGTCGCCGACGTACTGGAGCGGGCCGCCGCGACGGTGCCCGTCCTGCTGGTCGAGCAGAACCTCGCCCTGGTCCGCCGGCTGGCCGGCACCTGTGCCGTGCTGGCCGACGGCCGGACCGCCCACCGTGGTGGCACGGCCGAGCTGCTCGCCGACGAGGAGGCCGCCCGCCGACTGCTCGGTGTCGGCCGGCCCTCGCCTGCCGCTACCCCTGTCCCCGGCCCGGCGCCCACGCCGACCGTTGCCGTACCTCCTCCCGTCGCTCCGACTGCCGCTGTCACCACGGAGGTGGCTCCCTGATGGACACTGTCGTCCTCCTCACCTGTACCGGTCTCGGACTGGGTGCGCTGTATTTCCTGGTCGCCTCCGGGCTCTCGCTCATCTTCGGTCTGATGGACGTGCTCAACTTCGCCCACGGGGCGCTGCTCTCGGTCGGCGCCTACGCCACCTGGTGGGCGGGCACCGAGGGAGGGATGGGCTTCTGGTTGGCGGTGGTCTTCGGCACGGCGGTCGGGACGGTCGTGGCCGTCCTGCTCGAACTGGTGTTGATCCGTCCTCTCTACAACCGGCCTCGGGACCAGATCCTGGCCACGGTCGGTGTCGGTCTCGCGGTGCCCGCGCTCCTGATGGGGATCTGGGGGGCGGACTCCCGTCCCTTCCCCCAACCCGCCGCGCTCTCCGGCACGGTGGGGTTGTTCGGCGCGATCGTCCCGGTCAATCGCTTCGTCCTGCTCGCGGCAGCGGCCCTCGTGCTGGTGGCGCTGCGGCTCTTCCTGAGCCGGACCCGGTACGGCTTGGTGGTCCGGGCCGGCGTCGAGGACCGCGCGATGGTCACGGCCCTGGGTATCGACGTTCGCAAGGCGTTCACGCTGGTCTTCGCGATCGGCGGCGCGGCCGCCGCACTCGGCGGGGCGCTGAGCGGCCTCTACTTCGGCTCGGTCCACCCCGGCCAGGGGACCAGCCTGCTCATCTTCGCCTTCGTCGTGGTCGTGATGGGAGGCATGGGCTCCGTCACCGGAGCGGCCGTGGCCTCCGTCGCGGTGGGCCTTGTCCAGCAGTTCGCCAACTACTACACCGCTGCCGGGCTCGGCGACCTCTCGGTCGTCGTGCTGCTGGCCGTACTGCTCCTGGTACGACCGCGCGGACTCACCGGGAGGCTCGCGTGAGCACAGACACCTCAACCACGAGCACCGGAAGTGCCGCTGACGGCAAGTCTGCTCCAGGGAGTGCAGATCGCGCCATCCCTCGAACAGGTGAATCAATCACGGAACGCTCGACACTCATACACAGAGCGCTACGCTGGTGGCCGATCGCTCTGCTGATCCTGTTCCTTGTCGCCCCATACAGTGCGCTTCCGCTCCCTGGCCTGCTCGACGGCCCGCTCGGCAGTCCGGGAAGCCTGCAACTCATCGCCCTCTGCCTGGTCTACGGGGCACTCGCCACCGGCTACGACCTCCTGCTCGGCCGCACCGGTCTGCTCTCGTTCGGGCATGCGCTCTACTTCGCCACCGGTCTCTACGCGACCGACCTCGCGATGCTCGAACTCCAACTCCCGTTCGCCGCCGCCGCACTGTTCGGCATCGGCTGCTCCATCAGCCTCGCGCTGCTGCTCGGCTCGGTCAGCCTGCGGGTGACCGGGATCGGGTTCTCCATGGTGACGCTCGCGTTCGCCCAGGCCGGTTCGATCCTGGTCCAGCGCAACCCCGGCGGGGTGACCGGCGGGGAAGAGGGGCGAGCCGCGCCGGTCGAGATGCTGCCCGACAGCCTGGTCGGGATCGAGAACACCGCGAACCTCTACTGGATCGCACTCGGCTACCTGGTGCTGACCCTGGCCGTCGTCCAGTGGACCGTCAGCTCGCCCACCGGCCGGATCTGGGAGGGCATCAAGGAGAACGAGCGCCGGGTCGAGGTGCTCGGCCTGCGCCCCTACGGCTTCAAGTTGGTGGCCTTCGTCATCGCCGGCGGCCTGGCCGGCGCCGGCGGGGTCGTCTACCTGCTGCTGACCGGTGGCGCGACGCCGCAGGCAGCCACCTCGGACGCGACCCTCGCGCTGCTGGTGATGGTCGTGCTCGGCGGTTCGGGCACTCGGTGGGGCCCGTTGCTCGGCGGTGTCCTCTACACCTGGGCGGGTCACCGGCTGGGTGATCTGGCGAACTCCTCGGCCATCGCGGACCTCCCGGCTGTGCTCCGAGTACCGCTGTCGCAGCCGCTCTTTTTGCTCGGTGCACTGTTCGTCGCGGTGGTCTATCTGCTCCCGGGTGGCCTGGCTAAGCTGCCAGCTCGTATCCGGGCCGGCCGTTCCAAAGCCGACCAGGTCGGAGTTCCCGGCCCGGCCCACTCCCTGGAAGGTGGCACCACGTGAGCTCCGGACCTGCCCAGTACGAAGAGCTGACCGTCCCCGTCCCGGGCGGCGATCTGACGGTGCTTCGGTGGCCGGCCACCGACCCCGATGCCCCCACCGTGCTGGCTCTGCACGGCATCACCGCGAACGCCCTGGCCTGGAGCGAGGTGGCCCGCTGCCTGGCCGGCCGGGCCACCCTGATCGCGCCCGACCTGCGCGGCCGGGCAGCCAGCCGGACGGTCACCGGGCCGTACGGCCTGGCCCGGCACGCCGACGATGTGGCCGCCCTGGTGTCCGCGCTCGACCTCGGCCCGGTCCGGCTCACCGGGCACTCGATGGGCGCCTGGATCGCCGCGCTAGCCACCGTCCGGCACCCCGAGCTGGCGTCCTCACTGCTTCTCGTGGACGGGGCGGTCAGCTTCCCGCTGCCGGTCGGGGTGACCGAGGACGCCGCGCTGGCCGCCGTGCTCGGTCCGGCGCTGGCCCGGCTGTCGATGACCTTCCCGAGCCGGGACGCCTACCGGGCGTTCTGGCAGCAGCACCCGTCCTTCGCCGGAGCGTGGACGGCCGAGCTCGAGGCCTACATCCAGCGGGACCTGGTCGGCACCGAGCCCGAACTCCGGTCCTCCTGCGTGCCGGAGGCGATTCGGCAGGACGGCGGCGAGGTCCTGCTCGACAAGGACGCCGCAGGCGCGGTCCACCGCCTGCCGCTGCCCGCGGAACTGCTGTGGGCCGAGCGCGGCCTGATGGACGAGCCGCAGGGGCTGTACGACGTGGAGCGGATCGCGCTCGCGGGGCTCGACCTGGAGCGGGTCAGCGCCACCCTGGTGCAGGACACCAACCACTACACGATCGTGGCCGGCCCGGTCGGAGCCGAGCAGATCGTGCTGCGGCTGCTCGCGGGCTGACCCGGTCGGAGCCCGGTCGGAGCCCGGGGTACCTGCGGTGACGAGATGTCAGCTCCGCCCGAGCAACGCCTCGGGCCCCTCCGGAGGAAGTCCGGAGGGGCCCGAGGCAGCAGGGGACGGGGAGGCGGCAGGTCCGCGTCGGGGTCAGACGCTCTCGGCGCCGAGACGCTCGGCCATCCGTCCGGCGAAGACATTGCCGACCGCGATACCGACCGTGATGGCGGCGGAGAGCATCACCGGCCCCAGCCAGACCATGGTCTCGACGGGGAAGACGTAGGCGCCGATGATCTTGGCCGCGCACTCGACGAGCAGGACGGTGCCCCAGGCGAGGGAGAAGCTCCGCTCGTTGCGGCGGAAGACGTCGTCCCCGGCGGAGAGCCGCAGCCAGGCCGCCTCCCGGTCGGCCCTGTTCTTGACCAGGAAGGGCCGCAGACCGGCGCTCATCGCGGGCCGGCCGAGCAGCGCCGAGATCACGATGGCGCCGCCGATCACGCTGGAGACCGCACCGTCCTTGGCGATCATCAGTCGGGCGTCACCCGCCACGGCGGACAGGGCGATTCCCGCCACGTTGACGGTCAGCATCAGCAGCGCGAGCGCGTTCACCGGACGCCGCCGCACCAGGCTCGCCACCGTCCGGACAGCCGGCACCGCACTGCCGAGGCCGAGTGCGGTGACCAGCGAGAGCCCCAGCAGCGAGTGGGCCGTGAAGTACACGGCCAGCGGCAGCGCCACGTCGACGGCGAGCGGTGCGAGCCCGGCGATCCTCGGGTCCACCCCGGTGCCGCGTGCGTCAGTGGCCGCGGAGTCGGTCCGAGTGCCGCCGTCGGTACGGGCGCTGCCGTCGATCCGAGTGCTGGTGGTCAGTGCCATCACTGTCTCCCCTGTCCGATGATTCCCCGGCGGCTGTCTGCTGCCTCCATGAGAATCCCGCGACAGGGGTACCGCCCGGCAGTGCCGCCGGTGATGACATCCGGATGACGGATGTCATGGTCTGACTCACCGTCAACTGTCCGTCTTCACCGCGGCGGCACTCGCCGGGAGGAACCCCCGGGCGTCAGCCCGCCGAGCCGAGGAAGGAGGGCCAGCCCTCCGCGGGAGCCTTCCCCACGCCGAGGGTCCGCAGCTTCCGCAGTGTCGACTGGTCCTGGACCTCCAGCCACTCGACCAGCTGACGGAACGACACCAGCCGGACCTCGGGCTTGCCCGCGATCACCTTGAGCGCCTCCTCGACGGCGTCCATGTAGATGCCGCCGTTCCACTGCTCGAAGTGGTTGCCGATGAACAGCGGCGCGCGGTTGGAGTTGTAGGCGCGGTCGAAGCCGGCCAGGTAGGCGTCCTTGGCCTGGGTGCGCCAGGCGTCGTACTTGGCCGGGTCACCCTTCGTGCTGCCCGCGGACTGGTTGGCCAGGATGTTGTAGTCCATCGAGAGCACCTGGAAGCTGTGCCCGGGGAACGGGATGGACTGCAGCGGGAAGTCCCAGATCTTCCCGTCCTGCACCTTCTGCGGCCAGATCTGCAGGCCGCCCGGCGAGCTGGCGTCGTACTTCCAGCCCAGCTTGACCGCCGTCGGCAGCAGCGTCTTCTGGCCCTCCAGACACGGGGTCCGAGCGCCGATCAGCTCCTTCTTGTAGTCGAAGGGGAGCGGGTCGACGTCGGTGAAGCCGGTGTTGGTCTTCCACTGGGTGACGAAGGAGACGGCCTGGTCGATCTCGCTCTGCCAGTCGTCGGGGCTCCACTTGTTGACGCCGTTGCCGTCGGAGCGGGTGGAGCAGAAGTGCCCGTTGAAGTGCGTGCCGATCTCGTGCCCGGCCAGCCAGGCCTGGCTGATCAGCTTGATGGTGCTCTTCACCGCGTTGTCGGAGAGGAACGGGATGTCGGACGCGCCGACCGAGTGCTGCGGCGGGTGGTAGAGGTTCGACTTGCTCTTCGGCAGCGTGTAGATGCCGGAGAGGAAGAAGGTCATGGTGGCCTTGTACTGCTCGGCCAGCTTGAGGAACCTCGGGAACTGGTTGTCGTCGGTGCCGCCGGCGCCGTCCCAGGAGAAGACCACGAACTGCGGCGGACGCTCACCGGGCTTGAGCTTCTCGGGCTTCGGCTGGTTGGGCTGAGCCCCGGTGTCCGATGCGGAGCCGTCCCCGATCGGCTTGCCCTTCACCGGCGCGGTGCTCGAACCGCCGCTCGCCGCCGGGCTGCCCGGCTTGGACGTGTCGGCTCCCGAACCGCCGGTCCCGGAGCCACTGTCACCACAGGCGGCCACCGCTCCGAGGGCGGCGGTGGCCGCGGTGGCGCTGAGCACGGTCCTGCGCGAGATGCTGCCCATGGTCTCCCCAGCCGTAGTGCATCCGACAGTCCACGCGGAGAAATCGGATATTGATGGATATTTCATCGCCAGCATGCCATGCGGGATGAGAGCACTTCAAAGCCCCTTCACTGCGGGACAACACGCAGTCAAGGGGCGTCCGGCTCCACGATAGGAGCACTGTTGCAGTCTTGGGACAGTTCTCCGGAACACCACCCGAGGGGAGACGGTCGGCGGAAGCCCGGCCGGCGGGAAACCCGCCCGGAGCGTCGAACTGGGGGAGTGTCAGGTGAGCGCGAGCTCGCGGCGCCGACGGCGTACCAGCCGGGCCACCGTGGTGCTGATCGCGGTCGCCGCGACACAGGAGACCGCCAGGCTCAGCCAGTCGGTGTTGAACCAGTGGCTGTTCAGCCAGCCCAGACTCACGATGTACGAGGCCCAGATCAGCGCGGCCAGCGCCGACATCCGGAGGAAGCGGCGCGAGGAGGAGGCGGAGTGGCCGACGGCCAGGTCGAGCACGGTCCGCCCGGCCGGGACGAAGCGGGCCACGATCACCACGGCGGCGGCCGTCCGACTGGTCTGCCCGCTGAAGTACTGCTGCAGCCGTTCGACGCTGGCCGCCAGTTCGGGGCGGTCGTCGAGCCGACGTTGCACCCGGGGCGAACCGCGGCGGGCGAGATTCAGCAGAACGAAGTCGCCCAGGAAGGAAGCCACCGCGACACCGGCCGCGAGCAGCAGCGGTGCACCGTCCACCTCGGCGGTGTTCAGGACGGCCAGGATCACCAGGGTGCCGCTCGGGAGGAAGGGCAGGAAGGCGTCACCGAGTACGGCAAAGAGCGCGAGTACGCAGATCCATACCGGCCCTACCAGCGCTGCGGCGTCCAAGGCGATGCTCCCTCAACAAGTCTCCGGGAGGTGTCCCAGTGACTACGGGGGTAAACGCTAGCGGGTTGACGTTTCATGCCCTGAAGCACCCCCGTGTGTCGGGTGTCACGATATGGCCCCGGGTGAGCCGGCAGCCGCCCGGGGAGCGCGTCCGGATTGGCGTGAGCCCCTGAGGCGGGGTGCCGCTCCAGGGGCTCACAGGGGTCCAGCGGAACTGGTCCAGCCCGCCGACCTTGCAGGTGGGAGTGGGCGTGCTGATGCACTGCCCCACTGATCGGAAAGCCTGCCCGAAGGGATTGCGGCGGCGCGAGTCCTACGGCTGGCGACTTCTCGCGCTGGCGTCAATTCGCCACCCCTAATTCACCACCTGGTGAAGGGTGCTGTCGGATCGTCAGCTCACCAACGGGTGGTGGGCCGGAGGATCGGTGACTCCCGGCCCGGCCCGGCCGACGGCGGTCGAGCCCGCCCGCCGGGAACAGGAGGCCACCCGGCTCGGTTGGTTGAGTCCCGACGGCAGGAACGGATACCCCGCACCTGTCAGAAGGGAGAACCCCGGCATGACCTCCGAGGACGAGCCGCAGGCGAGCACACCGCCGGCCCCGCCCGCCGACCCCATCCGTGGCGTGGCCCGGGGCACCGCCCCGGCCCCGCTCTCCATCCTCGACCTCGCGACGATCGGCGTCGGCTACTCGTCCAGCGAGGCACTGGGGGCCACCACCGAGCTGGCCCGCAACGCCGAGCGCTGGGGCTACCACCGCTTCTGGGTGGCCGAGCACCACGGGATGCCCGGAGTCGCCAGTTCCACCCCGGCCGTGCTGCTGGCCCACCTCGGCGCGCACACCCGCACCCTTCGGCTCGGTTCCGGCGGAGTGATGCTGCCCAACCACGCGCCGCTGGCCATCGCGGAGCAGTTCGGCCTGCTGGAGTCGCTGCACCCGGGCCGGATCGACCTCGGCCTCGGCCGGGCGCCCGGCACCGACCCGGCCACCGCCCGCGCGCTGCGCCGGGGTGTGGCGGACAGTCCGGACGACTTCCCGCAGCAGCTCTCGGAGCTGCTGCACTTCATGGACGGCGACTTCCCGGACGGGCACCCGTACGCCAGGCTCAGCGCCGTACCCCAGGGGGACGGGCGACCGCCGGTCTGGCTGCTCGGTTCGTCCGGCTTCAGCGCCCAGCTGGCGGGGCGGCTCGGCCTGCCGTTCGCCTTCGCGCACCACTTCAGCGCGGCCAACACCGTCCCCGCGCTCGACCTCTACCGCTCGTCCTTCCGTCCCTCGGCCGTCCTGGACGAGCCGTACGCGCTGATCGGGGTGAGCGCGGTGGCGGCCGACGACGAGCGGCAGGCCAGGCGGCTGGCCCGGTCGGCGGGGCTGGCCATGCTCCGGCTGCGCCGGGGCACACCGGGACTGATTCCGACCCCGGACGAGGCGGAGCAGTACCCGTACAGCCCGGCCGAGGCCGAGTTCCTGGACGCCTGGCTCGCCAATGTCGTACTCGGTGCCCCGGGCGAGGTGGCCGACGGGTTGGAGGCGCTGCGCAAGCGGACGGGTGCCCAGGAGCTGATGGTGACCTCGCACATCCACGGTCACGAGGCGCGGCAGCGCTCGTACGGGCTGATCGCGGAGGCGTACGGGTTGAGCGATAGCTGACGGCCGGTAGCCACGACGGCCCGTCAGGCCGAGCGGACGCGACCCTCGCGCAGTATGGCCGCGATCCGCTCGGCCTCGCCCGGCCGGGCGAAGTACCAGCCCTGGGCGGTGTCGCAGCCGGTGAGCCGTAGGCGTTCGGCCTGGGAGGCGTTCTCGATGCCCTCGGCCGTCACGGTCAGGCCGAGCGCGTGTGCCAGCTGGACCATCGCGCCGACGATCTGCTCGTCCGCGTCGGTGCGCCGGAAGCGACTGTCCGGGCGCCCGCCCGGAGCCGGGTCGCGGAAGCCCTCGATGAAGCTGCCGTCCAACTTGAGCACGTGCACCGGCAGCCGGGACAGGTAGGCGAGGTTGGAGTACCCGGTGCCGAAGTCGTCGATGGCGATCCGGATGCCCATGTCCGCCAGCGCCTGGAGCGCCTGGACCGGGCGGCCGCCGGGGCCGAGCACCGCGCTCTCGGTGATCTCCAGCTGGAGCAGCCGGGCGGGCAGGCCGGTGAGCTTCAGTGCCTGGGCGACGTCGGCCACCACGTCGGAGTCCCAGATCTGACGAGCCGCCAGGTTGACGCTGACGAAGGTCTCGGCGTCGGGGAACTCCAGCAGCCAGCGCTTGGCCTGCCGGCAGGACTCCTCCAACACCCACTTGCCCAGCGGCACGATGGCGCCGGACTCCTCGGCGAGCGGGATGAAACGGTCGGGGGAGAGCGTCCCGTACCGGGGGTGCCGCCAGCGGACCAGCGCCTCGGCGCCGTGCACGGTGCCGTCGGCCAGTCCCACCAGCGGCTGGTACTCGACGGTGAACTCGCCGCGCTCCAGTGCCGGTCGCAGCGCGGTGGCCAGCCGCTGCCTGGTCAGCTGGTGGGCGCCGCGGTCCGGGTCGTAGAGCGTCCAGCGGGCCCGGCCGTCCGCCTTGGACCAGTAGAGCGTGGCGTCGGCGTCCTTCAGCAGGTCGGTGGGGGTGGTCTCGACGATCCGACGCTCGACCACCCCGACGCTCGCGGTCACCACCAGCTGCTGGCCGGCCACGTCGAACGGCTCCTCCAGCTTCTTGATCAGCTCGGCGGCGAGCGTGGTCAGCTGCTCGCTCCCGTCGCTGTCGCAGACCAGCACGGCGAACTCGTCGCCGCCCAGCCGGGCCACCAGTCGGCCGTCGCCCCGGGCGAAGCCGTGCTCCAGCCGGGCGGCCACCGCCACCAGGAGCTCGTCGCCGACATGGTGCCCGAGGGTCTCGTTGATCGCCGCGAAGCCGTCCAGGTCCACGTAACAGAGACCGACCCGCTTGCCCTGACCGGAGAGCCCGGTCAGCTCGGGGAGCCCGTCCGGACCGTCCGGCCTCGCCGAGCCGTCCAGCTCGCCGGGACCGACCGGATCGGGCACGGGAACATCAGCGGAATCGGGAGCCTCGGTGGCTTCGGCGAGCTGACCGGGCCCGAAGAGTGCGTTGAGCCGCTCGAAGAAGAGGGTGCGGTTAGGCAGTCGGGTCAGCGGGTCGTGCATCGCCTGGTAGGCGAGCTGGTCGCCGAGCAGCCGCTGCTCGGTCACGTCCTCGACCATGGCGAGGGTGTACATCGGGTGCCCGGCGCCGTCCCGGATCAGCGAGATGGTCACGTTGCTCCAGACCACGTGACCTTCGCGGTGCTTGAGCTGCTTCTCCACCCGCAGTCGGTCACGCTCGCCGCGGAGCAGCTCCAGATAGAGCCGCCGGGGAGTGTCCTCGGGGTCGATGATCTCGTGGATGTGCGTCCGCACCAGGTCAGGTGCCTCATGGCCGATCATGGCGGCGAAGGCCGGGTTGGCCTCGATGATCCGGTCGTCTGAGCCGATCAGGGCCATGCCGATCCCGGCGTCGGCGAAGGCCGCGCGGAAACGGGATTCGCTGGCCTGGAGCGCGTCGACGAGTGAGTCCGGGCCGCTGTCGCCCAGGCCCAGTGGTCCGGAGCAGACCGGGCAGAAACGGTCGGTCCCCTCGTTCCGACCCGGCACGGCATGCTCCCGTCCGCTGCTGATGCTGCTCCCGCCGACCGCACCGCAGTGGCCGGCTCACCGCTCTGTGAGGCCCTCGACGTTCGGTCGACGTTCGGTGCGGAGAACGCGGGTGGATGGCGTTCGGCAAGGAAGCAGGGCGCTGCCGTGATCATAGGACGCGCGCAGTTGCAACGGCGACCGCCGCCAGGGTGATTCGTCAGGTTTCGCGGCAACCGTGCCGGTACGTGACGGCGCCCCCTTCCGTCCCTCTCGTCAGACAGCATTACTTGTCGGACGGAGAGTCAGGGAGCGGTGTGACGGCGAGCAGCGTCAGGCGAGCGTCGCGGTCAGCGTGATGGTGGTGCCGGTCATCGCCTTGCTCACCGGGCAGTTGACCTTGGCGTCCTCGGCGGCCTTCACGAAGGCAGCCTCGTCGATGCCGGGGACCTGGCCGACGACGGTCAGGTGGATGCCGGTGATCCCGGCGCCCGGCTGGAAGGTGACGTCGGCCTGGGTGTCCAGAGCGGTGGGCGGGGTGCCCGCGCCTGCCAGGGCGTGCGAGAGGCCCATCGAGAAGCAGGCCGAGTGCGCGGCCGCGATGAGCTCCTCGGGGCTGGTCCTCCCGTTCGCCGCCTCATCCGTGCGGGCGGGCCATGAGACCGGGAACTTGCCGATGGCGGAGGAGGCGAAGGTGACCTCGCCCTTGCCTTCGAGCAGATTGCCTTCCCAGGCGGTGCGCGCGGTACGGGTGGCTGCCATGTTCAGGTACCTCCTGTGCTGGGGGACTGATGGTCCGTCAGTTCCGGTCATGCCGCGTTCAGCCTACGTGTCGAACACCACACGAAGTCCTGAAAGCCGGTTAACCGGTCCGCCGTCGTGTCCACATGGCGGACGAAGGTGACACACTCCGGGCTGGTCAGGTGGCCGCACTGTTAGATTGCGAGAGCCCAGTCAGCTAGCTCCGGAGCCACCCCGATGACGGATCAGTCCACGAACTCCGCCGCCACCCCCGCCGGTTCCTCGGCCGGTTCCAAGGCCAGTTCCACGGCCGCCACCGGCGCCGCCGCCGACGGGAACGGTGGGATCGCCGAGTCGGTCCGGGCCGAGCTGGTCAGCCTGCGCGAGAGCATCGACAACATCGACGCCGCCGTGGTCCACATGCTGGCCGAGCGGTTCAAGGCGACCCAGCGGGTCGGCCGGCTCAAGGCCGAGCACAAGCTGCCGCCCGCCGATCCGGCCAGGGAGCGGGCGCAGATCGCCCGGCTGCGGGAACTCGCCGCAGGCGCGCACCTGGATCCGGTGTTCGCGGAGAAGTTCCTGAACTTCATCATCGCCGAGGTGATCAGGCACCACGAGGCGATCGCCCAGTCCTGAGGCGGCCCGGGCCCGTTCCTGCGGCCCGACAAACCCCGCGAGCCACCCTAATCTGTCTGCGGTGGCTAAATGTCTGATTTCGCGACAGTTCCTGTGCGGCGTTAGCGTGCTGTTCTCCCCCGGACCTCCGGAAAGGCAGTACAGCGCGATGGCCAGGAAGTCCCAGCCCCAAAAGCCCCAGTCCAAGCAGCAGGACGGCACCAGGCGAGCGGCGTTGGCCGCGCCGACCGAGTCCGCACCGGGCTCCGGCCCGCAGGCGGCCTGATCCGTGACCCTTCCCCAGTCCGGCCCGGTGGTGGAGACGTCGACCCCCGCCGCCGAGCACAGCGCACAGCACCACCTCACCGGGACCGGCGGCAAGGCCAGGACCAAGGCCAAAGCCAAGGCCGACGGACGTCGCCGTCGGCTGCCCTGGTGGGTCGAGTTCCCCGCGATGATCGTGCTCGGCCTGGTGATCGCGCTGGCCATCAAGACCTGCCTGTTCCAGGTGTTCAGCATCCCGTCCGGTTCGATGGAGAACACCCTGCGGATCGGTGACCGGGTCGCCGTCAACAAGATGGCACCCCTGCTGGGCTGGGAGCCCAAGCCCGGCGAGCCCGTGGTGTTCAAGGACCCGGGCGGCTGGCTGCCGAGGCAGCCGACCGCCGACAACGCGTTCTCGGACGTGGTCGGCAGCACGCTCAGCTTTGTCGGCCTGCTGCCGCCGAAGGACGACAACTACCTGGTCAAGCGGGTGATCGCGACCGGTGGTGAGACCGTCCGGTGCACCGGCAAGACCCTCACGGTGAACGGCGCACCGGTGTCCGAGCCGTACCTGCACCCGGGCAACGACTCCTGCTCCGGTCTGGACTTCGGCCCGGTCACCGTCCCGAAGGGGTATGTCTGGGTGGAGGGCGACCACCGCAGCGACTCGGCCGACTCCCGCTACCACCAAGGCGGCCCGGGGGCCGGTGCCGTCCCGGTGTCCGACGTGGTCGGCCCGGCGTCGGCGGTCGTCTGGCCGCTGGGTCACCTGGACTGGTTCGGCTGGGTCGGCAAGTGACCTTCGTCCGGTAGCCGACGCCTGACCAGCCCCCGAAGCCCGAGCCCCGAAGCCCGAGCCCCGAGCCCGGCTCCCGAGCCCGAGCCCCGAGCCGGCGTCAGCCCCGGCGGCCCGCCACGCTGCGCTCGGCGGGCGGCTGCGCCGTCTCCGGGGTGAGCTCGGCGGGCCGGCTGGTCTGGGCGGTGAAGGCGCCGATCAGCACCAGCACGCCGCCGGCCAGCTGCCAGCCGCCGAGCCGTTCGCCGAGCAGGAACCAGGCGGCCACGGTGGCGACCACGGCCTCCAGATTGGCCACCACGGCGGCCACCGCCGGGGAGAGGAACTGCACCGAGACCACGCCGGTCAGGTACGCGAGCACGGTGGCGATCAGCACCATCCAGCCGGCGGCCAGGGCGGCGGGCAGCACCCGCCCGTTCATCACCACATCACCGCCGAGCACGCTCCAGTCCGCCGTCCACGGCTGGGTGAACGCGGTCAGGGCGACGGCACCGATCAGCAGGCCGTACGCGCTGATCGCCATCGGGTCGACCGGGCTGTCGCCCTGCCGGCCGGCGTCGGCGAGCAGGAAGTAGCCGACCTGACAGCAGGCGGCGCCGAGCCCGAACAGGACGCCGAGCGCGTCGAACGCCAGCCCGTGCCAGACCTCGACCACGCAGGCCAGGCCCGCCACCGCGACCCCGGCGCCGATGGTGGCGGCCCGGGAGACCGGCTTGCGCTGGACGAACTTGAGGTAGCCGAGCAGCAGCAGCGGCCCGAGGTACTCGATCAGCAGCGCCACCCCGACCGGGATCCGGGAGATCGAGGCGAAGTAGCAGGCCTGCACCCCGGCCACCGCGAGCAGCCCGAAGCCGATCATCAGCCGGGGCCGGCGCCGCACCGCGTCCCGGTGCTTGTACGCGAGCGGGAGCAGCACCACCGCCGCACCGGTGACCCGGAGCCAGACCACGTGCAGCGGGGAGAGCCCCGCTTCGATCAGCGGTTTGGCCGCCGTGCCGGAGCCGCCGAAGGCGAGCGCCGAGATCAGGGCGAGCGAGAGGCCGAGCGACCGGGGGGAGAGCCAGGAGACCTGAGGGAGTGGCGATGAGGAGCTGTGCACCGACGCATTGTGCCAGTCCGACCCACTGTCGGGTAAGGGGTGTCCATGCCCGACGGTCCTGCCAGGCGTGGAGCGACGGTCAGCCCGTCGGCACCGCCTTGGGTGAGGCCGCGCCGTCGGTCGTCGGCTCCCGGGTCGGGTCCGGCGGAGTCGGGGAGGGCGACCGGGTCGGCGTGGGCGTCGGCGTCGGGGTGGGCTTCGGCGTGGGGGTGGGTGTGGGCGTCGATGTCGGGCTGGACGGGTCAGGGTCGACCGGGGTCGACGGCTGCTCGGCCGGGATCGAGGGCGTGCTGCTCGGGGTGCTGGACGGCGTCGAGGACGGGGTCGAGGAGGGTTCGGTGGACCAGCTCCGGCCGCCCGTCGGCTCGGGGAACTCGGTGACGGGCTGTCCGTCCAGCGCCGCCGTCATGTAGGCGGTCCAGATCCGGGCCGGGAAGTTGCCGCCCGCCGCACCGGCGGCGCCGCCGGTCCCGTCCAGCGAGACCTGCTTGCCGCTGACCGGGTCCTGGCCGAACAGGGCGACGGTGGTGACCAGTTCAGGGGTGTAGCCGGCGAACCAGACCGACTTGAGGTCGTCGGTGGTGCCGGTCTTGCCGGCGGCCGGCCGGTCGAGTTCCTTTGCTCGGTACCCGGTGCCGCCCGGGTCGCTCACCACGCCCTGGAGCATCGAGGTGACGGTCCTGGCGGTCTCCTCGCTGATCGCCTGGGTGGTCTTGGGTGCGGGCAGCGCGACGTTCTCGCCCTCGTGCTCCAGCGACTTCACCAGCCAGGGGGTGGTCTGCTTGCCGCCGTTGTCCAGGGTGGCGTACACCCCGGCCATGTCCAGCACGCTCGGCGTGGAGGTGCCGAGCGAGATCGAGGAGAGCGCCTTCAGCTCGGGGGTGTCGGCCGGCAGGCCGAGTGCGACGGCGGTCTCCCGGACCTTCTCCAGCCCGGTGTCCTGGGCGAGTTGGGCGAAGGCCGAGTTCACCGACCAGTCGGTGGCCTGCTGCAGGGTGATCTGCCCGTAGCTCTTGTTGCCGTCGTTCGGCGGCGCGTACGGCGTGCCGCGACCGCCCACCACCGGCCGCTTGCTCCGGCCGTCGTACACGGTCTGCGGGGTGACGGTCTGTCCGGACTGGGTCTCCGCGCCGGAGTCCAGCGCGGCGGCCAGCGCGATCGCCTTGAAGGTCGAACCGGCCTGGTAGTCCTGCCGGGTGGCGTTGTCGATCCAGTGCTTGGTGGCGTCCTGCCCGCCGTACAGCGCGACCACCGCCCCGGTCTTCGGGTCCAGCGAGACCGCACCGGCCTGCGCGGCGGCGTCCACCGGCCGGCTGTCCGGCTTGAGCCGGTCGGTGAGCTGGCTGCGGACGGCGGCGTCCAGGTCCTGCTGCCGCTTCGGGTCCACGGTCAGCTTGATGGTGTAGCCGCCCTGGGCGAGCTGGGCGTCGGTGAGCACGTTGTGCGCGGTGAGGTACTCGGTCGCGGCGGTCACCAGATAACCGGCCTGGCCGGCCAGACCGGGGGCGCTCTTCGGCTCCTTCACCTCGGGGAAGGTGATCGCGGCGCGGTCGGTGGCGGAGAGCCAGTTCTCCTGCACCATCGCGTCGAGCACGTAGTTCCACCGGTTGGTGGCGTTCTGCTTGCCGGTGGGGGTGGCGGTCGAGACGTCGTACGCGCTCGGCGCGTTGAGCAGGGCGGCCAGGTAGGCGCCCTGCGCGGGGTTCAGCTGGGTGGCGTCGATGCCGTAGTACGCCTGGGCGGCGGCCTGGATGCCATACGCGCCGCGACCGTAGTAGGAGGTGTTGAGGTAGCCGGCCAGCACCTCGTCCTTGGTCTCGGTGGCGTCCACCTTGAGCGCGATGAACAGCTCCTTCACCTTGCGGGTGACGGTCTGCTTCTGGTTCAGGTAGGTGTTCTTGACGTACTGCTGGGTGATCGTCGAGCCGCCCTGGGTGCTGCCACCGGTGGCGGTGTTGAACGCCGCCCGGGTCAGGCCCTTCAGGTTGACCGCGCCCTCGTGGTAGAAGTTCCGGTCCTCGGCGGCGAGCGCGGCGTGCTGGGCGTCCTGGGAGATCTTGTCCAGGCCGACGTTCTGCCGGTTGGTCTGCCCGGTCCGTGCCAGCAGGGTGCCGTCCTGGTAGAGCCAGGTGTTGCTCTGCGCGGTGGCCTGCGCGTGCGCGTCCGGCACCTTCACCAGCGTCAGCCCGAGCGCGAACAGGCCGACCCCGAGCACCGTGCAGACCAGCGTGCCGACCAGGGTGAACCGCCAGGTCGGTATCAGCCGACGCCAACCGGTCCGGCGGGGACGGGAGCCACCGGGCTTCCGGGGGCGCGGACGGGGACCGTTCGGGGCAGTGCGGGGCAACGGGAGGCCTTTCCTGCGAGACCTGTGACGGTTGCTCACGCGGTCGGATTCAGACGATCCGTCCCAGCCTGCCCCGAACGGTATGGGAGATGTTAGGGACCTTTGTCCCGTTTTTTCTTACGCCGGGCTTACCGTCCGGGGAGCTCGCCCTCCACGCTCAGCTCGGCGACGGTGTCGTAGAAGCAGATGTACCCGGCGATCGCCGCCACCGAGTCCAGTGGCTCCGGGTAGTACCAGGCCACGTCGGCCCGGTCGCCGAACGACCAGTAGGAGGCCTCGCCCTTGAACGGGCAGGTGGTGTGCGTCACGCTCGGCTGGAACAGCGTCAGATCGACATCCTGCGGCGGCAGGTAGTAACGGACCGGCAGGCCGGTCTCGAACAGCGCCAGCGGGCGGCTCGACTTGGCGACCTTGGTGCCGTCGATCCGTACCGTCACGGTCTGCTCGGGGTGGACCAGGTCGATCCGGTGGCCCTGGGCGGGGTTCGGCATGGGGTGTGCTCCTCTGCTGGGGTGGCCCCTGTTCTGCTGGGCCGCTGTCGTCCATTGGACAGGCCGACCGCCCGCTCCGGAGCGGAAACGCCGGAAGGCCCCTCACCGAAGTGAGGGGCCTTCCGACCGTCTGTGCGCCGCCAGGGACTCGAACCCCGGACCCGCTGATTAAGAGTCAGCTGCTCTAACCAACTGAGCTAGCGGCGCCTGTCTGACCCCGAGAACAATACACGGTCCGGCGGGAAGCTCCGAATCGGTTCCGGCGCCGGTCGGTACCGGCCCGCGGCGGTGATCAGGCCGGCCCGGTGCCCAGCTCCGCAGCCCGCCGGCCCGGCCGGCCACCTGCTGATGCAGGACCGGCCGGCCGAGGTGGCCGCCGCCGTACCGGACGGCCCCGGCGAACAGTCGCGACCGAGCTGAGGGCTGCCACATCCCGTACGGGATGAGGAGGCGTCAGCTGGTGAGCGAGGTCCAGAGCGTCAGTGCCCGGTCGGCGACCGCCTCCTGGTCCGGATGCCCGGCGCCGCTCTTGATCGAGATGATCCGGTACCTGTCCTGGTGGAACACCCAGAACAGGCTGAACCCGTTGACCAGTTGCATGTCCGGCAGGGCCAGGAACTCGTCCACCCTGCTGATCCCGGCCAGCGACTGCCAGAGCGAGATCGAGCGGTCACCACGCTCGATCAGGTCGGTGTGCGCACTGCCGTCGGCGATCGAGATCAGCCGGTAGACCTGCTGGCCCATGAAGGTGTGGAAGACCCAGTACCAGCTCTTGCCGTTCTCCCGCTGCTGGTCGGGCACCGGGAGGAAGGCGTCCACCTGCTGGATGCCGTCGAACGAGGCCCAGGCCGTGATCGGACGGTCACCCCGGTCGACCGTGCCCGCCTGGTCCGGCGGCAGGCCGGACTCGGCCCGGTCGGCGATCGAGATCAGCCGGTAGACCTGGCGGCCCTCGGTGGTGTGGAACAGCCAGAACCGGCTGCGGCCGTTCTTCCGCTGCTCGTCCGGCACCGGGAGCACCGCGTCCACCCGGTCGACCCCGGTGTAGATCTGCGGCCAGGTGGAGAGCGGCCGGTCGGGCCGCTCCACCTTGTCGTGGTGCTCGGCGCCGTCGGCGATCGAGATGGTCCGGGCGACCGGGCCGGAACTGCCCGTCCCGTAGGCCCAGAACCAGCTCTTGCCGCCCTGCCGGTAGAGGTCGGGAACGGCCAGGAAGGCGTCGGTCGGCCGGACGGTGCTGGGCAGCTTGTCGGTCAGCCGCCCGTCGCCGAGCAGTCGCAGGGTGGTCAGCGAGGGCGCGAAGCCGTACACCGAGCCCTCGGTGGTGACGAACTGGTTGAACGTCAGCTCGGTGGAGGCGCCGGGCGACTCCCAGCTGACCGTGCCGGTCGGGCCGACGTCCGGGTCGGGGCCCGGCTTGTTGGGCCGGTTCGGCGGGAAGTCCACGTTGTTGATCCAGGCCTTCTGGATGAACTCGAACTGCTCGACCAGGTCGGACTGGTAGCTGACGAACAGCAGCCCGCGCGGGTCGTCGGGGCCGCCGGGCCCCTCGGAGGCCGGGTCGAAGGGCGCGCCGTACGGGGAGCCCCGGCGCATGATCCGCCGACGGTCCATCACCGGGTTCTCCGGGAACGGCTCGGAGCCCGGGCGCTCCTGCAGACCGTCCCGGGGGTTGGTCTTGCGCAGGTGGGAGAAGAGCGGGGTGGTGAAGCCCTCCGGGTCGTTCCGGAAGCCGAAGTCGTTGTCCTCGCCGGACATCGAGTTGAACGGCCGGTCGGCGTTCGGGCACTTGGCCACCGGCGTGCCCGACCGCCAACGGCCGACCACCCGGGCGGCCAGCCACTCGGGGGTGGCCTCGTCCGGCACCACCTTGGCCTTCTTCAGCACCTTGAGCTGGGCGGAGATCTGGGCCCACCAGCCGGGGACGTCCTGGGCCAGCCGGCGGACCACATGGAAGCTGCCGTTCTCGGTCCAGTCCGGCATCGGGTCGTACGGGATACCGCCGATCCGGGGGTGCCCGACCACGAACTCGCCCGCCGGGATCAGCCGGGTGCCCGGCTTGCCCTTCTCGTACTCGGGCTTCTCCGGGTCGGGTTCGTCGAAGCCCTGGACGGCGGGCTCGCTCACGCCGTCCTTGAAGCCGAAGTGCTCCTTGCCCCGGCGGGTGCCGGTCAGGGTCGCGCCGTTCTGCTGGAAGACGATCACGATCTTGGCCTGGGCGGTCGCCTCCCGCTGGGCGGTGACGGCGGCCTGCAAGTCCTGGAGGGTGTCCGAGGCGATGGTCAGCACCGCGTGCACGGTCTGGCCCTTGCCGTCGCCGAACAGCCAGTTGGCCGGGGAGCTGTCGCCGACGTCGCCCAGCGTGCGCTTGTCCGAACCCTGCTTGAAGGCCTCCAGGGTGCCGCCCGCGGGCACCGAGGGGAGCGGCTCCTTTCCGGTGAGCTGCTTGAGGCCCTCGTAGGTGAAACTGACGTTCATCCAGGTCGCTCTGAGCTTCTGCGGATCGTCGCCGCCCGAGGCCTGCCTGGCTCTGCGGAACGCCGCGTTGAACGCGGCGACCTGTCTGGTGGTGGAGATCTGCGGCTCCAGCTGCCGCACCCACGTCCGGGCCCTGGCCGCGTCCTCGAACTTGAGGAACAGCAGGGTCATCTGGTCCTTCTTGAAACCGGCGATCACGTCGCCCTGGATGTCTTCGCTCTCACGCAGCTTCAGCTCAGTCGGCATGGTGCCTCCCGGTGGTCAGGTGGTTACACGGAGCAACGGAGACGCTACGGTATGCATGCGAACGGCAATAGGGCTTCGGCCCGGAATGACTCGACCGGCCGAATGGTCGGACCGGCTCACCCGGGAGCGCGTTCCGAAGTGACAGTCAGTCGTGAACGAATCAACACTGAGTGACGGTGCGTCCGCTCCCGCCGGCGCCTCGGCTCATCAGTCCCAGCTTCGCTAGGAGTCCCATGTCCCGCAGGAATCCGCCCGTCCCCCGGCGGCTGCTCGCGGCCGCGGTGGCGGTCTGTGCCGCCACCGCGCTGACCGTCTCGGTGGCCGGTCCGGTCGCCGCCCATGGCAACGACCCGACCGCCGGCACCCACGCCGACTCCCACGCCGACACCCCGGCCGGGGCTCCGGCTGCCGCCCCGGCCGGCAGTAAGGCCGACGGCAAGGCCAAGGCCGATCCGGACGAGGCGGCGGTGCTCGGCGAGGAGCACGCCCAGGAACACGCCCTGACCAGGAAGATGCTGGCCGCGGTCGGCGAGTACCCGCAGTCCACCCGGACCGAACGGCTGAAGGCACTGGGGGAGTCCCAGGCCGCCGCCAACCTGGGCTTCGACCCCAGTGAGTCCGGGCAGTTCCGGGAGTACTTCCAGTCCCCCGACTTCGCCGCGCACATCGCCCAACTGCCCACCGGCAAGGTGCTGCTGTTCTCCTTCGAGCGGATCGAGAAGAACCCGCAGAAGGAGCCCGCGCCGACCGACACGATCGGCAAGGAGAACGCCGGCCGGGCGTACCTCTGGGACCCGGCCAAGGGCACCGGCACCGGCGCCTTCACCAAGGTCACCCCGCCGGTGGTGAACATGCCGGACGGGCTGAACCAGCCGCGCCCCGCGCCGTTCTTCTGCGCCGGGCACTCCTTCCTGCCCAACGGCATGCTCGGCGTCTTCGGCGGCAACCTGGGCGGCAACGGCGGCTCCGGTGCCAAGCTCTCGCTGGTCTTCGACCCCTGGCAGGAGGTCTGGTACCAGAACAAGGACATGGCGGTCGGCCGCTGGTACCCGAGCGTGGTGACCGGCATGGACGGCCGACAGCTCATCATGTCCGGCCAGTCCGAGCTGGGTTGGGGCACCCCGACCGCGATCGTCGAGCGCTTCCCGGCTCTCGACAAGGCGGTGCCGGTGGCGAAGACCGACAAGCCGGAGAGCTGGTCGATCGGGAAGTTCAAGGCGGACGCCCCGTTCAAGCGGGACTACCCGCACCTGTTCTCGCTGCGCGACGGCAAGATCTACGGGCTCGGCCGCAGCCCCGACCAGCAGTGGGTCTTCGACATCAACTCCGAGACCAGGACCGCCCTGCCGGCCCGACCGGACAACCCGCCGGCGCCGGGCGCGATGGCGCCGCCGCAGGGCTTCGGCCGTAACTACGGCTCGGCCGTCCCGCTGCCGGCCGGCTTCCGCGGCCCGGACTCGGTGCTGGTGCTCGGCGGTGACCGCGACGACCCGAACACCTACCAGCTGGTCGGCGGCCAGTGGAGCAAGCAGCAGCCGCGCGCCTTCGGCCGTACCCAGGACGACACCCTGCTGCTCCCGGATGCCACCCTGCTCACCGTCAACGGCGCCTTCGACATCCGGGACTACGGCAACGGCACGTACAACCCGAACGCCGACCTGAAGTACCGGCAGACCGAACTCCGGGACGAGAACGGCAACTGGAAGCTCGGCCCGGCCCAGCGGCTGCCGCGCGGCTACCACTCCAACGCGGTGGTGCTGCCGGACGGCCGGGTGATGGTGACCGGTGACGAGCTCCAGCAGCTGGCCAACGACCCGGACGTCAGCGACGACATGAACGGCAGCATCGAGATCTACGAGCCGGCCTACCTGCACCAGGGCAGCCGGCCCAACCTCGGCATGGTGTTCAACCCCTCGGTCACCTACAACGAGAAGATCACCGTCAGCAGCAGCACCCCCAACGACGTGACCCGCGCGGTGCTGCTCGCCCCGACCACCGCGACCCACTCGGTCAACACCAGCCAGCGCCACCTGGAGCTGCGGATCAAGAGCCGCGGGGGCAACTTCCTGGAGCTGCAGGCGCCGCCCTCGGCGGCCGCCGCGCCGCCCGGCTACTACATGGTCTTCCTGCTGAACGAGGAGGGTGCGCCGAGCACCGCGGGCTGGGTCCAGCTGAAGCCCGCCTCGGGCGGTCAGACCCCCTGACCCGGCACCGGAATGCGCGGCCCGCCGTCCCCGACGGCGGGCCGTCGCCGTGCGGTCCGAGTGTGATCTGCATGTGATCTGCGCCCAAAAGGCCACGTGAAAGGCCCAAATATGGTAGCCGATCAGTCTGTTGAGGACCCGTCAGGGTGATCCGAAAAACCGGCTATGCTACTCCCGCCCAGCCGCGCCCACCCCGTGTCCGTCAAGGTGGGCGAGGACCGGAAAGGCCCTTCCAAGGCCGGTACGCGGCTCGTATGTCCGTACACCTTCCGACAGTTGAGGACGCTGATGCTTGGTGCTGGAGAGACGCCCGGAGATCTGCGCCCCGCGCGCGCGCTGGGATGGCTCCTGCCCACGGTGTTGACCGCGGCCGCAGCCGTTGTCGCCACCTTCCTGATAGCCAAGGAGGCCCGGCCGGCCGTTGGTTGGTGCGGTGCGGTGGCCACCCTGGCGGTTGCCCTGGTGGCGACCGAGGCGGCCCGCCGAGGCCGCGCGCTGACCGCCCTGCGCGAACGCGCGGCCCGCCAGGAGGCGGAGCTCAGAGGCCAGTTGGCCGCCCAGGAGGCGGAGACCGTCCAGCTCGCCGAGGTGCTGCCGCTGGCGGTGGCCCGGCTGCAGGCCGGTGAGTTCCTGGACGACGTGCTGCGCGAGCTGTCCCCCGGCGCCGACTCGCCCGGCTTCCAGCAGGCCAGGCAGGCCGTGCTGCGGACGGTGCTCGAAGCGGTCGACGCCGAGGAGGGGCTGCGCGAGTCGGCCCAGCGGGCGTTCGTGAACATCGCCCGCCGGGTGCAGGCGATCGTGCACCGGCAGGCCCAGGACCTGCGCGAGATGGAGGACCGGCACGGCACCGACCCGGCCGTCTTCGA
>NZ_JBFUMY010000025.1:0-85117 GCF_054049135.1 Kitasatospora sp. P5_F3 | reverse complement strand
GCCGTCCGCGGTCCGGGCCCGGCCGGGCAGCGGCTGGCCGCCGCCCTGACCCTGCGGGCCCTGGGGCTGCGGGCGCTGGCCCTGGCCCTGCTGCGGAGCCTGCCGAGGCCGGCCCGCCTGTGCGTCCTGCGGACGCGTCCACTGCTGAGTGTCCTCCGTGCCGGGCCCGGTCGGCAGCGCCATCGGCTGCTGCTGGACCGGCTGGGGCAGCGGCTGCGGGGCGTGCTGCTGCGGTGCCGGGGTGGGCACGGTGGGCAGCACCGGCTCGACCAGCCCGAGCCCGAGCGGGTCACGCGGGTCGATCTCGCTGGCCTCGAACCGGGGCCGGGCGAACTGCACGGTGCCGTCCGGCGTGCCGGACTCCAGCGGGGCCGGAGCCTGCTGCTGCGGGGCCTGGACCTGCTGCTGGGCGGGAGCCTGCGGGGCGCCCGGCCCGAACGGCTGACGCTGGGCCGGCTCCTGCGGACGACGCCGGGCGGGGTCGGGCGAGGTGGCCCGGCCGTGCTGCGGCTGGTCGGCCCAGGCGGTGTCGGCGGCGTTCCCGGTGGGCTCGCCGACCGGCTGCCGACGCTGCTGGCCGGGGCCGGGACGGCCCTGACCCTGGCCGAAGCCCTGCTCCTGCGGAGTACGGCGCTGCTGGCCGGCCCCGGGGCCGGTCAGGCCCTGCAGGCCGGGCGCACCGGAGGCGCCGGGGACGCGACGCGGCGGCTGCCCGTCGCCCTCGCGCATCGGCTGGGCGGACTCGCGGGTCGGCAGTGCACCGGCGGGAGCGCCGAACAGACTGCCGGTACCGGGTGCGGCAGGAGCGCCGCCAGGACCGCCGGGGCGGCCACCCTGAAGCTGCGGGCGACCGGCCGGAGCGGCGCCGGGGCCACCCTGGCCGAGCGCGGCCGCGCCACGGCCGGCCAGCGCCTCGGCGACGTTCGGACGGTTCTGCTGACGCGGCGTCGGGCCGACGCCGCGCTGCTGCTTGCCCTGGGCGGAGCCGGGGCGGCCGGGGCCGCGCCGGTCACCCGAAGTGGTGACGTCGAGCGGGAGCATGACCAGCGCGGTGGTGCCGCCGGAGTCGCTCGGGCGGAGCTGGATCCGGATGCCGTGTCGCAGCGACAGCCGGCCGACCACGAACAGGCCCATCCGGCGGGAGACCGAGACGTCCACCACGGGCGGGTTGGCAAGACGCTCGTTGATGTCGGCCAGGTCGTCGGGGGAGAGGCCGATGCCGGTGTCGTGGATCTCGACCAGCACCCGGCCGTCCGGCAGCGCGTGGCCGGTGACCCGGACCCGGGTCTGCGGGCTGGAGAACGAGGTGGCGTTCTCCAGCAGCTCGGCGAGCAGGTGGACGAGGTCGTTGACGACGCGTCCGGCGACCTCGGCCGACGGGACCGAGGCGAGTTCGATGCGCTCGTACTGCTCCACCTCGGAGGCGGCGGCGCGGAGCACGTCGACCAGCGGGACGGGGCGGGTCCAGCGGCGGCCCGGGTCCTCGCCCGCGAGGACGAGCAGGTTCTCACCGTTACGGCGCATACGGGTCGCGAGGTGGTCGAGCTTGAACAGGTTGGCCAGCTGGTCCGGGTCGGCCTCGCGGCTCTCCAGCTCGGAGATCAGCGAGAGCTGACGCTGGATCAGGCCCTGGCTGCGGCGCGAGAGGTTGGTGAACATCGCGTTGATGTTGCCTCGGAGCAGCGCCTGCTCGGCGGCCAGCGAGACCGCCTGCTTGTGCACCATGTCGAAGGCGTGCGCCACGTGGCCGATCTCGTCCGCCGAGTCGACACCGACCGGTTCGACGGTGACGTCGACGTCGTGCGGGTCGCTCTCGGAGAGGGTCTTGACCAGCTCGGGCAGGCGGCGCTCGGCGACATCCTCGGCCGCGACCTGCAGCCGGGTCAGCGAGCGCACCATGCCACGGGCCACCAGGGCGGCGCCGGCGATGGCGACGATCAGCACCAGGGCGATCAGCGCACCGTTGACCAGGGCCTCGGTGTCGGCCTCGTCCTGGAGCTCGCCGGCCTTGCCGTCCAGCGCCTCGAGCAGCTTGGTCTCGCTCTTCTGCTGGGCGTTGATCTTCACGCTGGCCTGGTCGTACCAGAGCTTGTACGAGAGCGGCTCGGTCTGCTTGATGCCGTTCGCGCTCAGCACCCGCTTGGTGTAGCGGTCCGAGTCGGCGATCTGCTGGTTGCGGGCCATCCCGGCGTTGAGCGCCTGGGCCTCGCCGTCACCGTAGATCGCGGTGAAGTTGGTGAGCGCGTTGCCCTCGGAGATCTGCAGCCGGATGCCGAAGGACTCGTCGGAGGAGTTGAGGTGCGGTCCCTCGGGGCCGGGGAAGGCCAGTGCGGCGCTGATCAGCGCGCGCTGCATGGAGGTGTTCTCCTTGGCCAGCGAGAACTGCTGCAGCGCACGGGTGATCTTGACCAGCTCGGTCGAGTTCGACGCGATCGCGATGTCCTGCGTGATGGACAGCAGGTTCTTGATGATCACGTCGTAGTTGGTGATCGTCGCCTGGATGTTGTCCGGGTCCCGGTAGGCGTTGCTGCGGGCCTCGGAGAGCTGGTTCAGGTCGCGGCGGACCTGCAGCAGCAGGGCCTTGCCACCGGCCAGGTCGAGCTCGTCGAAGTTGTCGGAGCTGGTCGCGAAGGCCTTGCTCAGCGCGTCCGAGTTCTTCCGGGCGGTGACGATGTCATCGTCCTTCGCCCGCTCGGGGCCGCCGTTGGTGAGCGGGCCCGCGCTGATGTCGCGCTCGGTCTGCAGGGCGCTCGCCAGCGCGGTGGCCTTCTTCGCCAGGTCGGCGAGGTTGGCCATCTGCGAGAGCTGCTTGGAGTTCTGCAGCGAGGACTCGACCCGGAGGCCGCCCAGGACCAGCGCGACCACCACGGGGAGCAGCAGCAGGGCGATCAGGCGGGTACGGATTCGCCAGTTGCGCATCGCGAACCGGCGCAGACCGGTGGCCCGGCGCCTGGTCAGCGTGTTGCGCAGCCGGGAGCGGCCGCGGTCGGAATGCTCCGCGCCCTCCGGGCCGTCCTGCGGCTCTGGCTCGCCGCCGCCGACTATCTGCTCACCGGGGCCGGTGAGCGGCGTTGCCTGGTGGGGGCCTGCCACGGGCTCACGCGACTCCGGGTCTCCCGCGGCGCCGCTGCCCCTCTTGAAACGTCCCTGCACTGGCGTCGCAACCTCTGGACCGGGCGCCCCTCCCCGCTTGCGCGGATGGGGCGGTGTCGAGTTTTTCCGTCGCATTCCAGCACAGCGGGAGAAGTCCAACAAGGGGCGTTACCTGTCGGTGTCCTGGGCTACCCACTGCGCGCACCGTCTCACGGAGTGTGCGACAACCGGCCCGGAATACCACCCTTTTCGGACACTCGCCTGATACATGCCAACTGGACCGTAGATCACCCGGAGTCGCAGACGTGCCTGAATGTCCGAGATATCGGAATTGTCGCAATGCCTCGTCTGTGCGAAATGCCCGACATGACGGCATTGTTCGTCAATTTGTGAGCAAAATCACAGCCGGAAATGTAGCCGGGATCAGGACGCCTGTGGAAAGAGCTCCGGATATCGGACTTCCGGACCGTCTACCCTAGGGCGCGTTGCCCAGGCGACAGCCTGCCCAGAATCACCGTCGCCGACTCCTGCGAGCGACCCCGAACCCGAAGGTGTGACGCAATGTCCCAGCCGGCGAACCAGGCCACCACGTCCACGCTCGCGAGCGGCTCGACCGCGAATCCGCGCCGGACGTCGCTGGCCTCGATCGAGGACTTCGGCCAGCTGCCCGGCGTGCGGCAGACAGCCGGGTCGGCGCCCCTCTCGCGATAGCCTGGGGACCGTTCGAGCAGGGCCCGGTAAGGCCGGCGCCCGACAGACCGAGAGGCTCCCCACCGTGCGAATTGCCAGGTTCTCTGTCCGGGAAGGGAGCCCTGCCGCCGGCAGCGTCTCCTTCGGCGTGGTGGAGGGTGACCCCGCCCAGCCCGAGTCTCTGGTGGTGCACGGCCTGGCCGGCCACCCGATCGTCTCGATGCAGCTCAGCGGCGAGAGCTACCGGATGCAGGACATCCGCCTGCTGTCGCCGATCCTGCCGAACAAGGTGGTCGCGGTCGGCCGCAACTACGCGGCGCACGCCAAGGAGCTCGGCAACGAGGTCCCGGACGTCCCGCTGACCTTCTTCAAGCCGTCCACCGCCGTGATCGGCCCGACCGAGGCGATCGCGTACCCGCCGTTCTCCTCGGACGTCCAGCACGAGGCCGAACTCGCCGTGGTGATCGGCCGGATGGGCCGCGAGGTCCCGCTGGAGCGGGTCCCCGAGATCATCTTCGGCTACACCTGCGCGAACGACGTGACCGCCCGCGACGTCCAGCAGCGCGAGGGCCAGTGGGCCCGTGCCAAGGGCTTCGACACCTCCTGCCCGCTCGGTCCGTGGATCGAGACCGAGCTGGACCCGAGCGACCTGGCGATCACCTGCACCGTCAACGGTGAGCTCAAGCAGACCGGCCGGACCTCCCTGATGGTCCGTTCGATCGCCGAGCTGATCGTGCACATCTCGGAGGCCATGACCCTGCTGCCCGGTGACGTCATCCTCACCGGCACCCCGGCCGGGGTCGGCCCCATCAACGTCGGCGACGAGGTCGCCGTCTCCATCGAAGGCATCGGCACTCTCACCAATAGGGTGATCAAGCGTGGCTAACACCGCTGACCTGGACCCGACCGTCCGGGTCCGTTTCTGTCCCTCCCCGACCGGCAACCCGCACGTGGGCCTGGTCAGGACCGCCCTCTTCAACTGGGCCTTCGCCCGCCACCACGGCGGCAAGCTGGTCTTCCGGATCGAGGACACCGACGCGGCCCGGGACTCCGAGGACTCGTACCACCAGCTGCTGGAAGCGATGCGCTGGCTCGGCTTCGACTGGGACGAGGGCCCCGAGGTCGGCGGCCCGCACGAGCCGTACCGGCAGTCGCAGCGGATGGACATCTACGCCGACGTCGCCCGCAGGCTGGAGGAGGGCGGTCACGCCTACCGCTGCTACTGCTCGACCGAGGAGCTGGACGCCCGCCGCGAGGCGGCCCGCGCGGCCGGCAAGGCCTCCGGCTACGACGGCCACTGCCGCGAGCTGACCGCCGATCAGGTCGAGGTCTACCGGCAGGAGGGGCGTCAGCCGATCCTGCGGTTCAAGATGCCCGACTCGACCATCGTCTTCGACGACCTGGTCCGCGGGAAGCTCAGCTTCGAGCCGGAGAACGTGCCGGACTACGGCATCGTCCGGGCCAACGGCGCGCCGCTCTACACCCTGGTCAACCCGGTGGACGACGCCCTGATGGGCATCACCCACGTGCTCCGCGGTGAGGACCTGCTCTCCTCGACGCCCCGTCAGATCGCCCTCTACGCCGCGCTGGCCGAGATCGGCGTCGGCGACGGCTCCACCCCGCGCTTCGGCCACCTGCCGTACGTGATGGGCGAGGGCAACAAGAAGCTCTCCAAGCGCGACCCGCAGGCCAGCCTCAACCTGTACCGCGAGCGCGGCTTCCTGCCCGAGGGCCTGCTCAACTACCTGGCGCTGCTGGGCTGGTCGCTCTCCGAGGACCAGGACCGGTTCTCCATGGAGGAGTTCGTCGCGGCCTTCGACATCGCCAAGGTGAACGCCAACCCGGCCCGCTTCGACCTCAAGAAGTGCGAGTCGATCAACGGCGACCACCTGCGCCTGCTCGACCCGGCGGAGTTCGTCCGCCGCCTGGTGCCGTACCTGCAGGCCCCCGGCCTGCTGCCGGCCGAGCCGACCGCCGAACAGCTCGACCTGCTGGCCAAGGTGGCGCCGCTCACCCAGGAGCGGATGGTCGTGCTGAGCGAGATCGTCAACATGGCGGGCTTCCTCTTCGTCGACCCGGCCGACTTCACGGTCGACCCGGAGGACGCCGCGAAGGTGCTCACCGCGGACGCCCGCCCGGTGCTGGCCGCCAGCATCCAGGCGCTGACCGAGCTGGCCGACTTCACCCCGGAGCCGATCCAGGCGGCGCTGCGCGAGGCGCTGGTGGACGGCCTGGGCATCAAGCCCAAGTTCGCCTTCACCCCGCTCCGGGTGGCCGTCACCGGCCGCCGGGTCTCCCCGCCGCTCTTCGAGTCGATGGAGCTGCTCGGCCGCGCCGAGACGCTGCGCCGGCTGACGGCGGCGCTGGAGCTCACTCCGCAGGCCTGATCCTGCCTGCCCCGAGGGGCTGCGTTGACCAGCGACGCAGCCCCCCGGGGGCCTGCCTGCGGTTATGGATTTTGGAGCGGGGCCGGGTGTCGGGTAATGTTCTTTCTGCGCCGCCCGGGAGGGACAGGGCGAGGGACCAGAAACCTCGTCAGGGACAGACCAGCGGTCGCAACGCCGAGCAAAACCCCGTCAGGGGTTGAACTCTGGTGGGGTATGGTGTAATTGGCAGCACGAGTGATTCTGGTTCATTTAGTCTAGGTTCGAGTCCTGGTACCCCAGCGCAGTAAGTGAAGTACAAGCCCCCGTTGTGTAGCGGCCTAGCACGCTGCCCTCTCACGGCAGTAGCGCCGGTTCGAATCCGGTCGGGGGTACGCAACAAATAGAGATCAAGCCCCCGTTGTGTAGCGGCCTAGCACGCTGCCCTCTCACGGCAGTAGCGCCGGTTCGAATCCGGTCGGGGGTACCAGATCCTTTCCACTGTCACCACCGGACGAGTTCGCAACCCCGGTCCTGACGAAGCATGGGATCACCAAGTTTGCCCCCGTTGTGTAGCGGCCTAGCACGCTGCCCTCTCACGGCAGTAGCGCCGGTTCGAATCCGGTCGGGGGTACCAGAGCAGAACGGCCGGTGGGCTTCGCAGTCCACTGGCCCGATGCTTTGTTGGGGTATGGTGTAATTGGCAGCACGAGTGATTCTGGTTCATTTAGTCTAGGTTCGAGTCCTGGTACCCCAGCCAGTAGGACAGCCCCGGAGATCCGGGGCTTTTTTGCTTTTCTGCCCCGCGTACGGGAAAAGGAACGGCCCCCGCCTCGGCGGGGGCCGTTCGTCGTTTCCGGACGGTTCTAGCCGCGGCGCAGGGCCTCGGTGAGGCGGTTGGCGGACTCGATGATGGCCTGGGCGTGCATCCGGCCGGGGTGGCGGGTCAGGCGCTCGATCGGTCCGGAGACCGAGACGGCGGCCACCACGCGGTTGGAGGGGCCGCGGACGGGCGCGGAGACGGACGCCACGCCCGGCTCGCGCTCGCCGATCGACTGGGCCCAGCCGCGCCGCCGTACGCCGCTCAGCGCGGTCGCGGTGAAGCGCGCGCCCTGGAGGCCGCGGTGCAGCCGCTCGGGCTCCTCCCAGGCCAGCAGGACCTGGGCGGCGGAGCCCGCCTTCATCGGCAGTGTGGAGCCGACCGGTACGGTGTCGCGCAGACCGGAGAGCCGCTCGGCGGCGGCCACGCAGATCCGCATCTCGCCCTGCCGACGGTAGAGCTGGGCGCTCTCGCCGGTGACGTCGCGCAGGTGCGTGAGCACCGGCCCGGCGGTGGCGAGCAGGCGGTCCTCGCCTGCTGCGGCGGAGAGTTCGGAGAGTCGGGGGCCGAGGATGAACCGGCCCTGCATGTCCCTGGTGACCAGGCGGTGGTGTTCGAGTGCGACGGCGAGTCGGTGGGCGGTGGGCCGCGCCAAGCCGGTGGCGGCGACCAGCCCCGCCAACGTGGCGGGGCCCGACTCCAGTGCGCTGAGCACCAGAGCGGCCTTGTCGAGAACGCCGACGCCGCTAGAGTTGTCCATGCCCTGATACTGCAGTCTCATTCCGCGAGACGCAAGTTCAATTCTCCGGGAAAAGCGCCACTCTTGGTGGAGCAGCCCGGGAGACACCCAGCTTCGGACCATCATCCAACGTCCGCATGCTGGACACGATCCGGCGTGCAGGTCGTCCGGACAAGAGCCTCACCAGGCCGGCGGGACATACGACCTCGATCACACGAGAAGGCCGGCAGAGCGGCCGGCTGGAGGGAAAGCGATGGGACGGACACTCGCAGAGAAGGTCTGGGACGACCACGTCGTCCGGCGCGCCGAGGGCGAGCCCGACCTGCTCTACATCGATCTGCACCTGCTGCACGAGGTGACCAGCCCGCAGGCCTTCGACGGTCTCCGGCTGGCCGGCCGGAAGGTCCGCCGGACCGATCTGACGATCGCGACCGAGGACCACAACACCCCGACGCTGGACATCGACAAGCCGATCGCGGACCCGGTCTCCCGGGTCCAGCTGGAGACGCTGCGCGCCAACGCCGCCGAGTTCGGGGTCCGGATCCACTCGCTCGGCGACGTCGAGCAGGGCGTCGTGCACGTGGTCGGCCCGCAGCTCGGTCTGACCCAGCCCGGCACCACGGTGGTCTGCGGCGACTCGCACACCTCCACCCACGGCGCTTTCGGGGCACTGGCGTTCGGCATCGGCACCAGCCAGGTCGAGCACGTGCTGGCCACCCAGACGCTGCCGCTGGCCCCGTTCAAGACGATGGCGATCACGGTCGAGGGCGAGCTGCCCGAGGGCGTCACCGCCAAGGACCTGATCCTGGCCATCATCACCAGGATCGGCACCGGCGGCGGCCAGGGCTACGTCCTGGAGTACCGCGGTTCGGCGATCCGCAGCCTCTCCATGGAGGCCCGGATGACGATCTGCAACATGTCGATCGAGGCGGGCGCCCGGGCCGGCATGATCGCCCCGGACCGGACCACCTTCGACTACCTGGAGGGCCGCCCGCACGCCCCGCAGGGCGCCGACTGGGACGCGGCGGTGGAGTACTGGAGCACGCTGGCCACCGACGAGGACGCGGTCTTCGACGCCGAGGTGGTCATCGACGCCACCGAGCTGACCCCGTTCGTCACCTGGGGCACCAACCCGGGCCAGGGCGCACCGCTCGGCGCCAACGTGCCGGACCCGGCCTCGTTCGCCGACCCCTCGGAGCGGGTCGCGGCCGAGAACGCGCTCAAGTACATGGGCCTGGAGGCCGGTACGCCGCTGCGCGAGGTCAAGGTCGACGCGGTCTTCGTCGGCTCCTGCACCAACGGCCGGATCGAGGACCTGCGGGCCGCCGCGGCCGTCGTCGAGGGCCGCACCATCGCCGAGGGCGTCCGGATGCTGGTCGTCCCCGGCTCGGTCCGGGTCGCCCTGCAGGCGATCGAGGAGGGCCTGGACAAGGTCTTCACCGCCGCCGGCGCCGAATGGCGGCACGCGGGCTGCTCGATGTGCCTGGGCATGAACCCGGACCAGCTGGCCCCGGGCGAGCGTTGCGCCTCGACCTCGAACCGCAACTTCGAGGGGCGGCAGGGCAAGGGCGGCCGTACCCACCTGGTGTCCCCTCAGGTCGCCGCCGCCACCGCCCTGCTGGGCCGGCTGGCCGCGCCCGCCGATCTGTCGTCCGACGTCGCTGTGGAGGTCTGAGCAGCCATGGAGAAGTTCACCACGCACACCGGCCGGGCCGTTCCGCTGCGCCGCAGCAATGTCGACACCGACCAGATCATCCCGGCGCACTGGCTGAAGAAGGTCACCCGCAGCGGATTCGAGGACGGGCTGTTCGAGGCCTGGCGCAAGGATTCCGAGTTCATCCTCAACCAGCCCGAGCGGCAGGGCGCCTCGGTGCTGGTGGCCGGCCCCGAGTTCGGTACCGGTTCCTCGCGCGAACATGCGGTCTGGGCACTTCAGAACTACGGTTTCCAGGCCGTCATCTCGTCCCGATTCGCCGACATCTTCCGCGGTAACTCGCTGAAGAACGGTCTGCTCACCGTGCTGCTGCCGCAGGAGACGGTGGATCAGCTCTGGGCGCTGACCGAGGCCGATCCGACCGTCGAGATCACCGTTGACCTGGAGACCAGGGAGGTTCGCGCCCCCGGCGTGACCGCCTCTTTCGAGTTGGACGACAACGTCCGCTGGCGCCTGCTCAACGGCCTGGACGACATCAGCATCACGCTCCGGAACGAAGGCGACATCGCCGAGTTCGAGGCCACCAGGCCCAGCTTCAAGCCGCGTACGCTGCCGGTGCTCTGAGCCCCTGATTCCTGACGGTCCGCCGGATGGCCCACCCCTCCCGAGGGGTGGGCCATCGGTCTGTTCCGGGCCCGAGTTGAGCCCCGGATAAACCCCCGGGCAGCGCAACTCCGTACAGATGGCACAATCGTTGCATGCACCGGCACCATGAACCTCCGTACGGGGACTGCGAACCAGCGTCCTCGGAGGGGATGGTCGACCCGGAAGTCACCGCGCTCTTCGCGCTGGTGGCCGAGCGGTTGAAGCAGGCACACGCCCGCGTTCATGCGCTGAACGTGTCAACCGAGGCAAAGACCGCTCTCACCCGCCAACTGTTGATCGTCACGGAGACCGCCAAGCGCGATCTTCCGGGGGCGGCAAGGCGGTTGGCGCGCTTTGTGCAAGACCTCGACGAGGGGCACCTGCCTCTCGGGTGAGGTCCCGGACGCGCAAATCCATTGCGACACTAGGGTGATTCGCGCGTTTGGTAATTGAAAGTCCGCAGATACATACCTAACGTGCGAAATGAACGGATGGAATCATCCGGCGCCCGTTTCCGAAGGGGAAGACGTTGAACAAGGCTCAGCTTGTCGAAGCGGTGGCCGAGCAGCTGGGCGGTCGCAAGGCTGCCGCAGAGGCCGTCGACGCAGTGCTCGACACCATGGTGCGTGCCGTTGTGGCCGGTGACCGGGTGTCGGTCACCGGCTTCGGCACCTTCGAGAAGGTCGACCGCTCCGCGCGGTTCGCCCGCAACCCGCAGACCGGCGAGAAGGTCAAGGTCAAGAAGACCGCCGTGCCGCGGTTCCGTCCCGGCCAGGGCTTCAAGGACCTGGTCAGCGGCAGCAAGAAGCTGCCGAAGGAGGGCCCCTCGGTCAAGAAGGCCCCCAAGGGCTCGCTGACCCCGGGCAAGAGCGGCACCACCGCTGCCGTCAAGCGCGCCGCCACCAAGCGCGCTGCCACGGCCGCCGCTGCGACTCCGGCCAAGCGCACCGCGGCCAAGAAGGCCACGGCGGTCAAGGCCACTGCGGCGAAGACCACCGCGGCGGCCAAGAAGGCCACCCCCGCCAAGAAGGCGACGGCGGTCAAGAAGGCTGCCGTGGCCAGCAAGACCGCGGCCGCGAAGAAGACCACCGCGGTCAAGAAGGCCACCCCGGCCAAGACCACCGCGGCGGCCAAGAAGGCCGCTCCCGCCAAGAAGGCGACGGCGGTGGCGAAGAAGACCGCTCCCGCGAAGACCCCCCCCCCCCCCCCCCCCCCCCCCCCCCCCCGGGCTCTTTTCCGTTATGACTCCTGACGTCCGATCGGGAGTTCGTAGCTGATATCCCAGCGCGAATCCGGTACGACCAGTTCGGCGGTCTCCACCGCCCGGCCCTCACGGTCGTAGTAGGTGCGCTCGATCAGCGTCACCAGGTCGCCGGCCGAGACGCCGAGCAGGTTGGCCTGCTGCGCGGTGGCGCGGGAGGGGCGGGTCCGCTCCACCGCACGCTCCACCTGCACTCCGATCGCCGCCATCCGCCGCACCACGCCCTGGCCGGCCAGTGGGCCGTACTCGGGGCAGATCACCGGCGAGCCCTCGGTCAGCGCCAGCGGCTCCCAGCTGTTGGCCAGCAGGACGGGCTGACTGTCGATCAGGAACTCGTAGACGGTGTGCACCGTAGGCGCCCCGGGGTCGAGGCCCAGCCGGGCGGCCACCTCCGGCGGGGCCGGACTGTTGGTCTCGGTGGTGGACTCCCAGCTGCCGGTGCCGTCGATCTCGCCCAGATCGGCCCGGAAGGACGCCGGGGTGCCGATCCTGGAGCGGACCATCGCGCGGCGCAGCACGGGGCGGCGGACGTAGGTGCCGGAGCCGGTGCGCCCCTCCAGCAGGCCCTCGGTGATCAGCAGCTGCTGGGCGCGCTGGAGCACGTTCGCGTCGACGTCGTACTCGATCGCCAACTTGGCGCGGGACGGCAGGACCTCGCCGGTCTGCCACTCGCCCCGGCCGATGCGGAGGCGCAGATCGGCGGCGATGCGCTGGTACTGGCGCTCAGCAGGTGACATCTGGCTCTCCCGGCGGCAGGCACGACCCGGCCGAGTTCGGCAGGGCGGGTGATTCAGCGTTGACAATCTAATGCATCAGGTGGAATCTAATTACTTAGATTCACGTTCCGTAACCAGCTGCTCGCGGGGAGAGTCGTTGCGTGCGAACCACCAGGGTGTTTGACGTGGCGAACCGCCTGGCCAGGGCCACCGGAGGGCGGCCCAGGGTCCGCATCGGGCTGGACGGCGGCTGGCGGCTGTACCTGGTGCTGCCGGAAGGGCTGAGCGCCGACGCCCAGCTCGCGGTGCTGGATCTGCTGGCCGGGGCGGACCGCTTCGGCCATGACCGGACCGACACGGCCCAGCGGGTCTGGGCCGACTTCGACCGTGACCACGAGCAGGAGCCGACGCTGTGAGTACCACCGGGGGCTACACCGTCTCCATCGAGGACATCGCCCCGCCCGCGACCTTTCAGCACCTGCCGGACGCGCTGGCCGCCCTCTGGCAGGCCCTGCGGGTGCTGCCGCTGGGCTGGACCCAGTACGAGGCCTACCGCTTCTTCCTCGGTGCGGGAGCGGTCGAACGGGTCACGGAATTCCTCGACCGCGACGGCGAGTTGACGCTCAGTTTCGCGATCGGCGGCCGGTCCCACGCGATCCAGCTGACCCTGGCCTGAGGCCGGGCGTCAGCTCGCCCGGTCCGCCGGGTCGGGGAAGGTCTGCAGGGTCAGGAAGACCACCCGGCGGGCCTCGCCGCTGCCCTCGGTGCGGATCCGCAGCCGCTGGCCCGGGCGGAGCAGCCGCAGGCCGCCCGCGTCGAAGGCCGCGGCGTCGAACGGGACGGGGGTGCCGTCGTCCAGAAGGACCGAGCCGGTGTGGGTGGCGGGGTCGAAAGTGTACGAGGTGGCCTGCATGGCAGCAGCATAGCGACGGGCCAGGGCGCGTCGTTCGGATCGCGCCGGGCGGCCGACGCCGGGGCACGCACCTCGCCGACTTCTCGTCGGTCGCCGATGCTCCGCATGGACTCCCTCCTCGGCACCGCCGAGGCACGCACCCCGACGCCGCCCGCTGATCCGGCGCGATCCGAACGACCCGCCCCCCCCGCGTCAGGAGCAGACCGGGCTCAGTCCGCGCGCGGAGGCGACGGCGGCGGTGTGCGGCCCGACGCCGAGCGCCAGCGCCTCCAGGAGGTCCGCCCCGGTGTCCACGTCCCGGCGCACCGACGGCACGTCACCCGGGCTCAGCTCGGCGGCGCCGCCGGCCGCGTGCCGGGCCCGCGAGCCGTCGCCGAACCGGGGAGCCAGTGGGTGGCCCGGCGGACAGGCCAGCACGGTGGTGCCGAGCCCGGGGGAGTCGGCCAGGAAGGACCGTCCGCCGTGCGCCGCGGCGGCGGCCAGCACCCGGCCCAGCTCGGCGCTGCGCAGGGCGGGCAGGTCGGCCGAGAGCACCGCCAACGGGGCGTCAGGAGCCAGCCGCCGGGCCAGCTCGGCACCGTACGTCAGCGCCGGATTGAGCCCGCCGCCGGGCTCGTCCGCCACCACCAGCGCCCCCAGCCGGGCCAACTGAGCCCCGGCAAGCGCGTCCTGGGTGACCACCAGCACCCGGGCCACCAGCGGACACGCCAGCGCGGCCGCCACCGTGTCCAGCGCGAACGCCAGGGCCAGCGCGGGCCTGCGCGCACCGGCGTACGGCTCCAGCCGGCTCTTCGCCACGGCGAGCGGCTTCACCGGCAACACCAACGACCACTCGGGGTGGGGCGTGGGCACGGGCGGCACTGCGAGGCGTACGGTGTCCTGGGTCATCGGCGCCATTCTTACGCCGGTGGCAGACCCCTGACCAGGCGGCCCACATGCCGCAGCCCTAGGAAGAGGAGCAGGAGTGGCTCGCCGCTCGTACGCCAGGTTCGGCAACGCCGACTACGGGATCTGGTACCGCTTCGCGGCCGCGCTGGTGAAGCCGGTGACCACCGCGCTGGTGAAGCCGGACTGGCACGGGTGGGAGCAGTTGCCCGAGCGGGGCGGCTTCCTGGTGGTGGTGAACCACAACTCGCTGATCGATCCGCTGATCTACGCGCACTGGCAGTACAACAGCGGCCGGCCGCCCCGAATGCTCGGCAAGGCCGGGGTGTTCTCGGTGCCGTTCATCGGCTTCATGCTGAGGAAGACCGGCCAGATCCCGGTGTTCCGCGACTCCACCGACGCGTCCAAGGCGTTCCGGGCCGCGATCGCCGCCGTCGAGCAGGGCCAGTGCGTGCAGTTCTACCCCGAGGGCACCCTCACCCGGGACCCGGACGTCTGGCCGATGGCCGGCAAGAGCGGCGCGGCCCGGGTCGCGCTGATGACCGGCGCGCCGGTCATCCCGGTCGCGCACTGGGGCGCGCACGAGATCATCCCGCCGTACGGCCGGGGCGGGAAGGGCAAGTTGAACCTCTTCCCCCGGCACAAGGTGACCGTGGCGGCCGGGCCGCCGGTGGACCTGACCAGGTACCAGGGCCGGGAGCTGACCGCCGAGGTGCTGCGGGACGCCACCGAGGACATCATGACCGCGATCACCGAGGTGCTCGCGGGGATCCGCGGCGAACAGCCGCCGGCCGAGCGCTACGACATGCGGAAGGCGGCCCAGCAACGGGCCGACGACCACGCCGCCAAGAAGGACCGCGCCGCGGGCCGCCGGAACGACGAAGAGAGCACCAAGTGACCCGCTGCGCCGTGTTCGGGACCGGGTCCTGGGGGACCGCGTTCGCGATGATCCTGGCCGACGCCGGCTGCGAGGTGAGCCTCTGGGGCCGCCGCCAGGAGCTGGTGGACGCGATCAACGCGACCCACGCCAACCCGGACTACCTGCCGGACACCCGGCTGGCCGAGACCGTCCGGGCCACCACCGACCCCGCCGAGGCGCTGGCCGGGGCGGAGTTCGCGGTGCTCGCCGTGCCGTCCCAGACGCTCCGTCAGAACCTCGCCGCCTGGGCGCCGCTGCTCGGCCCCGACACGGTGCTGGTCTCGCTCATGAAGGGCATCGAACTCGGCACCGCCAAGCGGATGTCCGAGGTGATCCAGGAGGTCGCCAAGGTCGGCCCCGAGCGGGTCGCCGTGGTCAGCGGCCCCAACCTGGCCCGGGAGATCGCCAACAAGCAGCCCGCTGCCAGCGTGGTCGCCTGCACGGACGAGCTGGTCGCCAAGCGGCTCCAGCGGGCCTGTCACACGCCCTACTTCCGCCCGTACACCAACACCGACGTGGTCGGCTGCGAGCTCGGCGGCGCGGTGAAGAACGTGATCGGCCTGGCGGTCGGGATGGCCGACGGGATGGGCCTGGGCGACAACACCAAGGCCACCCTGATGACCCGTGGGCTGGCCGAGATCACCCGGCTCGGGCTGACCCTGGGCGCCGACCCGCACACCTTCGCCGGGCTGGCCGGGATGGGCGACCTGGTGGCGACCTGCTCCTCGCCGCTCTCCCGCAACCACACCTTCGGCACCAACCTCGGCCGCGGCATGTCTCTCGAGGAGACCATCGCCGCCACCAAGCAGACCGCCGAGGGCGTCAAGTCCTGCGAGTCGGTGCTCGACCTGGCCCGCCGGCACGGGGTCGACATGCCGATCGTGGCGGCCGTGGTGGACGTGGTGCACCACGGCCGGCCGACCCAGGAAGCGCTGGCCGGACTGATGGCCAGGTCGGCCAAGCCCGAACGTCACTGAACTCACCACAGCGCGGGTTACTTTCACCGAAACGCCCGCACGGTAGTCTCGAACACGATATGAGCATCGAAAAGACCTCCCCCAACGCGGCCAAGCCGCGCGTTGCGATCGTCTTCGGCGGCCGCAGCTCCGAGCACGGCATCTCGGTCGTCACGGCCGGCAGTGTGCTCAGGGCGATCGACCGGAGCAAGTACGAGGTGCTGCCGATCGGCATCACCCATGAGGGCCGCTGGGCCCTGGTCGGCGACGAACCGTCCCGGATGGCCATCACGGACGGGAAGCTCCCGGACGTCGACGGCGTCTCCGAGTCCACCGAGGGCCAGGTCGCGCTGCCCGGCAGCCCGGTCAGCCGCGAGGTGGTCTGGAGCGAGCCCGGCGCCGCGCCCAAGGTGCTCGGCGAGGTGGACGTGGTGCTGCCGCTGCTGCACGGCCCGTGGGGCGAGGACGGCACCATCCAGGGCCTGCTGGAGCTCTCCGGCGTCCCGTACGTCGGCTCCGGCGTGCTGGCCAGCGCGGCCGGCATGGACAAGGAGTTCACCAAGCGGATCCTGGAGTCGCACGGCATCGGCGTCGGCACCTACACCGTGGTGCGCCCGCGCGAGTGGGAGACCGAGACCGGCCGCGCCGCCGCCCGGGAGCGGATCGCCGCGCTCGGCCTGCCGCTCTTCGTGAAGCCCTGCCGGGCCGGCTCCAGCATGGGCATCACGAAGGTCAAGAACCTGGCCGACCTGGACGCCGCGATGGCCGAGGCCCGTCGGCACGACCCCAAGGTGATCGTCGAACTGGGCGTCGAGGGCCGCGAGATCGAGTGCGGCGTGCTGGAGTTCGAGGACGGCCCGCGGGCCAGCCTGCCGGCCGAGGTGCTGGTCGACGGGGACTACGAGTTCTACGACTTCGAGGCGAAGTACATCGACTCCTCCGAGGTGCAGATCCCGGCCCGGCTGACGGAGAGTGAGACGGCCGAGATCCGCCGGCAGGCGGTGCTGGCCTTCGACGCGCTCGGCTGCGAGGGCCTGGCCCGGGTCGACTTCTTCCTGCTGCCGGACGGCAGCTGGATCGTCAACGAGATCAACACCATGCCCGGCTTCACCCCCATCTCGGCCTACCCCAAGATGTGGGAGGCCACCGGCCTGCCCTACTCGGAGCTGATCGACCGGCTGCTCACCGCAGCCCTCAACCGCTCCACCGGCCTCCGGTAAAGGCATCCGCCGAGCTTTTTGGCAGGTGCTGAGGCATCTACGGTCAGGGGCTCGGGGAACTGCGACGCCGACCTCGTAAAAGGGTGATCCGGGCGTAAACGGTCAGGCACTTTCGCAGTGACCCGCACGCCAGATCTCGTCGCTGTTCCCCGATCCCCTGGGTAGTGCACCTACAAGCCGTCCGGAACAGTCGCCTTGATGGCGTCCGTCAACGAGCTGAGCGGGTCCAGGTAGTTGGGGTAGGCGCCCTTGGGCACGGTGACCTCGACGTACGCCTTCCGCAGCGTGGTGACGAAGCGGTAGCCGCCGTCCGGATCCTGGGTCATGCCCCACTGGACGTCGTTGACCTCCGGGGCGGCGGCCAGCGGGTCGTCGTCCAGGTAGCCGGGCCGGGCCAGCCCGCACTTCAGCACCGTCCGGGGCGAGCTGCCCCAGGCAGCGGTGTATGCCGAGGCGGGTGACGGGTCGTCACGGTCGTGACCGAGTACGGTCCCGGGCAACGCCTTGTCGAGCGCCTCGCAGAAGCCCGCCTCGGCGGCCCGGGGCGTGGGGGGAGTGACGTCGGCGGGCAGGCTCCAGCTCCAGCCCAGCAGACCGGCACAGGTCAGCAGGACGGCGGGCGGGACACCCCAACGAACGGTCGCAGGCAGGCTGCGCAGACGGCTCATCCCGCGATGGTAGCCAGCCCTTACAGCCGGACCACCGGGCAGGTCAGTGTCCGGGTGATGCCCTCGACCTGCTGGACCTGGGCGACCACCAGGCGGCCGAGGTCGTCGATGGTCTCGGCCTCGGCGCGCACGATCACGTCGTACGGCCCGGTGACGTCCTCGGCGGTGAGCACTCCGTCGATCTTCGCGATCGACTGGGCCACCGCGGTGGCCTTGCCCACCTCGGTCTGGATCAGGATGTATGCCTGTACCACGGGGGACCTCCAGCGGGGTGGGCTGATCGGCAGTCTGATCACCACGCTACCGCCCGGTGGGCCAGGTACGGGAGACCTCGGTACGGCCCGAGGGCGTACGCTGCGCGCGGGGGCGCGCAGGAGCGGCCTGGAGTCAGGTCAGTGAGAGAGGACGGCAGATGCAGGGGACCGTGGGCGAGCTCGGCGAGTTCGGACTCATCAGGGAGCTCACCGCCCGGCTGCCGCTCACCCCGGCCGTGGAGCTCGGGCCGGGCGACGACGCGGCCGTGGTGAAGACGCCCGACGGCCGGGTGGTGGCCACCACCGACGTGCTGATCGAGGGCCGGCACTTCCGCCGGGACTGGTCCACCGCGTACGACGTCGGCCGTAAGTGCGCCGCGCAGAACCTGGCCGACATCGCTGCGATGGGCGCGGTGCCGACCGCGATCCTGCTCGGCCTGGTCACCCCCGCCGACCTGCCGACCACCTGGGCCACCGAGCTGATGGACGGCCTGCGGGACGAGTGCCAGGTGGCCGGGGCGACCGTGGTCGGCGGCGACGTGGTGCGCGGGGAGACCATCACGCTGGCGATCACCGCGCTCGGCGACCTGCAGGGCCGGGCCCCGGTGAAGCGCTCCGGCGCCCAGCTCGGCGACGTGGTCGCGGTGACCGGCTGGCTGGGCTGGTCGGCCGCCGGGCTGACCGTGCTGTCCCGGGGCTTCCGCTCGCCGCGGGCCTTCGTCGAGGCGCACCGCCGTCCGGAGCCGCCGTATCACGCGGGCCCGGCCGCCTCCGACCTCGGCGCCACCGCGATGATCGACGTCAGCGACGGTCTGGTGGCCGACCTCGGCCATGTCGCCAAGGCCAGCGGGGTGGACATCGACCTGCGGGCGGCCGACTTCGACGTGCCTGCCCAGATGGCGGACATCGGCCAGGCGGTCGGGGTCGATCCGCTTGTATGGGTGCTGTCCGGTGGGGAGGACCACGCGATCGTGGCCACCTTCCCGAGCACCGTCCAGCTGCCCGCCCGATGGCGTGTGGTCGGCGAGGTGGTGCGCACGGCGAGCGCGGCCCGGGGTGGACAGGTCACCGTGGACGGCGCTCCGTGGGACCGGGCCGGCGGCTGGGACCACTTCGCTGCGGAGTAGCGAGATTGACACTTCGCTGCGGAGTAGCGGCTTCGAGGCGCAGGATTTGAGCTGACGCAAGGTCGGGCGGGTAGCCTGAGCGCTGTCGGCATGTCCGGTCTGTCCGGGGTGTCCGGTTCGTACGAGAATCCATCAACTCGGGGGCCTGCGCTGCCCCAGGAGCGGGAGAGCACGCCCCCATGAGAATCGGCGTCCTGACCAGCGGCGGAGACTGCCCCGGCCTCAACGCGGTGATCCGCTCGGTGGTACACCGCGGCACCGACGTGCACGGCGACGAGATCGTCGGCATCGAGGACGGCTTCCTCGGCCTGATCGAAGGCCGTGCCCGGCCGGTCTCGCACGACGACGTGACCGGTCTGCTCACCCTCGGCGGGACCATCCTCGGCTCGGCCCGGGTGCAGCGGGAGCGGATCGACTGGGCGGTGGAGAACGCCGACCGGCTGGCGAAGAACATCGGCATCGACGCGCTGATCGCGATCGGCGGCGAGGGCACGCTGACCGCCGCCAAGATGTTCAGCGACGCCGGGCTGCCGGTGGTCGGCGTACCGAAGACCATCGACAACGACATCGACGCCACCGACGTGACCTTCGGCTTCGACACCGCCGTGCACGTGGCCACCGAGGCGATCGACCGGCTGAAGACCACCGCCGAGTCGCACCAGCGGGTGATGGTGGTCGAGCTGATGGGCCGTCACACCGGCTGGATCACGCTCACCGCCGGGATGGCCGGCGGCGCGCACGGCATCCTGATCCCGGAGAAGCCGTTCGACATCGAGGCGGTGGCCCGGATGATCGAGGAGCGCTTCCAGCGCGGCAAGAAGTTCGCCATCATCGCGGTCGCCGAGGGTGCGAAGCCGATGCCGGGCACGCTCCGCTTCGACCACGGCGCGGTCGACCAGTACGGTCACCAGACCTTCGGCGGGATCGGCACCAAGCTCGCGCACGAGCTGGAGGACCTGCTCGGCAAGGAGTCCAGGCCGGTGATCCTCGGGCACACCCAGCGCGGCGGCACCCCCACCGCGCGGGACCGGGTGCTGGCCACCCGGTTCGGCTGGCACGCCGTGGAGGCTGTGCACAAGGGGGCGTTCGGGCACTTCACCGCGCTGCGCGGGACCGAGATCGTGCTGGCCCCGGTCGCCGAGGCGGTCACCCGGCTGAAGACCGTGCCGCAGGACCGCTGGGCAGAGTCCGAAGCCGTCCTCTGACGGCTGGTTCGGTAGGTTGGCGGCATGGTTGCTCCTCCTCGCGTACTCACCGTGGCCGGCTCCGACTCCGGCGGCGGCGCCGGCATCCAGGCCGATCTCAAGACGATGCTGGCGCTCGGCGTGCACGGCATGAGCGTGCTCACCGCCGTCACCGCGCAGAACTCGGTCGGGGTCCAGGGCTACTGGGAGCTGCCCGCCGAGGCGGTCCGGGCCCAGTTCCGCTCGGTGGTCGACGACATCGGTGTGCAGGCCGTGAAGACCGGCATGCTCGCCTCGGTCGAGTTGGTGGAGACCGTCTCGGAACTCCTCGCCGGGGTCGACGCCCCGGTGGTGGTCGACCCGGTCGGCGTCTCCAAGCACGGTGACGCGCTGCTCGCCGCCGAGGCGGTGGCCACCGTACGGGAGCGGCTGCTGCCGGTGGCCACCCTCGCCACGCCCAACCTGCACGAGGTGACGCAGCTCACCGGCCTCGAGGTGACGGGCGAACGGGACATGGCGGCCGCCGCCGAAGCCCTGCTCGGGTACGGCCCGGCCTGGGTGCTGATCAAGGGCGGCCACCTCGAAGGGGAGGCCGCCGACCTGCTGGTCGGCGCGGACGGTTCGGCGCACTGGTACCGGGCAGCCCGGTACGACAACCGGCACACCCACGGCACCGGCTGCACGCTGGCCAGCGCGATCGCGGCCGAGCTGGCCAAGGGCGCGGCGATGCCGGAGGCGGTGGCGGGCGCGAAGGAGTACGTGACCGGCGCGATCCGGGGCGGCTTCGCGCTGGGCGCGGGCATCGGCCCGGTGGACCACGCCTGGCGCTGGCGCGACTGACCGCGGAACGACCGAAGGGCGGACCCGAGGGTCCGCCCTTCAACCGGTGCGGTGGGGCAGTAAGACAGAAAGCCGACCCACCCGAGGGTGAATCGGCGATCTGGAGGACCGGCTAACCGGTCTGCGCGTCAGCGCGAGACCTTACCGGCCTTGATGCACGAGGTGCAGACGTTGAGCCGCTTCGGCGTCCGACCGACCGTCGCACGCACCGTCTGAATGTTGGGGTTCCAACGACGGGGAGTACGGCGGTGCGAGTGGGAGATGCTGTTGCCGAAGCCCGGCCCCTTGCCGCAGACGTCGCAGTTGGCAGCCACAGGAGTCACTCCAAGACTTCAGATCATTTACGTTCGAAAACCCCGGCTGAACCAACCGTGCCACTCGCGTGGACCGGACCGCTTCAAGGGGTGAGCCCGGACTGTTCCAGGCAACCGGGAGAGCATACAACGACGACTCCCGTTCAATGAAATTACCACGGTCCGGCCCTTGATCATCCCCCGGCAGCCCGTCGGCCAGCAGCGATCGCCACCCCGGCCCGATAACCTGCCAGCATCGCCCCAGCCACCGCGTCCACCTGTGTCCCGCCCAGGGTTCGGGTGGCGTTCACCCGGAGGAGAGACCTGGTGCTGGACACGCTCGACGCCACCACCGTCCGCACCTGGTGCCGCCTCGCCCTGACCGCGCTCGGCCAGGCCCGCGAGGAGATCGACGCGCTCAACGTCTACCCCGTCCCGGACGGCGACACCGGCACCAACCTCTACCTCACCGTGGAGTCCGCCGCCGAGGCCGTCGAACGGTGCTTCGCCGAACAGGCCGACCCCGAACTCGGCAGCGCGATGGCGGCCGGCGCCCGGGGCGCGCTGATCGGCGCCCAGGGCAACTCCGGGGTGATCCTGGCCCAGTGGCTGCGCGGCCTGGCCGAGGTGCTCGCCCTCGGTGGCGAGCCCGCCGACCTGCGCAAGGGCCTGCTGCGAGCCGCCGAATCCGCCTACCAGGCCGTCGCCGAGCCGGTCGAGGGCACCCTGCTCACCGTCGCCGCCGCTGCCGCCCGGGCCGCCGCCCAAGGCGCGGGCTCGTTGGCCGAGGCCACCGACACCGCCTACCGGGCCGCCCGGGAGGCACTGCTGCGCACCCCCTCCCAACTCGCCGTCCTCGCCGAGGCCGGCGTGGTGGACGCCGGCGGCCGCGGACTGGTCGCCATCCTCGGCACCCTCTCGGACGCCGTCACCGGCAAGACCCCGATGGGGCCGCTTCGGCAGGAGTTCGTCCGCGAGGTCCGGCCGGCCGGCTGCGAGGGTCACGAACGCCCGCCGGGCCCCGGCCACCCCGCCTTCGAGGTGATCTACCTGTTGGACGCCCCGGACCAGGCACTGCCGACGCTCCGTGCCGAACTGGCCGGGCTCGGCGACTCCCTGGTGGTCGGCGGCGGCGACGGCCTGTGGAACGTCCACGTCCACGTGGACGACGCGGGCGCCGCCGTCGAGGCCGGGGTCCGGGCCGGACGGCCGTACCAGATCCGGATCACCCACTTCGCCGAGGCCGCCGCCCGGGCGGGGGAGCGCGACCGGGAGACCACCGCGGGCCGGGCGGTGCTCAGCGTGGTGGCCGGCGCCGGACTGGCCGAGCTCTGCGAACAGGCCGGGGCGCACGTCCTGCACGCCGACCCGGACCGGCCGCCCGCCAGTGCCGAACTGGTCACCGCCGTCCGCCGCTGCGCCGCGCACGAGGTGATCCTGCTGCTCAACGACCCCGAGCTGCGGGCCGCCGCCGGTGCCGCCGCCGACCAGCTCCGGCAGGACGGCGTACGGATCGCCGTGCTGCCCACCCGCTCGCCCGTGCAGGGCCTGGCCGCGCTGGCCGTGCACGAGCCCGCGCGCCGGTTCGACGAGGACGTGGTCGCGATGACCTCCGCCGCCGGGGCCACCCGGTACGCCGAACTCGCGGTCGCCGAGGGTGAGTCCTGGACCATGGCGGGGGTGTGCCAGGCCGGGGACGTACTCGGCCTGATCGACGGCGACGTGGTGGTGATCGGCGAGGACCTGGTCGTGATCGGCGAGGAACTGCTCGGCCGGATGCTCGCGGCCGGCGGCGAACTGGTCACCCTGGTGCTCGGCGAGGGTGCCCCGGCCGAGCTGGCCGACCGGCTGGTCGCGCACGCCCGTCGCCAGCGCCCCGAGGTGGACACCGTGGTCTACGACGGCCGCCAGCAGTCGGCCACCCTGCTGATCGGGGTGGAGTGATCCTGGCTGTCGCCCCCGTGGTGTCCAATAGGTCCGATGGGCGCTCTCGATGAATCTCTGACCAAGCTGGTCGGCGACCGCACCGCCAAGGTGCTGGCCGACAGCCTCAAGCTGCGCACGGTCGGCGACCTGCTGCACCACTACCCCCGGCGGTACGTGGAACGCGGCCAGCTCACCAGCCTGGACGATCTCGAGGTGGACGAGCACGTCACCGTGCTGGCGCGGATCGAGAAGGTCACCCTGATCCCGTTCAAGGCCCGCAAGGGCGACCGCCTCGAAGTGGTGGTCACCGACGGGCGCGGGCGGCTCAGCCTGGTCTTCTTCAACCAGGGCTGGCGGCAGAAGGACCTTCGCGCCGGCTCCCAGGGCCTGTTCGCCGGCAAGGTCGGCGTCTTCAACGGCAAGCGCCAACTGGCCTCGCCCGACTATCAGTTGATCGACGCTGAGGACGGCGCTCCGGAGGCCGACAAGTTCGCCGGGCGGCTGATCCCGGTCTACCCCGCGAGTGCCCAGATGCCCAGCTGGAAGCTCTCGCTCTGCGTCGAGGTGGCCCTCGACAAGCACCTCGCCGACGTCGGCGAACCCCTCCCGGCCGAGCTGCGCGGCAAGCACGAGCTGATCCCGCTCCCCGAGGCGCTGGAGCTGATCCACCGCCCGCGCAACCAGGCCGACAAGGAGCGGGCCCGGGACCGCCTGCGCTGGGACGAGGCCTTCGTCCTGCAGGTCGCCCTGGCCCAGCGCCGGGCCGCCGACTCCGCGCTCCCCGCCGTCGCCCGCAAGCCCGTCCCCGACGGTTTGCTGGACGCCTTCGACGCCCGCCTCCCGTTCGAGCTGACGGACGGGCAGAAGACCGTCTCCGCCGAGATCTTCACCGACCTCGGCACCGAACACCCCATGCACCGCCTGCTCCAGGGCGAGGTCGGCAGCGGAAAGACCCTGGTGGCACTGCGGGCGATGCTGGCCGTGGTGGACGCGGGCGGGCAGGCGGTGCTGCTGGCGCCGACCGAGGTGTTGGCGCAGCAGCACCACCGGTCGATCGTCGAGATGATGGGCGACCTGGCGGAGGGCGGCATGATCGGCGGCTCCGACCTGGGGACGAAGGTCGCGCTGCTGACCGGATCGATGGGGACGGCCGCGCGGCGGCAGGCGATGCTCGACATGGCCTGCGGGGACGCCGGGATCGCGATCGGCACGCACGCCCTGATCGAGGACAAGGTGCAGTTCCAGGACCTCGGTCTGGTGGTGGTGGACGAGCAGCACCGGTTCGGCGTCGAGCAGCGGGACGCGCTGCGGGCCAAGGGGGACCAGCCGCCGCACCTGCTGGTGATGACGGCCACGCCGATCCCGCGCACGGTGGCGATGACGGTCTTCGGCGACCTGGAGACCTCGGTGCTGGACCAGCTGCCGGCCGGGCGCTCGCCGATCTCCACCCACGTGGTGCCCGCCGTCGAGAAGCCCAACTTCCTGGCCCGGGCCTGGGAACGGGTCCGCGAGGAGGTCGGCAAGGGCCACCAGGCGTACGTGGTCTGCCCCCGGATCGGCGACGAGCCGGAGGACGGGCCGGGGAAGAAGAAGCGCAAGGCGGTGACGGACGACCCGGAGGACCTGGGCGCGGCCAGTGACGAGAAGCGGCCGCCGCTGTCGGTGGTGGAGACCGCCGAGATGCTCACCAAGGGACCGTTGGCCGGGCTGCGGGTGGAGATCCTGCACGGGCGGCTGACGCCGGAGGCCAAGGACGACGTGATGCGGCGGTTCGCGGCCGGTCGGGTGGACGTGCTGGTCGCCACCACGGTGATCGAGGTCGGCGTGAACGTCCCCAACTCGACCGCGATGGTGATCATGGACGCCGACCGGTTCGGCGTCTCCCAGCTGCACCAGCTGCGCGGCCGGGTCGGCCGTGGCTCGGCCCCCGGGCTCTGCCTGCTGGTCAGCGACATGCCCGCGGCCAGCGCCGCCCGGGCCCGGCTGGACGCGGTGGCCGGCACCCTGGACGGCTTCGAGCTGTCCCGGATCGACCTGGAGCAGCGCCGGGAGGGCGATGTGCTCGGCCAGGCGCAGTCCGGGGTGAAGTCCTCGCTCAAGGTGCTCTCGGTGCTGGACGACGAGGAGGTCATCGCGACCGCCCGCGAGGAGGCCGCCCGACTGGTCGCCGAGGACCCGTCACTGGCCGCCCATCCGGAGCTGCGCACCGCCCTGGAGAGCCTGCTCGACGAGGACCGCGCGGAGTACCTGGAGAAGGGGTAATTCCCCTGCTCGGCAAGGCTGTTGGACCCCCTGAATTGTCAGTGCCGGGCGAGAGAATGTAGTTGTTCGGGACGCACCCCCAAGGTGCGCTCCCGGCACGACACCTGGGGGTTCCGCCTTGGCTTTCCGTCATCTCAACGAGCTTCCGCTGGGCGACAAGGTCTTCCGGATCGAGCTGGCCAGCGAGGACGACCGTGAGGTCACCCTCACCCTGACCGGCTGGCGCGAGGGCGCCGCCGCCACCCCGCTCGCCACCGGCAAGCTCCGGCTGCCGGTGGAGGACGTGGCCAACCTGCGGATCGCGCTGAACCGCGCGCTGCGGGCGATGGCCATCGTCGCCGACGTCTCCGAACCCATCCCCGACCGCGACGTGCTGCGCGAGCTCTACCCCGGACACGGCGCCCCCTGGGTGCCGCAGCACGAGGAGGAGCTGACCCGTCGGTTCCACGACGGCGACACGGTGGCCCGGATCGCCGCCCGCTTCGGCCGGACGCCCGACTCGGTCCGCACCAAGCTGCGCGAGCTCGGCCACGACCCCCCCGCCCCCCCCCCCCCCCCCCCCCCCCCCCCCCCCCCCGCTGCGCGTGCGCCCGGCGGCCGGCCAGCGGATAGCGTGTCAGATGCATCCAGGCAGGGTGTATCCAGAAGGGACCGCACTTCTCATGACCCGCGTGATCGCCGGGGTGGCCGGTGGCCGCCGTCTCTCCGTGCTCCCAGGCCGGACCACCCGCCCGACCTCCGACAAGGCGCGGGAGGCGATGTTCTCCACCCTGGCCGCGCTGCGCGGCACCCTGCACGGGGCCCGGATGCTGGACCTGTTCGGCGGATCAGGGGCGGTCGGCCTGGAGGCGCTGTCCCGGGGTGCCGAGCACGTCCTGCTGGTGGAGGCGGACGCGGGTGCCGCGAAGGTGATCCGGGAGAACGTCCGGATCGTCGCCCTGCCGGGCGCCGAGGTGCGGGCCGACCGGGCCGAACGGGTGATCGCGGGCCGGGCCCCGGAGACGCCGTACGACCTGCTCTTCCTGGATCCGCCGTACTCGGTCACCGACGAGGAGGTGCGGGAGATGATGGTCACACTCCTGGCCGGGGGCTGGCTCACGGCGGACGCACTCGTCACCGTGGAACGCAGCACCAGGGGCGGCGAGTTCGGCTGGCCCGAGGGTTTCGAGGCCGAGCGCTCCCGGCGCTACGGCGAGGGCACCCTCTGGTACGGTCGCGCCGCCAACGGACCTGCCGAAGACTCGTAGCAGCCCACCCATCAGGCCCCACAAGGGAGTCCATGTCATGCGCCGCGCCGTCTGCCCGGGTTCCTTCGACCCGATCACCAACGGACACCTCGACATCATCGAGCGTGCCTCCAAGCTGTACGACGTGGTCCATGTCGCGGTGGCGATCAACAAGAACAAGCAGGGCATGTTCACCGTCGAGGAGCGGATCGCGCTGATCGAGGAGACCACCGCCCAGTACGGCAACATCGTGGTCGAGTCGCACTACGGCCTGCTGGTGGACTTCTGCCGGGAGCGCGGCATCCCGGCGATCATCAAGGGGCTGCGGGCGGTCAGCGACTTCGACTACGAGCTGCAGATGGCCCAGATGAACCGCGGCCTGTCCGGCGTCGAGACGCTCTTCGTGCCGACCTCGCCGACCTACAGCTTCCTCTCCTCCACCCTGGTCAAGGAGGTCGCCTCGTACGGGGGCGACGTCTCGCACCTGCTGCCGGAGACCGTGAACCGCCGGCTGGTCGAGCGGATCGCCGAGCGGGCGAAGCAGTAGCACCCGAACAAATCGGATCAGGTCTGGCGAAGCGTCACATACCGTCCCCCGCCCGGCCGAGCGGCTGGCCTCGGACATTGTGAGCTCTCCCCGCTCTGGACGTACAGTCTGTACTCCTGCCCGGAGGCGCCACGCCGAAGGGCACTGCCTCCGCCGCAGCTCGGCGGCACACGGAAAGACAGAAGCCCCCGTGGACGTGCAGAACAGACTTGACGCGATCGTCACGGCGGTGGAGAACGCCCGCTCGATGCCCATGTCGGCGTCCTGCGTGGTGAACCGGGCCGAGCTGGTCGGCCTGCTCCAGCAGCTCCGCGAGGCGCTGCCCGCCGAACTCGCCCAGGCCCAGTCGGTGATGGCCGACCACGAGCAGGTGGTCGCGGACGCCCAGGCCCAGGCCGACCAGATCATCCAGGGTGCGCACAGCGAGCGCGGCTCGCTGATCTCCGACACCGAGGTGGTGCTGCGCGCGCAGGCCGAGGCGGACCGGATTCTCGGCGAGGCCAAGACCGAGGTGCAGACCAAGCTGGCCGAGGCCGACGACTACGTCGACTCCAAGCTGGCCAACTTCGAGGTGGTGCTCACCAAGACGCTCGGCGCGGTCGGCCGCGGCCGGACCAAGCTGCGCGGCGACGCCAGCGTCTTCGAGCAGCCCTACGACGAGGACGCGACCGACGGCGAGGAGTTCCGCTCCCGGGTCAGCCCGAGCCCCGAGGTCGACGAGTACGTCGATGTGAAGCTCGCCACCCTGGAGACGGTGCTCAGCAAGACCCTCGAAGCGGTCGGCAAGGGCCGGGACAAGCTTCTCGGCAAGGCCTCGGTCGACGAGCTCGGCGCCTATCTGGCCGCCGCCGACGAGGCCCAGCAGCTCAAGGACCGGGCCGAGGCGGTCGCGGCCGGCTTCTCCGAGGACGGCTTCGACCCCAGCGGCGGCGGTGGCTTCGACGCGAACGGCCAGGAGCAGCCCTGGTACCGGGCCGAGGTCCCGCAGCAGCAGAGCTGGCCCGAGCCGACCCCGGCGGCAGCCGGCTGGCAGGCCCCGGAGGCCGACCAGTACGCCGCCGCGCAGTACACCGAGGTCTACGGCGGCGGCTACGACCCGGCCGGCCAGCCGCAGACCGACCCGTACGGCTACCCGCAGCAGCCGCAGCCGAGCTACGGCGGCCAGGGTTTCGACACCCAGGGCGCCCAGGGCTTCGACTACGGCTACCAGCAGCAGCCGGTCTACCAGGAGCAGCCGCAGGAGCAGCAGGCGTACGACGCCTACGGCTACCCGCAGCAGGCCGCCCAGGTGCCGCAGCAGGCCGCGCTGGACGAGACCAGCTTCTTCGACACCAGCATGATCGACATGACCCGGCTGCGGGAGCTCGGCGGCAGGTGAAGTTGGGCCAGGCCGGAGTGTCCGGTAGTCTGACCACTCCGGCCTGTTCGTTGCTGGGCTGTTCTGCTGCCTCGAAGCAGCCGGATCGAACCAAATCCGCGCCACGCAGGGATGCGTGCCGCCTCCAGGAAGTCAGGACACCTTGAACCGCCTCGACCACCGCGACCCGCTCGTGTTCGACACGCATGAGCTCGGCCGTCGCCCGGGATCGTTGCGCAAGATGGTCCGCACCGTGGAGGCCCCGGAGGGTCTTGGCATCATCGATGTCATCGCCGTTCCGGTGAAGAGCGAGATCGAGATCGAGCTCCGTCAGGAGTCCGTGGTCGAGGGCGTGCTGGTGACCGGCCGCGCCAGGGCCAGGGTCGAGGGCGAGTGCGTGCGCTGCCTGGAGCCGATCGAGGACCGCCTGCGGGTTGAGTTCCAGGAGCTCTTCTACTACCCCGAGTCCGACGAGCGCACCCGCGCCCGGACCGCCGGGGCCGACGACCTCGACGAGGAGTCGGACGACGAGACTTACCGTCTGGAGGGCGATTTCTTCGACCTCCGGCCGGTGCTGCGTGACGCGGTGGTGCTCGCACTGCCGCTGCAGCCGGTGTGCCAGGAAGACTGCCTGGGCCTGTGCTCCGAATGCGGAGCGCGCCTGAGCGACGACCCGGCCCACCACCACGATGCCGTCGACCCCCGGTGGGCGGCTCTGCAGGGACTCTCCGCCGCCCCCGGCGACGAGGGTGACGGAATCAAGAACAGCGACACCCGTGAGGGTGGAGCCGAGAACCAGGAGAAGTAGCCGTGGCTGTTCCGAAGCGGAAGATGTCGCGCAGCAACACGCGCCACCGTCGGTCCAACTGGAAGGCCGTTGTCCCGGCCCTGGTGGCGTGTGACCGCTGCCACGAGCCGAAGCTTGGTCACATCGCGTGCCCGAGCTGCGGCACGTACAACCGTCGCCAGGTCCTCTCGGTCTGATCGGCGGGTACGGATCGATGTCGGACAGTAACTCACCCCGCAAGTCGGCTCCTGCCAACGGGAGCAAGGCCGGCGGTCCGGCTTCGACCGAATACGACGTTCTGGAAGGGCGCCTCGGGTTCGTACTCGAGCGCGCCCTTCTGGTGCGTGCCCTGACGCATCGTAGTTTCGCCTACGAGAACGGCGGGCTGCCCACCAACGAGCGCCTGGAGTTCCTCGGCGACTCGGTGCTGGGCTTGGTCGTGACGGACACCCTCTACAAGCTCCACCCGGAGGTTGCCGAGGGCACGCTCGCCAAACTGCGTGCCGCGGTGGTCAATTCGCGCGCCCTGGCCGAGGTCGGCCGTGGCCTCGAACTGGGCACCTTCATCAGGCTCGGCAAGGGCGAGGAGGGGACCGGTGGCCGTGACAAGTCGTCGATCCTCGCCGACACCGTCGAGGCCGTGATCGGCGCCATCTACCTGGATCAGGGGCTGGACGCCGCGACCGACTTCGTCCACCGCCTGTTCGACCCGCTGATCGAGGAGTCCTCTCAGCTGGGCGCGGGCCTGGACTGGAAGACCAGTCTTCAGGAGCTCACCGCCTCGGTGGGCATCGGCGTACCCGAGTACGTGGTCGCCGAGTCCGGCCCCGACCACGAGAAGACCTTCGACGCCGCCGCGCGGGTGGCCGGCGAGGACTTCGGGCACGGCAGCGGCCGGTCGAAGAAGGAAGCCGAGCAGAAGGCAGCGGAGAGCGCCTGGCGCGCGATCCGGGCCAAGTACGCGGAGCAGCTCAACCCCACCAGCTGACACCAGAGTTGAGGCGGCAGGCGTGCCCGAACTCCCCGAGGTCGAGGTGGTCAGGCGCGGCCTGGCCCGCTGGGCCGCCCCGGGGCGGCCCCCCCGGGCGGCCCGGCGCCCGCGGGGCGGCGCCGACGAGTTCGCCGCCCGGCTGACCGGGACGACCCTGGGGGAGGCGCAGCGCCGCGGCAAGTACCTCTGGGTGCCGCTCGGCGGCGACCAGGCGCTGATCGGCCACCTCGGCATGAGCGGCCAACTCCTGGTCCAGGACGCCTCGGTGCCGGACGAGACGCATCTCCGGGTCCGGCTACGGTTCACCGACGGCGGGCGCGAACTGCGCTTCGTCGACCAGCGCACCTTCGGCGGCCTCGCGGTGGAGGAGTCCGAGCCGGGCGACCCCGAGTCGACCCCGCTCTCCATCGCCCACATCGCCCGCGACCCGCTGGACTCGCGCTTCGACGACGGTGCCTTCATAACCGCGCTGCGGGCCAAGCGGACCACCGTGAAGCGGGCCCTGCTCGACCAGACGCTGATCAGTGGCGTCGGCAACATCTACGCGGACGAGTCGCTCTGGCGCGCCAAGCTGCACTACGAGCGCCCGACCGCGACCCTCACCCGGGCCCAGGCCGCCACCCTGCTCGGCCACGCCCGCGACGTGATGAACGCCGCCCTCGAGGTCGGCGGCACCAGCTTCGACAGCCTCTACGTCAACGTGAACGGCGAGAGCGGCTACTTCTCCCGCGAGCTGGACGCCTACGGGCGCGAGGGCGAGCCCTGCCGCCGCTGCGGCACCGCCGTTCGGCGCGAGCCGTGGATGAACCGCTCCAGCTACTTCTGCCCCAAGTGCCAACGCCCGCCGCGTTAGGCACACGCCCAGGTAGTACACGCCAGGGGCTCGGGGCTCTGCTGATGGGCGGCTCCGCCGCGGGGCGACGCCGACCTCTGCAAAGGTCACCCGTGCGTTGGTGGGCAGGCACTTTCGCAGTGACCCGAACGCCAGATCTCCTCGCAGTTCCCCGAGCCCCTGGACCGTGGACGGTCAGCGCACCGAGGTGAGTTCAGCCTCCTGGGCGGTGTCCTCTTCGCCCTGGCCGTAGTAGGCGACGCCGACCGCGCTGACGACGGCGAGGACGAAGCCGAAGGCGGCCAGCCAGCCGAGGCCGGCCCGGGAGGAGTCGCCGAGCCAGATGACGCCGACCGCGCCGGGGATGACGGTCTCGCCGACCACCAGGGCGGCGGTGGCCCCGTTCACCGAGCCGATCTGCAGCGCGATGGTGTGCAGGTACATCCCGCCGATCCCGCCGATCAGGATCGCGTACAGGGCCGGGTCGGAGACCAGCTGCCCGAGGTCGAACGGCTCGATGCCGTTCAGGATCCGAACCCCGACCCCGAGGGCGCCGAAGCCGAGCCCGGAGAGCAGACCGGCCACGATCGCCCCGCTCGCCCCCAGCCGCCGGACGATCAGCGCGCCGCCGCCGATGATCGCGACCGAGGCGCCCAGCAGCCACCAGTGCACGGACATCGCGGCGTGGTGCCCGCCCTCGGGCCCGGCCGCCACCGCGAGCAGGATCAGGGCGGCGCACAGGATCGCGATCGAGGCCCACTCCGGCCGCTTCAGCCGGATGCCGAGCAGCTTGATGCTGAGCACGGCGGTGACCACCAGGTTGGCGCTGATGATGGTCTGGGAGAGGAAGAGCGGGAGCAGCCGGGCGGCCAGCGCGCCGAGCCCGAAGCCGATCAGGTCGAGCACCGTGCCGAGGATGAACTCCCAGGTGACGGCGGCCTTGGCGGTGGAGGAGAGGTTGGGCCCGCCGTGTTCGGTGACTCCGGCGGAGCGGCCGTTGGCGGCCGCCTCCTCACGGGCGGAGCGGCGTGAGCCGACCGCCTGGAGTACCGAGCCGGTGCCGTAGCAGGCGGATGCCGCGACGGCGGTGACGAGGCCCAGGATCACCGGGTGCTCCGATCTGGATGTGGCAGGCGTGGTGGATCAGGCACCACTATGCCCGCTCCGGCCGGTGGTCTCGTCAGCCACCAGGAGGACCGGAGCTCGTCCCCACGGCGGGGGAGCCGCCGACCGGAGGTATGGGGCCGAAGGCCGTTCGTACGAGTAGCGTCGAAACATGAGAACCACGCAGCTCTGCCGCTCGAAGGCGACCGCCCTCCTGGCGCTGGTGCTGGCCGCCCTGCTGCTCCTGCCCGCCACCGCCGCCTCGGCGGCGGCGAGTGGGGTGGAGGAGGCGGCCCGGGTGCTGAAACAGGGTCAGGTCTATGTCGACCCGGCGATGGCCGGGCGGTTGTCCACGGCCGAGGCGGCCGCGCTGACCGAGCGGATCAGGCAGGCCGACAAGCCGGTTTTCGTCGCGGTGGTCCCGGCGAGCGATCAGTACCCGGCCCGTACGGTTGCCACCGATCTGCGGACCAGGGTCGGCGTGACCGGCCTGTACGCGATCTGGCGGGGCGAGGAGTTCAGGGCCTTCGCGGACCCGGCGGCGATCTCCACCGCCGCTGCGAACAACCTGGCCGGTGCGGCGTTGCGGGCCCACCCCGGGGACGTCAACGGCACGTTGAACGACTTCGTGGGCCAGGCGGTCGGCCAGGTCAAGGGCAAGGGCGTGGCGGCCTCCGCCGACAGCGGCGGGGGCGGGGTGGCGGCGATCGTGGTGCCGGTGGCGCTGCTGGCGTTGGCCGGCACCGGCGTGTTCCTGCTGTTCCGCCGGTCGAAGCGGCGCAAGGAGGAGCAGGCGCAGGTCGCGCTGGCTCAGCTGCGGGTGGTGGTGGACGAGGACATCACCGCGTTCGGCGAGGAGCTGGACCGGCTGGACTTCGCGCCCGGCGACCCGGCGGCGGACGACGCCCAGCGGGCCGACTACGCGCACGCGCTGGACAGCTACGACGGCGCCAAGCGCGCGATGGACTCGGCGACCGCGCCAGGGCAGGTCCGTCCGGTGACCGAGGCACTGGCCGACGGCCGGTTCGCGCTGGCCACCCTGACGGCCCGTCGGGAGGGGCAGCCGCTGCCGGACCGGCGTCCGCCGTGCTTCTTCGACCCCCGGCACGGCCCGTCCGCCAAGGACGCGGACTGGGCGCCCGCCGGGGCGGCGCGCCGTACCGTCCCGGTCTGCGCCGCGGACGCGGCCCGGCTGGCGGAGGGTCGGGAGCCGGAGATCCGTACCGTGCAGACCGAGCACGGCCGGGAGCCGTACTGGAACGCGGGCCCGGCGTACAGCCCGTGGGCCGGTGGCTACTTCGGCGGCGGGATGCTGCCGGGGCTGCTGGTCGGCACCATGCTCGGCTCGATGATGGCCTCGCCGGGCACGGCCTGGGCGGCCGGCGGTGAGGGCTACCAGGGCGGCGACAGTTCCGGTGCGGACTTCAACCCCTCGGACTTCGGCGGCTTCGACGGTGGCGGCGGCGGTGACTTCGGAGGCGGAGGGGACTTCGGGGGCTTCTGAGGCGGGTGGTGTGAAGCCCCTTGCTTGCTGATCATCAGAGCGCTATCAGTACGATGATCAGCTAGAACCGCAGCGAGGGGCAGTTTTCATGGGGGAGCAAGGCTTCCGGGTAGAACCGGGTGCACTCAGGGCGTACGCGGCGCTGGTCGAGGCCCAGGCGGAGCGGATCGCGGAGATCCAGTCCCGGCTGGCCTCGGTCACGCTGAACTCGAACGACTTCGGCATGCTGCCGGACGCGCAGAACCTGTACGAGGCGTACGAGGAGCACGCGGAGGTGGAGCAGCAGAACTTCGCCGACCTGCGCGAGTTGCTGACCGACACCGCCGAGGGCCTGCAGCACTCGGCGGACAACTACGAGAGTCACGACACCGCGATCGCCTCGGTCTACGGGGGTGGCCGGTGATCCCCGGGACGGACGTCTCCTTCGGGGAGGCGGGAGCCGCGTACAAGTGGACCCGCGACTTCGTCAACACGCCCTTCGAGGCGCTGCCCAGCTTCACGAACCCGGTCTCCGAGGGTCTGGACGCCGGGCTGGACGAGTTCGTCAAGGGCGCGCTGGACTTCCTCGGGCTGATGGACATGCTGGAGGAGGTCACCGGCGAGCTGGAGACCCTCACCAACGCCGCGCAGGAGTGGCAGGCCCAGGCGAAGGCGATGCAGGAGGTCGCCAACGCGCTGCGCGAGGGCGGCACGACGCTGGCCGGCCAGTGGGAGGGCCAGGCGTCCGCCGCCTTCGGCACCCACATGGGCACGGTGGTCGAGGCCATCGAGAGCACTGCCGCCGACATGAACGAGGTGGCCCAGATCATCAGCCAGGCCGCCGCGGCCTGCGAACTGGCCGAGAACCTCGTCATCGGCCTGATCCGCGAGGCGATCGAGGTCCTGATCGGCACCATGGCCGCGATGATCCTGGTCGACATCATCACGCTCGGCGCCGCCACCGTGGTCAACGCCCTGGTGGTCGAGGCCGAGGTGTCGGTCTACGTCATGCGGATCGCCTCGGTGTCGCGCAAGCTGGCCACGGCGCTGGGCAAGCTGATGGACGCGGTGCGCAAGATCCAGACCACCGGGAAGTCCTTCAAGAACATCAAGGAGGGCCTCCAGGCGGCCAAGGCGGTCCGCAAGATCGGCGGCGCGGGTAACCGCTTCGGCACCGCGAAGGACCTGCTGACCAACCCGAACCTCGGCACCCTCGGCGAGTTCGCCACCGCACGCGGGGTGAAGACCGTCTTCGGAGCGGTCAAGGGCGGCATCGCGACCGGCGTCGGGATCGGTATCGGCGCGGGTGACTTCGGCGGCGCCTTCACCGATGCGGCCAAGGACGACGCCGCGGTCGACGCCGCCACCGGCGCGCTGGACGGCGGCCCGCACGCGAAGCCGTACCGAGTGCCGCAGACCCGGGTCGAGGAGGCCTTCGGATGAGCCAGTACGTCGAGCCGCGCCCGCTGGGCGGCGAGTCCTACCGCCCGCTGTTCGCCCCGCTGCTGCAGCCGGGCGAGCAGATCCACGCGGTGGCCGAACTCACTCTCAGCGACCTGATCCGCCGGGTCCCGCGCAAGTACCGCCCGGGGGCCGCGACCAGGGGGGCGATGGCCGCCTTCGGTGCGTTGTTCGAGCTGGTGGCCGTCATCGCGGAGCTCCTGTTCGAGGCGGTCTTCGGCTTCTTCCGGATGATCCGCCGGATCACCCGGGGCCGGGGCCTGCAGGGTGGCTGGGGCAGCCAGGCCGGACAGTTCGTGATCGCGGTGCGGCACGGGTACGAAGGCGCGGCGCCGATGGACAACAACCGCGCGGTGCTGGCCTTCACCGACCGCCGCATCCTGCTGGCCGACCACCTGGTCAGCGTGGGCCTCAAGCCGCTCGGTGAACTGCCGTACGGACGGATCCGCCGGGTCGAGGACCGCACCGGCGGCGTCTCCGACCGGGTCGACCTGCACTTCGCGGACGGCTCGCTGGCCGCCCTCTCCCAGGGCACGGACGAGGCCCGGGCACTGGTCGCACTGATCCGCTGAACCCGCGGACGGCCCCGTTGCTGTGCATCGCCTAGGGTCGAGCCATGCACAGCAACGATCCGGTCCGCTGCACCGCCTGGGTGCGCGGCAAGGTGCAGCAGGTCGGCTTCCGCTGGTGGACGCGGGCCAGGGCGATGGAGATCGGGCTGACCGGGTACACCAGCAACCTCGGTGACGGCCGGGTGCAGGTGGTGGCGGAGGGCAGCCACGCCGACTGTGAACGCCTGCTGGCCCTGCTCCGCGGGCCCGACACCCCCGGCGCCGTCACCGGTGTCACCGAGATCTGGAGCGCGACCGGCGACGGTTACGAGACCTTCTCGATCCGCTGACCATCCGCTGACGCCACCCGCACGGGGGCGGCCCGGCAAGTGCCGGTGTCAGGCGGTTGCCTTCTGGGCAGACTCGTGGTTGACTCCGCAGCGAGCAGTGATCCATCTGATGCACGGATGGACCCCCGCCCGGCCGCACGGCGTGTCCTTCCCGCCATGCAGGTGACAGGGTCGCGGTAGCGTGCGGTGATCGTGTTGACCCGTACCGTCTTTGGTGAGACGCTGAAAGCCCGCGCACCAATATGCGTTCTCCCGGCAGGGTCATGCCGTCGTGAGCCCAGCTCACACGGCTCTCCCGTAGTGCCCAGCCAGCACTTCCGGCCCGCGGACGGGTGCGTGACTCCCCTTCCCCCTAGACCCATACCGCACAGGTTCGGTCACTCAGCGTGGAGGACCATTCATCATGGCAAAGGCGCTTCTCGGGTACGTCGGCGGCCCCGACCCGCGAATGCTTTCCGAGATGCGACGGCTTCAGCAGCGCGTCCAGGACCTGGAATCCGAGCTCATTCGGATGCAGGCCGAGAACGACGCACTCATCGCTGTCGCTGACGAGCACTCGCTGCTCAGCAGCATCGAGTTGGATCAGCGGGAGCCGGCACTCACCTGATCCGGACCCGGTCTTCACTGATCGACGCTGCTGCGCACTGAGCTTCCCGTACGGGTCGCAGCTTTCGAGGGACGCCCGCGTGGCGTCCCTTCGTCGTACGCGGAACCTTTTGCCAGGGAGAGTGCCCAGCCCCGGCGTGGCCAAACCGCCGCCTGCCCGGTCGCCGTCCGTACTGCCGGATACAGTCGGCAAACGGACGAAGAAGCCGAGGTGAGGAGAGCGGGCGCGTGCATCTGAAGAGTCTGACGCTGCGCGGGTTCAAGTCCTTCGCCTCCGCCACCACGCTGCGCTTCGAGCCCGGCATCACCTGCGTGGTCGGGCCGAACGGCTCCGGCAAGTCGAACGTGGTGGACGCGCTCAGCTGGGTGATGGGCGAACAGGGGGCCAAGTCGCTGCGCGGCGGCAAGATGGAGGACGTCATCTTCGCCGGCACCAGCGGCCGCCAGCCGCTCGGCCGGGCCGAGGTCAGCCTCACCATCGACAACTCCGACGGCGCGCTGCCGATCGACTACGCCGAGGTGACCATCACCCGGACGATGTTCCGCAACGGCGGCAGCGAGTACGCGCTGAACGGCGACACCTGCCGGCTGCTGGACATCCAGGAGCTGCTCTCCGACTCCGGCATCGGCCGGGAGATGCACGTGATCGTCGGGCAGGGGCAGCTCGACTCCGTGCTGCACGCCGACCCGATGGGCCGCCGGGCCTTCATCGAGGAGGCGGCCGGGGTGCTCAAGCACCGCAAGCGCAAGGAGAAGGCGCTGCGGAAGCTGGACTCGATGGCCGCCAACCTCAACCGGGTGCAGGACCTGGTGGCCGAACTGCGTCGTCAGTTGGGCCCGTTGGGCCGACAGGCGAAGATCGCCCGGCGGGCCGCCGGGATCCAGGCCGAACTGCGGGACGCCCGGCTGCGGCTGCTCGCCGACGACCTGCTCACCCTGCGAAAGGCCGTCGAGGCCGAGATCGCGGACGAGCTGGCGCTCCGGCTGCGGCGTTCCACCGTCGAGCAGGAGCTGAGCCGGGCGCAGCAGCGCGAAGCCGTTCTGGAGGCCCAGGTCCAGCAGCTCGGGCCGCAGCTGGAGGAGACCAGGCAGACCTGGTACCGGCTCTCCGCGCTGGCCGAGCGGACCAGGGGGACGGTCGGGCTGGCCGAGGCCCGGGTGCGGCACGCGGTCAGCAGTGCGCAGGGCGAGGAGCGGCGCGGGCGGGACCCGGAGGAGCTGGAGCGGGAGGCCGAACGGACCCGGGAGGAGGAGGCCGCGCTGACCGAGGCGCTGGAGGAGGCGCAGTACGCGCTGGCCGAGGCGGTCGAGCGGCGGGGCGAGCTGGAGCGTGAACTGGCGGTCGAGGAAGGCCGGTTGAAGGCTGCGGCGCGAGCCATCGCGGACCGCAGGGAGGGGCTGGCCCGGCTGCAGGGCCAGGTTGCCGCCGCCCGTTCCAAGGCGGCCGGGGCGCAGGCCGAGATCGGTCGGCTGGCCGAGGCCGGGGACGAGGCGGTGTTGCGGGCCGAGGCGGCGCAGGCGGAGTTCGAGGAGCTCCAGGCCCAGGTGGACGAACAGGCGGCCGGGGACGAGGAGTTGGACGCCGCCTACGAGCGGGCCCGGGCCTCGACGGCCGGTGCGGAGGCCGGGGTGGCCGCCGTCCGGGATGCGCTCGGGCTGGCCGAGCGTGAGCGGGCCGGGCTGCTGGCCAGGCACGAGGCGCTCTCGCTCGGGCTGCGGCGCAAGGACGGCAGCGGGGTGCTGCTGGCGGCGGGGGAGCGGTTGGCCGGGGTGCTCGGTCCGGCCGCCGAGCTGCTCAAGGTCGAGCCCGGGTACGAGACGGCGGTGGCGGCGGCGCTCGGCGCGGCGGCGGAGGCCGTCGCGGTGGACGGGTTGGACGCGGCGGTGGCGGCCCTGCGGTTGCTGCGCGGCGAGGATGCCGGGCGGGCGGCGCTGCTGATCGGCGGGGTCCGGCCAGGGGGCGGCGAGCGCGGCGGTGCGGCCGGGTTGGTGAGCGGACCAGCCGAGCTGATGCCCGCCGTGGCCGCGCTGCTAGCCCGTACCGTGGTGGTGGACGGGCTGGACGAGGCGCGTCAACTGGTCCAGGACCGGCCGGAGTTGACCGCCGTCACCCGGGACGGCGACCTGCTGGGCGCCGGGTACGCGCAGGGGGGTGCGGCCGGGGCGCCGAGCCTGCTGGAGACCCGGGCGGCGGTGGACGAGACGGCCCGGAGGATCGAGCAGCTGGCGGAGCGGTGCGAGCGGCTGGCCGGCGAGCTGGCCTCGGTGACCGCCGAGCGACGTGAACTGGCGGCCGGAGTCGAGGAGTTGGCGGCCCGTCGGCGGGCGGCCGAGAAGCAGCGGGCCGGTGTCGCCGGAGCGCTCGGCAGGCTCGGCGGGCAGGCCAGGGCGGCGGCGGGGGAGGCCGAACGGCTGGCCGCCTCGGTACGGCGCGCCGAAGAGGGCCTGGCCCAGGCGCTGACCGCGGCCGAGGAGCTGGCCGAACGCCTGGAAGGGGCCGAGGAGTTGGCCGACTCCGGGGAGGACGAGCCGGACGGCGCCCGGCGGGACGAACTGGCCGGCGGAGCCGCCGAGGCCCGGCAGGCCGAGCTGGAGGCCAGGCTCGCGGTCCGTACCCACGAGGAGCGGGTGCGCGGTCTGAGCGGCCGGGCCGACCAGCTGGACCGGGCGGCCAAGGCCGAGCGCGAGACCAGGGCCCGGGCGGCCGAGCGGCGGGCCCGGGCCCGGTACGAGGCCGAGGTGGCCGGGGCGGTGGCGGCCGGGGCGCGGCAGCTGCTGGCCAGGCTGGAGATCTCGCTGACCCGGGCCGAGGCCGAGCGGGCCGAGGTGGAGCAGGCCCGTGCCGAGCGGGAGACCGAGCTGCGCACCGGTCGTGAGCACGGCCGCGAACTCAAGGGCGAGCTGGACAAGTTGGTCGACGCGGGCCACCGGGACGAGGTGCTCCGGGCGGAGAAGCGGCTGCGGATCGAGCAGTTGGAGGCCAAGGCGCTGGAGGAGTTCGGCATCGAGGGCGAGGAGCTGCTCGCCGCCTACGGCCCCGCGCAGTTGGTACCCCCGCCGCTGCCGGAGGAGGGTACGGAGCCGGGCGAGCCGCGCCCGTACGTCCGGGCCGAGCAGGAGAAGCGGCTGCGGGCCGCCGAGAAGGCGTACCAGCAGCTCGGCAAGGTCAACCCGTTGGCGCTGGAGGAGTTCGCGGCGTTGGAGGAGCGGCACCAGTTCCTCGGTGAGCAGTTGGACGACCTGAAGCGGAGCCGGCGGGACCTGCTGGAGATCGTCAAGGACGTGGACGTCCGGGTGGAGCAGCTGTTCACCGCCGCGTACCACGACACGGCGGCGCAGTTCGAGGGTGTGTTCTCGCGGCTCTTCCCCGGTGGGGAGGGGCGGTTGGTGCTGACCGACCCTTCGAGCATGCTGACCACCGGGGTGGAGGTGGAGGCCAGGCCGCCGGGGAAGAAGGTGAAGCGGCTCTCGCTGCTCTCCGGCGGTGAGCGCTCGCTGACGGCGGTGGCGCTGCTGGTGTCGATCTTCAAAGCCCGCCCCAGCCCGTTCTACGTGATGGACGAGGTGGAGGCGGCCCTCGACGAGACCAACCTGCGGCGGCTGATCGCCATCATGGAGGAGCTGCGGGAGAGTTCACAGCTGATCGTGATCACCCATCAGAAACTCACCATGGAGTCGGCCGACGCGCTGTACGGCGTCACCATGAAGGGGGACGGGATCTCCCAGGTGATCAGCCAGCGGATGCGGGAGGAGCACCGCGAACGCCCGGCGCGCGCGGTGCCCCGGCAGCAGCAGGAGACCTCGGTCAGCTCGGAATGAGCTCGCGGGGTTCCTCGGTCTCCGGCTCGGTCTCCACGGCAGCCGTCCTGGCCTGCGGGAGCAGCGAGCAGACCAGCGCGCCGACCACGATGGTGACCACCCAGGCCAGGCCGTTGCGGCCGATCCAGCTGTCCGCCCACGGCCCGGCGAACCAGACCTCGGTGGGGCTCGGCGCCGCCCGGGTGAACATCAGGCCGGTGCCGATCGCCAGCACCCAGGCGGTGAGCGCCTGCCGGCAGAAGCCGCCCTTGAACCAGTACGCGCCGCGCGGGGTGGTGTCGGGTTCCGGCCGAGGCCGGTGACCACCGCGCACCCGGCCGTGGCGCTCGCTGTCGGGGACGGGTTCGATGCCGCGGGTCTCGGCGGCGTGCTTCTCGGCCATGGGGCAAAAAGGTATAAGTTGCCCCGAATAAGTCATAAGGGGCGAATGTCACCGTTCTCGGGGACGGGTCTGTCGCGGATACTGGGTCTGTTATGGACTATCTGATCCTTGCCGTAGTCATCGCCGTGGTCGCCGTCGGTGCGATCGCGGGCCTCGTCGTCAGCGGCAGACGACGTAAGCAACTGCCTCCCAAGGCCGAGGCGCCCGTCATCACGCCCCCGCGCGAGCCCGGGGTCGGCGAGGAGTCAGCGACCCCGACTCCCGAGCCGGTCAAGACCGTCGAGGAGGTGACACTCCCGCCGGAGGCGCTCGTTGTCGAGGCGCCTGCTCTGGAGGTGCCGGAGCCCACCGCCGGACGACTCGTCAGGCTGCGCGGCCGACTCTCCCGTTCGCAGAACTCGCTCGGCAAGGGGCTGCTCACGCTGCTCTCGCGCGAGCGGCTGGACGAGGACACCTGGGAGGAGATCGAGGAGATCCTGCTCACCGCCGACGTCGGCGTGACGCCCACCCAGGAGCTGGTGGACCGCCTGCGTACCCGGGTCAAGGTGCTCGGCACCCGGACACCGGACGACCTGCGGGCCCTGCTGCACGAGGAACTGGTTGCCCTGATCGGCACCGAGGCGGACCGCTCGCTGAAGACCGCCAAGCACGAGGACGGCCGTCCGGCCGTGGTGCTGGTGGTCGGCGTGAACGGTGTGGGCAAGACCACCACCTCGGGCAAGCTCGGCCGGGTGCTGGTCGCCGACGGGCGCAAGGTGGTGCTCGGCGCGGCCGACACCTTCCGTGCGGCCGCCGCCGACCAGCTGCAGACCTGGGGCGAGCGGGTCGGCGCTGCCACCGTCCGCGGCCCCGAGGGCGGTGACCCCGCCTCGGTCGCGTTCGACGCGGTCAAGGAGGGCATCGCCGAGGGCGCGGACACCGTGCTGATCGACACCGCAGGACGGCTGCACACCAAGACCGGCCTGATGGACGAGCTCGGCAAGGTCAAGCGGGTCGTCGAGAAGCACGGCCCGGTGGACGAGGTGCTGCTGGTGCTGGACGCCACCACCGGTCAGAACGGGCTGGTGCAGGCGCGGGTGTTCGCCGAGGTGGTGGACATCACCGGGATCGTGCTCACCAAGCTGGACGGGACCGCGAAGGGCGGGATCGTGATCGCGGTGCAGCGGGAGCTGGGCGTGCCGGTGAAGCTGATCGGACTGGGCGAGGGCGCGGACGATCTGGCGCCGTTCGAGCCGGGGGCGTTCGTGGACGCGCTGATCGGGGAGTAACCGAGTCAAGGCATAGCCAGGGGCTCGGGGAACGGCGGCGATCACCTTTTTTGAGGTTGGCGTCGCAGTTCCCCGAGCCCCTGGTCGTTGCTGTCCGAGCGCAGCTAGGCCGTCCAGGCGGGTTCGGCGGTGCGTTCGCGGGTGCGGTGGCAGGCGTACGCGATGGTGCCGAGGAGGAGGCGGGCCTCCGGGGGACAGGCGGCGCTGTCACGGCAGGGGCGGCGGAGCCAGCGCGCGGGGCCGAGCGCGCCGAGGATGGTGGGCGGGGCGGCCACGTAGTCGCCTTCGCCGTGGCAGGCCAGGTCGAGGGTGGTGTCGTCCCAGCCCATCCGGTAGAGGAGTTCGGGCAGTCGCTGGGCGGCGCCGGGGGCCACGAAGAAGAGCAGCCGGCCGGTCGGCAGGCCGAGCACGGGGCCGACCTGGGTGCCCATCCGTTCCAGTCGGACCAGGGCCTGCAGGCCGGGTTGGGCCGGGGCGTCCAGGACGTCGAACGAGCGGCCGGTCGGCAGCAGCAGGGCGGCCTCGCCGCCGCGCAGGCGGTTCAGGTCGGCGGTGCCCACGCCGGTGGCCGGGTCGACGGTGTGCGCGGGGCCGAGCCCCTGGTGCAGGCCGGGTGCGGCGCAGTGGGCGGCCGGGCAGGCGCAGCGGCCGTCGGTGCGGGTGGTGCCGGTGCCGACCGTCACCGCCCAGCCCCAGCGGCCGGTGTACTCCGCGGCCGCTTCGAACGCGGTACCGCGAAGACGGCGGCGGGAGCCGAAGCGCAGCTCGCCGAAGAGGTTGTCCATGCCTCCCCCAACAGGTTCGGATTGCCGGTGGTTACGGGGATGTGACGGTCCGTCGATTGTCCGGCCTGAAGCGGGTCGCGTGTTGGCGGCGCGCAGCAGTCGGAGTGCTCCGATTCGCGCGGTCAGGGCCAGGAGGCTCCTTGCGTCGGTGTCACGGATACCGGATCGTCGGTGCTGCACGGGAGTCCCCTTCCTGGCCGGATGGCCTGTCGGGCCGTCAAGATCCCTGTGAATTCGGCGAGTTGGGCCGCTGCTTCATCGACTACCAGTGAAGCGCGCGGTGCCCTTGCGTAGTTCACTCGTGGGGGTGGCGAAAGGTGGCGATTCTCGGGTGATGCTCCCCCGGATGGCGGTTGCCACGTTACGTTCAGCACACGGAACGCAGCGGACCGTCCACATCGGGCGGGTAAGAGGCGGACAGAGCGGGCGAAGACGAGCGGGGCCTCTGGCGGGGCCGGGCGGGATGGGGACGTTCCCATGGCAGAGAAGCAACCGAACGAGAAGCTGACCTCGTGGTTCGGCCGGAGTGGCTGGTCCAAGGGCGAGTTGGCCCGTCAGGTGAACCGCAGGGCTCGGCAGATCGGCGCGCACCACGTCAGCACCGACACCTCCAGGGTGCGCCGCTGGCTGGACGGGGAGCAGCCCAGGGAGCCGATCCCGAAGATCATGTCCCAGCTGTTCTCCGAGCGGTTCGGCTCGGTGGTCTCGATCGAGGACCTCGGGCTACGCACCGCCGTCCCGGTGAGCACCGTGGAGAGCGGCGTCGACCTGCCGTGGAGCGCGCCACAGACGGTGCAGCTGATCAGCGAGTACTCGCGCAGCGACCTGATGCTCAACCGCCGTGGCTTCCTCGGCACTTCGCTCGCGCTGACCGCGGGCGCCGCGCTGATCGAGCCGATGCAGCGCTGGCTGACCCCCAACCAGGGCGGCGTGCCGACCCCGATCCTCGCGGCGGCCACCGGCGGTGAGCAGTTCTCCGGCCGGCTCTCCGAGCCCGAGCTCCAGCTGCTGGAGCAGACCACGGTGATGTTCCGTCAGTGGGACGCGCAGAACGGCGGCGGCCTGCGCCGCAAGGCGGTGGTCGGCCAGCTGCACGAGGTCACCGACCTGCTGCAGGAGAGCTACCCCGAGCAGACCACCAAGCGGCTGTTCCGGCTGACCGCCGAACTCGCCCACCTGGCGGGCTGGATGTCGTACGACGTCGGCATGCACCCGAGCGCGCAGAAGTACTACGTGCTCGCCCTGCACGCGGCCAAGGAGGCAGGGGACCGGCCGTTCGGCGCGCAGATCCTGACCGACATGAGCCGCCAGATGATCCACCTGAACCGGGGCGAGGACGCCCTGGAGCTGATCCACCTGGCCCAGTACGGCAGTCGGGACAGCGCCAGCCCGCGCCAGCAGTCGCTGCTGTTCGCGATGGAGGCCCGGGCCTACTCCACCATCGGCGAGGTCAACCGCTGCGCCCGGGCGGCCCGGCTGGCCGAGGACACCTTCAGTGACTGCGCCCGGGGCGACAACGACCCGGACTGGCTGAAGTTCTTCTCGCTGGCGGAGCTGAACGCGGAGAACGCCCACTCCTACCGGGACTTGGCGTACCACACCACCCGCAGCCCGCTGTACGCCTCGATGTCCGCGCCGGTGATGGAGCGCGCGGTGGACCTGTTCCGGGAGGACCCGGACCACGTCCGCAGCTACGCCTTCAACCTGATCGGCATGTCCAGCGTGCACCTGCTGCAGAACGAGCCGGAGCAGGCCGTGGTGATGGCCAAGCAGGCGGTGGACATCGCCACCCGGGTCCGCTCCGAGCGGCTGAACACCCGGATCAGGAAGACCTCGGCCGCCGCCACCCGGAACTTCAGGGACGTCGCCGAGGTGGGTCAGCTGGCCGACCTGGTGGTGCAGGACATCCCGGAGTTCGTCCCCACCGGCTGATCCCACGTCACGGTTCGGTTTCGGCCAACTCCACCCCGTACCCCGGCCGTGGGGCCACCAGAGGTCTGTACGCGATCGGGCTCCCCCGCCCCCGCCGCCCCTGGAGCCCCACGGCCGGTGACCGTCCGGGCACCCGGCGTCCGACCGGGCCGTACGGTAACCCATGGTCTGTCATGGCACGGCCGTAGTTCATCTCCTCGTAACGTCGTGGTCCGGCCCGTCACGGTCGCGAAACACCGAGCCGCATCGGCCGAAATCAGCCTTCGGCACTCTCCTCTTCATCGCCGACACTCCAGGTGGCACGGGACAGGGATCCTGCGGGTGGAGCGGCATTCATTCACGAGGAGACGCCGATGCCGGACGGCTTCAGCGCGGGCGATACCGCCTTTGTATTCATCTGTGCGGCCCTGGTCATGGTGATGACACCTGGCCTGGCCTTCTTCTACGGCGGAATGGTCAGGGTCAAGAGCACGCTCAACATGCTGGTCATGAGCTTCATCTCGCTCGCGATCGTCAGCGTGCTCTGGGTGCTCTACGGCTACTCGCTCGCCTTCGGTCCGGACGCGGGTGCCGGCCTGATCGGCAACCTCGACTTCCTGGGCATGCGCGGCATCGGCCTGAACGACCTCACCGGCACCATCCCGGTCACCGCGTTCTCCGCCTTCCAGCTGATGTTCGCGATCATCACCCCGGCGCTGATCAGCGGGGCTGTCGCGGACCGCGCCAAGTTCGCCGCCTGGGGCCTGTTCATCGGGCTCTGGGTGACGGTGGTCTACTTCCCGGTCGCGCACTGGGTGTTCTTCTTCGACGGCGGCAACGGCGGCTGGCTCGGCGACCGCAACGGCGTGATCGACTTCGCCGGCGGTACCGCGGTGCACATCAACGCCGGTGCGGCGGGCCTCGCGCTCTGCCTGGTGCTCGGCAAGCGGATCGGCTTCAAGAAGGACCCGATGCGTCCGCACAGCCTGCCGCTGGTGATGCTCGGCTCCGGTCTGCTCTGGTTCGGCTGGTTCGGCTTCAACGCCGGTTCGGCGCTGGCCGCCAACGGTGTCGCGGGCATGGCCTTCATCAACACCCAGGTGGCCACCGCCGCAGCGGTGCTCGGCTGGCTCGCCTACGAGAAGATCAGGCACGGCGCGTTCACCACGCTGGGCGCCGCCTCCGGCGCGGTCGCCGGTCTGGTCGCGATCACCCCGGCCTGTGGTTCGGTCAGCCCGCTCGGCGCCATCGCGATCGGCCTGATCGCCGGTGCGGCCTGCGCCGCCGCGATCAGCCTGAAGTACCGCTGGGGCTTCGACGACTCGCTCGACGTGGTCGGCGTGCACCTGGTCGGCGGTGTGATCGGCTCGCTGCTGATCGGCCTGTTCGCCACCGGGCACGTCGGCCAGACCGCGCAGGGCCTGTTCTACGGCGGCGGGGTCGAGCAGCTCGGCAAGCAGGCGATGGGTGTCGTCGTGGTCGGCCTGTACTCCTTCGTCGTCTCCTGGCTGCTCGGCCAGGCGATCGACAAGACGATCGGCTTCCGGGTCTCCGAGGACGTCGAGGTGTCCGGCATCGACCAGGCCGAACACGCCGAGTCCGCCTACGACTTCAGCGCGGTCGGGGCCAGCCTGGGCCGGACCGCCGTCGCCACCCCCGTCGCTGCCGCCACCGCTGAGAAGAAGGCCGAGGTCGACGCCTGATGAAGCTCATCACCGCAGTCATCAAGCCGCACCGTCTGGACGAGGTCAAGACCGCGCTCCAGGAGCACGGGGTGCACGGACTGACCGTCACCGAGGCCAGCGGCTACGGCCGGCAGCGCGGCCACACCGAGGTCTACCGGGGCGCGGAGTACACCGTCGACCTGGTGCCCAAGGTCCGGGTCGAGATCCTGGTCGAGGACGACATGGCCGAGGAGGTCATCGAGGTCCTGGTGAAGGCCGCCCGCACCGGCAAGATCGGTGACGGCAAGGTCTGGAGCGTCTCGGTCGACACCGCCGTCCGAGTGCGGACCGGCGAGCGCGGGCCGGACGCGATCTAGCATTCGACGCAAGGTCCTTGGCGGGCCGGTCACCCCTCGGGGCGGCCGGTCCGCCGGACGCATATCCGGAAGTCCCGCAGCACCGACGGACGGGGAACTCGCCGTGAGCAGCACCGACCAGCCCTCCGAGTACGCCGCCGCCCGGACCCGCCTGCTGGCGGAACCCGGCCTGGGCGGCACGGCCCGCCGCACCGCGCTCTCCCGGCTGGCCGACGGCTGGCTCGCGGGCCTGTACGCGACAGCCGGCGCCCCGTCAGGTACCGCGCTGGTGGCGGTCGGTGGCTATGGCCGCGGCGAGCTCTCCCCGCGCAGCGACCTGGACGTGCTGCTGCTGCACACCGGCCCGATCGACCCGGCGCTGCCGGAGCGGATCTGGTACCCGGTCTGGGACGGCGGCGCCGCGCTGGACCACGCGGTCCGCACCCCCGCCGAGGCCCGCGCGGTGGCCGCCGAGGACCTCAAGGCCCAGCTCGGCCTGCTGGACGCCCGGCACCTGGCCGGTGACCCGGAACTGACGGCGGAGCTGCGCTCGAACGTCCTGTCCGACTGGCGGGCCACCGCGCCGAAGCGACTCCCCGAACTCCGGCAGTCCTGCCTCGAACGGGCCGAGCGGCACGGCGAGTTGTCGTTCCTGCTGGAGCCCGACCTGAAGGAGGCCAGGGGCGGCCTGCGGGACGTGGTGGCGCTGAACGCGATCGCCGCCAGCTGGCTGGCCGACGCCCCCCGGGACGGTCTGGAGGCGGCCGCCGCCCGGCTCGCCGACGTCCGGGACGCGCTGCACCTGACCACCGGCCGGGCCACCGAACGGCTCACCCTGCAGGAGCAGGACCAGGTCGCCGCCCGGCTCGGTGTGCTGGACGCCGACATCCTGCTCCGGCAGGTGTACGAGGCCGCCCGCACCATCAGCTACGCCGGGGACGTCACCTGGCGGTCCGTCGAACGCGTGCTGGCCGCCCGCACCGGCCGGGGCCGCCGGGTCTCCCGGCTGGCCTTCCCGTTCACCGGCGTCGGCCGGGGCAGCGGCGCGGTGGCGCGCGGCGTGGTGGACCGCCGGCCGCTGGCCGAGGGCGTGGTCGAGCAGGACGGCGAGGCGGTGCTCGCCCAGGGCGCCAGGCCCGGGCAGGACCCGGTGCTGGCGCTGCGCGCGGCGGCCGCCGCCGCGCAGGCCGGTCTGACGGTCGGTTACGCCACCGTGCGCCGGCTGGCCACCGAGGCCAGGCCGCTGCCGGTGCCCTGGCCGGACGAGGCCAGGGAGCAGCTGATCACCCTGCTGGGCGCGGGCGAGGCGGCCATCCCGGTCTGGGAGGCGTACGAGGCGGAGGGTCTGATCACCCGTCTGCTGCCGGACTGGGAGCGGGTCCGCTGCCGTCCGCAGCGCAATGCGGTGCACCGCTGGACGGTGGACCGGCACCTGATCGAGACCGCGGTGAAGGCCGCCGCGATGACCCGCCGGGTGGCCAGGCCCGACCTGCTGCTGGTGGCCGCGCTGCTGCACGACATCGGCAAGGGCTGGCCCGGGGACCACTCGGAGGCGGGCGAGGTGATCGTCCGGGACGTGGCGGCCCGGATGGGCTTCGACAAGGCGGACACCGACACTTTGGCCCTGCTGGTGCGCCACCACCTGACGCTGGTGGACACCGCGACCCGGCGCGACCCGGACGACCCGGCCACCGTCGACCTGATCACCAAGGTGGTCGGCACCCTGCCGCACCTGGAACTGCTGCACGCGCTGACCGAGGCGGACGCCACCGCCACCGGACCGGCCGCCTGGAGCGGCTGGCGGGCCTCGCTGGTGCGCGGTCTTGCCGAGCGGGCGGCCGAGCGGCTGGCCGGCGGCAGCTCGTACCCGGCGGACGCCGAGCCGACCGCCGAGGAGGAGCGGCTCGCGGTGGAGGCCGGACGCACCGGCGGCCCGGCGCTCACCCTGCTCGCGCAGACCCAGCAGGACTCGTTCGCCACCGAGCCGATGGGCGTCGAACTGACCCTGGCGCTGCCCGACCAGCCGGGCCTGCTCGGCACGGTGGCCGGGGTGCTGGCGCTGCACCGGCTGACGGTCCGTTCGGCCGGGCTGCGCGAGCTCGACCCGGTCGGGGCTGGGCCGGTCCTGCTGCTGTCCTGGACGGTGGCGGCGGAGTACGGCGAGCTCCCGGAGGGCGCGCGCCTGCGGGCCGACCTGCGCCGGGCGCTGGACGGCTCGCTGGACGTGGCCCGCAAGCTGGCCGAACGGGACGCGGCCGCCCCGCGCCGCCGGGGGATCGCCACCCCGCCGCCGGTGGTCACGGTCGCACCCGGCGGCGCGTCCAGCACCGCCACCGTGCTGGAGGTCAGGGCGCACGACGCCCCCGGCCTGCTGCACCGGATCGGCCGGGCGCTGGACGCGGCGGGCGTCCGGGTCCGTACCGCGCACGTCTCCACCCTCGGCGCGGACGCTGTGGACGCCTTCTACGTGACCGATCCGGCGGGTCGTCCGCTGACCGCCGAGCGGGCCCGCGAGGTGGCCTCGGCGGTGCAGGCGGCGTTGGGGTAGCCGGGTTTCGACCGGGGTGGGGACCGTTGGTGAAGCGGCCGGATACCCTGGGGGCGACGACCGTACTAGTACCGATGCCGCAAGGGACCCGCGACCGACGTGTTCGACACTCTTTCCGATCGCCTCGCAGCGACGTTCAAGAACCTCCGGGGCAAGGGCCGCCTCAGTGAGGCGGACATCGACGCCACCGCCCGTGAGATCCGGATCGCGCTGCTGGAGGCGGATGTCGCCCTCCCGGTGGTCCGGGCCTTCATCAAGCAGGTCAAGGACCGTGCGCTCGGCGTCGAGGTCACCGGCGCGCTGAACCCGGCCCAGCAGGTCGTCAAGATCGTCAACGAGGAGCTCATCAACATCCTCGGTGGCGAGACCCGACGCCTCCGCTACGCCAAGACCGGCCCGACCGTCATCATGCTGGCGGGTCTGCAGGGTGCCGGTAAGACCACCCTGGCGGGCAAGCTCGGCCACTGGCTGAAGAGCCAGAAGCACACCCCGCTGCTGGTCGCCTGCGACCTCCAGCGCCCGAACGCGGTCACCCAGCTCGGCGTGGTGGCCGAGCGCGCGGGCGTCGCGTTCTACGGCCCGCAGCCCGGCAACGGCGTCGGCGACCCGGTGCAGGTCGCCCGCGACTCGATCGAGTACGCCAAGCAGAAGCAGTACGACGTGGTCATCGTCGACACCGCCGGCCGCCTGGGCATCGACGCCGAGCTGATGCAGCAGGCCGCGGACATCCGCGCCGCGGTCGACCCGGACGAGGTCCTGTTCGTGGTCGACGCGATGGTCGGCCAGGACGCGGTGGTCACCGCGCAGGCCTTCCTCGAGGGCGTCGACTTCACCGGTGTGGTGCTGTCCAAGCTGGACGGTGACGCCCGCGGTGGTGCCGCGCTGTCGGTCGCGCACGTGACCGGCCGTCAGATCATGTTCGCCTCCAACGGCGAGAAGGTCGACGACTTCGACGCCTTCCACCCGGACCGGATGGCCTCCCGGATCCTCGGCATGGGCGACATGCTGTCGCTGATCGAGAAGGCCGAGCAGACCTTCTCGCAGGCCGAGGCCGAGAAGATGGCCGCCAAGCTGCAGGGTGGCGGCAAGGACTTCACGCTGGACGACTTCCTGTCCCAGCTGGAGCAGGTCCAGAAGATGGGCTCGATCTCGAAGCTGCTCGGCATGCTGCCGGGCATGGGCCAGATCCGGGACCAGATCAACAACATCGACGACAAGGACGTCAACCGGGTCGGCGCGATCATCAAGTCGATGACGCCCGCCGAGCGGACCGAGCCGAAGATCATCAACGGCTCGCGCCGGCTGCGGATCGCCAAGGGCTCGGGTGTCCAGGTCGGCGAGGTCAGCAACCTGGTCGAGCGGTTCTTCGAGGCCCGCAAGATGATGGCCGCGATGGCCTCCGGCAAGGGCATCCCCGGTATGCCGGGCATCCCCGGCATGGGTGGCGGCGGCAAGAAGGCGCTGAAGAAGGCCCCGGCCGCCAAGGGCAAGCGCAAGTCCGGCAACCCGCTGAAGCGGGCCCAGGAGGAGGCGGCCGCCGCCGAGCGCAAGGCGCTCGGCCCGGGTGCCCCGGCCGCGCCCGCCGAGGGCGGCACCGGTGGTGCGTTCGGCCTCGGCGCGGGCAAGGGCCCGGCCGACTTCCAGCTGCCCAAGGAGTTCAAGGACCTGCTCTGAGCGGTCCACGGCCGACGGCCCGTCAACCCGACCGGGGTGGCGGGCCGTCGTGCTGTTCCCGGCATGTTCGATGATGGAGGGGTGCGAGTGACGATTCGACCCCCGATGACAGCCGACGCCGGACCGTACGCCGAGGCGGTGCGCCGCTCCGCCGAGCACGTCGGGCGGTGGAACCCCGTCGAACCGGACGGCCTGCCCGAGCTGTTGGAGCGTCAGGGCCCAGGGCTGCGGACCTTCCTGATCGCCGACCTGGCCACCGGCGGCCTGGTCGGCAAGTGCAACGTGGCCAACATCGTGATGGGCCGGTTCTGCAACGCCGCCCTCGGCTACGACTCCTACCTGCCGTACGCCGGCACCGGGCGGATGACCGAGGGCATGCGGCTGGTGGTGGACCGCTGCTTCGGGCCGCAGACCGACGGCGGGCTCGGGCTGCACCGGCTGGAGATCAACGTCCAGCCGGAGAACGAGCGCTCCATCGCACTGGCCCGCCGGCTGGGCTTCCGGCACGAGGGCTTCACCCCCCGGATGCTGTTCCTGGACGGCGCCTGGCGCGACCACGAGCGGTTCGCCCTGACGGCGGAGGAGTGGACCGGCGTCACGCCCGGTCGGTGAGGAACGCGGTCACGCCCGGCGGCGCGGTCCGAGGGAGCGCCGCCCCCGCCCCCGCCGCGCCGGAAGATGCCCGGCGGTTGGATCGGACTGGTGCTCACCGCGCTGGCCGTCTTCCTGATCGCCGAAGCGCTGCTGAACTACTTCGGGGGTGGGGCCAGTACGACGATCTCGTACACCGAGTTCAACAGTCAGCTCGGCAAGGGCAACGTCACCAAGATCTACTCCAAGGGCGACGCGATCGAGGGCACCCTGAAGGCCGCCGCCCCCAAACCGGACGGCGGCCGCGGGGACTACACCGAGTTCACCACCCAGCGCCCGGCCTTCGCCGACGACCAGCTCTGGACCACCCTCCAGCAGCAGAACGTCACCGTCACCGCCGAGCCCGTGGTCCAGCAGCGCAGCTTCCTGGCCAACCTGCTGCTCTCGCTCGCCCCGATGCTGCTGCTGGTGCTGATCTGGGTGCTGGTGGCCCGGAAGATGGCCGGTGGGATGGGCGGCGCGGGCTTCGGCAGGAAGGCCCCGCCGAAGCCGGTCGCCCTCGAGGACGGCAAGCGCACCACCTTCGCCGACGTGGCCGGCATCGACGAGGTCGAGGCCGAACTCACCGAGGTGGTCGACTTCCTGAAGAACCCGCAGGAGTACCGCAAGCTCGGCGCCAAGATGCCGCGCGGCGTCCTGCTGGCCGGACCGCCCGGCACCGGCAAGACCCTGCTGGCGCGGGCCGTGGCCGGCGAGGCCGACGTGCCGTTCTTCTCCGCCTCGGCCTCCGAGTTCATCGAGATGATCGTCGGCGTCGGCGCCGGCCGGGTCCGCGAGCTCTTCGCCGAGGCCAGGAAGGTGGCGCACGCGATCATCTTCATCGACGAGATCGACACCATCGGCCGCCAGCGCGGCGGCGGCGGGGGGATGGGCGGCCACGACGAGCGGGAGCAGACGCTCAATCAGATCCTCACCGAGATGGACGGCTTCTCCGGCTCCGAGGGCGTGATCGTGATCGCGGCCACCAACCGGGCCGAGGTGCTCGACCAGGCACTGTTGCGCCCCGGCCGTTTCGACCGCCGGATCACCGTCAGCCCGCCGGACCGGGACGGCCGGGCCGCGATCCTGGCGATCCACAGCCGGGCCGTCCCGCTCACGCCCGAGGTCGACCTGCGCCAGGTCGCCAAGGTCACCCCCGGGATGACCGGCGCCGACCTGGCCAACCTGGTCAACGAGGCAGCCCTGCTCGCGGTCAAGCGCAAGCAGGAGCAGGTCAACCCGGCCGACCTCTCGGACGCCCTGGAGAAGGTCCAACTGGGTGCCGTCCGCCCGCTGGTGATGCCGCAGGAGGAGCGCGAATGCACCGCCTTCCACGAGAGCGGGCACGCGCTGCTCGGCATGCTCCAGCCGGGCGCCGACCCGGTCCGCAAGATCACCATCGTCCCGCGCGGCCGGGCCCTCGGCGTCACGCTCTCCACCCCCGACACCGACCGGTACTCCTACACCGAGCCCTATCTGCGCGGCCGGATCATCGGCGCACTCGGCGGGATGGCCGCCGAGCAGGTGGTCTACGGCGTGATCACCACCGGCGCGGAGAGCGACCTGGAGCAGGTCACCAACATCGCCCGGGGCATGGCAGGACGCTGGGGGATGAGCGAACGGGTCGGCCGGCTCACCGCCGTGCCCAACGACACCCAGGGCGCGTACGGGCTGTCGGCCGCCCCGACCACGCTGGACGCGGTGGACGAGGAGGCCCGGCGGATCGTCGCGGAGTGCTACGACGACGCGGTCCGGCTGCTGAAGGAGCACCGGCCGCAGTTGGACGCGCTGGCGGGCGCACTGCTGGAGGCGGAGACGCTGGACGAGGAGGCGGCGTACCGGGCGGCGGGGGTCGATCGGAAGGCGCTCGACCTGGCCTGAGTCCCGACCTGGCGTGAGTTGCGGGGATCGTGGGGCGCGTCCGATGTCGGGCGCGCCCCTTGGCGTCGGTACGCGTTCAGTTCACCCGGTCGCCGACCACGTAGCGGAACACGTTGACCATCCGGACCGAGGTGTCCGGACGGACGAACGGGTGCAGCGCCTCCTCCAGCTCCTTCACCACCAGGGCCGACCCGGCCGCCGTCACGGCCGGGTCGAACAGGCCGGTGGAGAGCATGCCGCGGACCGCGCTGTCCAGATCGGCGTAGGCGAACGGGCAGGTCACCCGGCCACCACCGGCCGGCCGAAGCCCGGCCGCGCCGAGCAGCTCCTCCAGCCGCCCGGGCGCGCCGAGCGCGAAGGGGTCACGGACCGGCGTACGCCCCGCCTGCCGCAGGGCCACCTCGAGCACGGCCGCGCTCTCGCAGCGCTCCGGCGGTCCCCAGGAGGCCAGCACCAGCTGACCGCCCGTCAGGGTCCGCCGGGCGGCGGCGGCCACCAGCCGGGTGGGCGAGGGGGTGGTCTGCAACTGCTCGAAAACCGTGACCAGGGAGTGGGCCGAGTGGGCGACGGACTCCGCCGTCCGGGGAGCCTCCTGCACCTGCAGCCGACGACCCTGCGCCAGCTCGCGCAGCTCGGTGTCCGACTCCAGCCCGGCCACCTGGGCACCTCGTTCGGCAGCCAGCAGCAGAGCCAGCCCCGACCTGCAGCCGAGGCCCAGCACGGACGTCGCCGGACCGACCTCCAACCGCTCGTAGACGGCCTGGTAGAGCGGGACGAGCATCCGCTCCTGGATCTCCGCCCAGTCCCTGGCCCGACTGTGCGGGCCGGTACAGACGGGTGTGCGGAGTCGCTCCGAGGTCGTGCCGGTCACCTGCGCCGAAGCCATCGCGGCCTCCATCCGGTCCTTGGGTGATTGCTGCCAACGCGCCCCCCAGAGTCCCGCCCCGAGACCAGCGAACAGCGCCCGGGCTCCGGCGTCCAGAGGTGTACCGGGTGGTGTCCGCGCGCCGGGCCGGTGCGCCCCCAGCGCTCCCCCGCTGAAACGGATTCACAGTCAGGGCCTTCGGCCCCGTACCATCTGCCCCATGGCTAAGGCACCCGTTCTCACTCCTCAGGCGGACGACTTCCCGCGCTGGTACCAGGACCTCATCAACAAGGCCGAGCTGGCCGACAACGGTCCGGTGCGCGGCACCATGGTCATCCGACCGTACGGCTACGGCCTGTGGGAGCGGATGCAGCAGGAAATGGACGCGCGCATCAAGAAGGCAGGCGCGCAGAACGCCTACTTCCCGATGTTCATCCCGCAGTCCTACCTGACCAAGGAGGCGGAGCACGTCGAGGGCTTCGCCCCCGAGCTCGCCGTGGTCACCCACGGTGGCGGCAAGGAGCTCGACGAGCCGATCGTGGTCCGGCCGACCTCCGAGACGATCATCAACGAGTACTTCTCCAAGTGGGTGCAGAGCCACCGCGACCTGCCCCTGCTGATCAACCAGTGGGCCAACGTGGTCCGCTGGGAGCTGCGCCCCCGGATCTTCCTGCGCACCACCGAGTTCCTCTGGCAGGAGGGCCACACGGCCCACGCCACCTACGAGGACGCGCAGGCGTACGCCTCGATGATCCACACCGCCGTCTACGGCGACTTCATGACCAACGTGCTGGGCATCGACGTGGTGCTCGGCCGCAAGACCGCGAAGGAGCGCTTCGCGGGCGCCATCAACACCCTCACCCTCGAGGCCATGATGGGCGACGGCAAGGCGCTGCAGATGGGCACCAGCCACGAGCTGGGCCAGAACTTCGCCAAGGCCTTCAACACCACGTACCAGCTGCAGGGCGCCGAGCGTGAGTTCGTCTGGCAGACCTCCTGGGGCGTCTCCACCCGGATGGTCGGCGGCCTGATCATGTCGCACGGCGACGACAACGGGCTGCGGGTGCCGCCGCGACTGGCCGCCGTGCAGGCCGTGGTGCTGGCCATCAAGGGCGACGACGCGGTGCTGGCCAAGGTCCGCGAGATCGGCGCCCAGCTGGAGGCAGCCGGCATCCGGGTCGTGGTCGACGACAAGACCGACACCCCGTTCGGCCGCCGCGCGGTGGACTGGGAGCTCAAGGGCGTACCGCTGCGGATCGAGGTCGGCCCGCGCGACCTGGAGAACGGCACCGCGATGCTGGCCCGCCGGATCCCCGGTGGCAAGGAGCCGGTCTCGATCGACGGCCTGGCCGCGCTGCTGCCGGGCATCCTCGAGGAGGACCAGGCGCTGCTGCTCCGTCAGTCCCGCGAGCGCCGGATCTCCCGCACCGTCGAGGTCAAGAACCTGGACGAGGCCGTCGAGGCCGCCGCCACCGGCTGGGGCCGGATGTCCTGGGCCGAGCTCGGCCCGGCCGGCGAGGCCAAGCTGGCCGAGCAGGGTGTGTCGGTCCGCTGCATCGTCGCCGCCGACGGCTCGGTGCCGCTGACGGACGATCAGGAAGGCAACATCGCGATCGTGGCTCGCGCTTACTGATCGCGATCCGACGGGTGATTACCTGACCGGTGCTTACCGATCGCGATCGGTCCGGTCTTTGTGAGTCATCGAGCACGACTAATGCGGTGCGATTGTTGTACCGCTAGCTGACTGTCTGGTGAGACTACTGACCGGTCAACTCCCGGTCGTGCTGAACTAGCGGTACGGTGTACGGCCCGTGGCCCTGTCAATTTCGACGCTGCCACGGGCCGTTCGTCTAAGGGGGCAACCGTCCCCATGGCGATAGCCGAGAGCCTGGCGAGGTTCGCCGGGCCCAAAGTTGCAGGGGGTTGGTCTTGCGTCAGATACGGGCAGCGCAATTCACGCGCGACAGCGCATTCCTGGGAGTTCGCTGGGAATTCCCGGAGAACGGGAACTCGCGGAACATCGGCGCTCACTGCATCGTTGGTCTAGCGTGAGCACGACACAGCCTCTCGTCCTCGCGGCCGAACTGGCCGCCGCCTGGAGTGACATCCAGGCCCATCACCAGGACCTCCCCGACCTCGCCTCGCCTGAGGCCCTGATCGGCGAGTCGTCCTCCGCCTGTGGCAGCCAGCTCGGCTTCGAGCGACTGCTGCACGAAGCCGCCCACGGCCTGGCCGCGGCCCGCGACATCCGTGACACCTCACGGGCAGGCCGCTACCACAACCGGCGTTTCCTGCTGCTCGCCTCCGAGCTCGGTCTGGCGCACCCGGTCGAGCCGCACGCCAGTAGCGGCTTCTCCCAGGTGACCATGCTGATGGAGACTCAGGAGCGGTACTCGGGAACGATCGAGCGGCTCGACCGCGCGCTCGGCGCACACCAGCTCGCCGTCAACGGCGAGGGTGGACACCGCGCGTTCCGCGGCCCGGCGGCTCGGCACGGTTCCTCCGGTGGCGGTGTCCGGGTCAAGGCGATCTGTGGGTGCGGGCGCAACGTCCGGGTGGTGCCGTCGGTGCTGGCTCAGGCGTCGATCGTCTGCGGTGCCTGTCAGCAGCCGTTCCGGATCGCGTGACCGTAGTTCGGCCCCGCTTTCCTGCCGGTGCCAGTGCCGGTGCCGGTGTCCCGTCCTGTTCCTGCCGTCCGTTGCCAGCGGGCTGTGCCGCACGTTCTGCATCACCTGTAGTGCTGAGACTCGGCTCAACCGGGGGCGGGGGCCCTCGGTCGGGCCGACCGGCGCGGTGTGGCAGAATGGACAGCTGAGTACTCGGCAGCCGAGCAGGACCCCTCTCTCCTACGGCTGGCGTGTCCCTTGAACGGCCGCCCTCGCAACCCCACGCGGTGGCAGCGGCTGTTCACCCACGTCAACACCAGGAGAACCCACTCCCGTGGCAGTCAAGATCAAGCTCAAGCGTCTCGGCAAGATTCGCGCCCCGCACTACCGCATCGTCATCGCGGACTCGCGCACCAAGCGTGACGGTCGCGCCATCGAGGAGATCGGCATCTACCAGCCGACCTACAACCCCTCGAAGATCGAGGTCGACACCGACCGCGCGCAGTACTGGCTGTCCGTCGGCGCCCAGCCGACCGAGCCGGTCCTCGCCATCCTGAAGCTCACCGGTGACTGGCAGAAGTTCAAGGGCCTGCCGGCCCCGGCCCCGCTGCTGGTGGCCGAGCCCAAGGTCGAGGACTTCTCGCACCTCTTCGCGAAGGCCGTCGCCGGCTTCGAGGACAGCACCACCGGTGTTGCCATCACCCCGAAGGCCAAGAAGGCGGACAAGGCCGAGGCTGAGGCCGACGCCGCTTCCACCGAGGCCTGAGCGTGATCGAGGACGCCCTCGACCACTTGGTCAAGGGCATCGTCGAGCACCCCGACGAGGTGCAGGTGCGTTCGCGCAACCTGCGTCGGGGCAACACCATCGAGGTGCGCGTGCACCCCGATGACCTCGGCAAGGTGATCGGCCGGGGCGGCCGAACGGCTCGCGCTCTGCGCACCGTGGTCGGCGCCCTCGGCGGTCGCAACGTCCGGGTCGACCTGGTCGACGTGGACAGCATTCGCTGACGCTCGACCGTCAGGTTTCTGGGACCGGCCGGGACGCATGTCGTCCCGGCCGGTCCTTCTGCATTTCCGGGCCGGACGGTGCCGGTTTCCCCGGGCTTTGCCGGGGTGTCGCCTGCGCTTTCTCCTCCTTCCCGTCCTGCTCGGCTTTCTCGCCATTCACCGTCTTTCGGCTCACCGGACCCAACGCATCGCCGGTACAGATTCAGGAGAACGATCACCGTGCAGCTCGTCGTCGGCAAGATCGGCCGTGCCCACGGCATCAGGGGGGACGTCAGCGTCGAGGTCCGTACCGACGAACCCGAACTGCGGCTCGGGCCCGGCGCGGTCCTGCTCACCGACCCGGCCACGGTCGGCCCGCTGACCATCGAGTCGGGCAAGGTGCACAGCGGCCGGCTGCTGCTGCGCTTCGCGGGGGTGAACGACCGCAACGCCGCCGAGGCGCTGCGCGGCACCATGCTGATCGCGGAGATCGACCCGGAGGACCGGCCGGACGATCCCGAGGAGTTCTACGACCACCAGCTGATCGGCCTGGACGTGGTGCTGCTCGACGGCACCCTGGTCGGCGAACTCAGCGAGGTGGTCCACCTGCCGTACCAGGACCTGCTGACCGTCACCCGGCCGGACGGGACCGAGGTACTGGTGCCGTTCGTCACCCGGATCGTGCCGACCATCGACCTGGAGAACCAGCGGGCCGTCATCGACCCGCCGCCCGGGCTGATCGACCCGGCGGAGGCTGTGGTGGTCCGCTCGGACGATGCGGATGCTTCTGATGCCGGTGCTTCGGATGATGTGGCTGGTTCCGAGGGTGAGTGAGATGCGGATCGACGTCGTCACGATCTTTCCGGAGTACCTGGAGCCGCTGAACGTCTCGCTGGTCGGCAAGGCCAGGGCCCGAGGCCAGCTCGACGTGCACCTGCACGATCTGCGCTCGTGGACCACCGACATTCATCGCACGGTCGACGACACCCCGTACGGCGGGGGCCCCGGCATGGTGATGAAGCCGGAGCCGTGGGGTGCGGCGCTGGACGCGGTGCTCGCCGGCGGGCCGGAGGGCGAGGTCCCGACCCTGGTGGTGCCGACGCCGAGCGGGCGGCCGTTCACGCAGGAACTGGCCCAGGAACTGGCCGGACGGCCGTGGCTGGCCTTCGCTCCCGCGCGGTACGAGGGAATCGACCGCCGGGTGATCGAGGAGGCCGCCACCCGGATGCCGGTGGTCGAGGCTTCGATCGGCGACTACGTGCTGGCCGGTGGCGAGGTCGCGGTGCTGGTGATGGTCGAGGCGATCGCCCGGCTGCTGCCCGGGGTGCTCGGCAATGCCGAGTCGCACCGGGACGACTCCTTCGCCCCGGGCGCGATGGCGGATCTGCTGGAGGGCCCGGTCTACACGAAGCCGGCCGAGTGGCGTGGGCGCGAGGTGCCGGAGGTGCTGCTCAGCGGTCACCACGGCAAGATCGCCCGCTGGCGACGGGAGCAGGCGTTCGCCCGGACCTTGGCCAACCGGCCGGACCTGGTCGAGCGCTGGGAGCTTGGCACCTTCGACAAGAAGGAGCGCGAGGCGCTCAGCATCCTGGGGCTTGCCTGGGACGAGAGCCTCGGCCGATTTCGGTCTCTGGCGGAAGCTGTGGAAGAATAGGCGACTGTTGTCTGCCGTCGGACTTCCCTTGTGGAAGTCGGTGGAGCGTTGCCCCCGCCACGGGGGGACCATCGCGAACCGAAGCGGCCCGCAGCACACCCCATTGTGACGAACTTCCGTGGGCGGCCCGTGGCGCCTGCGATGGAGAGCAAAATGAGCAACAAGCTCGCTGCTGTCGACGTGGCTTCGCTGCGCGACGACATCCCGGCCTTCCGCGCCGGTGACACCCTGAAGGTTCACGTCCGGGTCATCGAGGGCAGCCGCTCCCGTGTCCAGGTCTTCCAGGGCGTCGTCATCCGCCGCCACGGCGCCGGCATCGGTGAGACCTTCACCGTTCGCAAGGTGTCCTTCAACGTCGGCGTGGAGCGCACCTTCCCGGTGCACACCCCGGTCGTCGAGAAGATCGAGGTCGTGACCCGCGGTGCGGTTCGCCGCGCCAAGCTGTACTACCTGCGTGACCTCCGCGGCAAGGCCGCGAAGATCAAGGAGAAGCGCGACCGCTGATCCGCTGACCCCGGCCCTGGCCAGGGGTTCAGTACGCTCGGGTCGAGTGGAGTCCCTTCGGGATAGGCTCTGCCCCGATGAGCACGCAAGAACCAGTCGCGGACCGCGACGGCAGTGCCGCACCTCCGGGTGCGGACTCGCCGTCGCGGTCTGCGGTCGTTTCAGGTCCAGGTGTCGGCGGGGTGCCCACCGTCACGGACGGAGCGCCCGGACTGGATGGCGGCCCCGATGCAGCTCCTGGAGGCGACGTCGGAACCTCCGCCGGACTCGCTGAACCAGACCGGTCTGCGGATAGCGCTGAAGCGGCTGAGGGATCAGGAGAGGAGGGGGAAGCCGACGAGAGCGGTTCCGAGCTTCCGAGACGCTGGTCCGCACGTGACCTCCTACGGATCGTCGCGGTCTGCGTCCTGACGCTGATGCTGGTCAACGCGTTCGTCGCCCGGCCGTTCGCGGTGCCCTCCGCCTCGATGGAGAACACGCTGCGACCGGGGGACCGGTTGGTGGTGAACCAGCTTGCCTACGCGTTCGGCGGGCACGTCCGCCGGGGCGAGGTGGTGGTCTTTGACGGAACGGGCTCCTTCCTGCCTTACGCGGAGGAGACGCCGGCTGTGCGACGCTTCCTGTCGGCCGTGGGCCTCGGTTCCGGGAACGGTTCGGTGTACGTGAAGCGTGTGGTCGGCATCGGGGGTGACCGGGTGACGTGCTGTGGGGCGGACGGGCGGCTCAAGGTCAACGGGGTGCCGTTGGATGAGACGGCCTACCTCTATCCGGGTGACGCTCCCTCAGCGGTGCGGTTCGACGTGGTGGTCCCGGCCGGGAAGCTCTGGGTGATGGGGGATCACCGGAGCGACTCCCGGGACTCGCGAGATCATCTGGGGGAGCCGGGCGGTGGGTTCGTACCCGAGAAGAGGGTGATCGGGCGGGCGGACTGGATTGTCTTCCCGATCGGCCACTGGACGTCGTTGGACCGGCCCGCGAGCTTCGCTGCGGTGGAGGGGACGGGTGGCCATGGGGGACAGAGGTAGAGCCAGGACCATCACCACCCCGGCGGCTGTCGATGACCAGGCCGCTGTCCTGGTGACGCCGGTCGGAGCGACGGGGACGGGAGTGGCGGCCGCTCCGGCCCGAGGCCGCGCGGAGCGGCGAAGGTCCGCCCGTCGGGCAGCTCGGCGTAGGCGCCGGTCGTTGCTGCGCGAGATTCCGCTGATAGCCGTGGCTGCGTTGGTGATCGCCCTGGTACTCAAGACTTTTGCGGTTCAGGTCTTCGTGATCCCCTCGCCGTCGATGGAGCAGACCATCCTGATCGGCGACCGGGTGCTGGTGGACAAGCTGACGCCGTGGTTCGGCAGCCGGCCGAGCCGGGGCGAGATCGTGGTCTTCAAGGACCCGGGCGGCTGGCTCGAGCCGGTCCACAAGTCGGAGCAGGACAACTTCGTGCTGCGAGGCGCGAAGCAGGCACTCTCCTACGTCGGGCTGATGCCGTCGGACAACGAGCAGGATCTGATCAAGCGCGTGATCGGTGTGCCCGGGGACACCATTGAGTGCTGTGACGCCAACGGCCGACTGACAGTCAACGGCACACCGCTGGAGGAGCCTTACCTCGCGCCAGGGAACGTGCCGTCGAAGCAGCCTTTCAAAGTCACTGTCCCGGCAGGGCGGTTGTGGGTGATGGGGGATCACCGGGATCTCTCCGCCGACTCCCGCTACCACCTGACCGAGGCCGGCCAGGGCACTATTCCGATGGACAACGTGGTCGGCCGCGCGTTCGTGATCGCCTGGCCGGTTCAGCGGATCGGTCAACTCGGTGTTCCCGCCTCCCTGTCGGCGCTTCCCGTGCGGACCGAGGCGTTCGGGCGTAGCGTTCCGGGGACGAGTGGATACCCGAGCGAGTCTGATCGGGCTAAATCGCCTGGAACTCAACCGGATCTTGCGGAACCTCCGCTCGTTATGGGTGTGTTGGGCGTCATCCCGCTCCTCGTGCGGCCCAGGCGCGCGCGAGTGCGGCGCGCGCCGCCCGTCGGCTGATTCGCCCGTCCTGCCGTGTGGGAGCACGGGCGTCGTGCCCTGGAGTGGTAGAGAAGTGCTGGAGTGCGCGGTGTACGGTCCGATCGCCTCCGGAGGCTGTGCTGGTGTGCCGGTATCAGATCGCCCTGTGACGGGCAGAGCTGATGCGGGCTGACGGTCGGTCACAGAACGTGGTGCCCGCTGTGCGGCACTTTGAGCGCGGGCGCGCGGGCGTCCGCACAGCAGGGAGGAGATGTTGTGGGGGATCTGGTGATCGGTGCCCGTTCCGGGGGCCCTGAGCCCGAGGGCGAAGGCGCTGAGCAGTTGGACGGCTCCGACCGGTCCGCGGACGCCGCTTCGGCGGCCTCGGCTGATGACGAGGCAGGGAGTCCCAAGAAGAAGCCAAAGCAGCGTTCCTTCTGGAAGGAACTTCCGATCCTGGTCGGAATCGCGCTGATTCTGGCTCTGGTGATCAAGACCTTCTTCGTCCAGGCGTTCTCCATCCCCTCGGGATCGATGCAGAACACCCTGCAGATCGGCGACCGGGTGCTGGTCGACAAGCTGACGCCCTGGTTCGGCGCCGAGCCCGAGCGCGGCGAGGTCGTGGTCTTCCACGACCCGGGCGGCTGGCTGAGCGACGAGCCGGCCCAGCAGAGCGACAACGCCTTTGTCCGCGGTGTGCAGGACGTACTCAGCTTTGTCGGGCTGATGCCTTCGGCGAACGAGAAGGACCTGATCAAGCGGGTCATCGCGGTCGGCGGGGACACGGTCGAATGCCAGGGCAGTGGGCCGGTCAAGGTGAACGGGATCGCGCTCGACGAGCCGTACATCTTCCCCGGCAACACCCCGTGCGGGGACAAGCCGTTCGGGCCGGTCCAGGTGCCGGACAACCGGATCTGGGTGATGGGCGACCATCGGGCCGACTCGCTCGACTCGCGGTTCCACCAGGACCAGCCCGGTGGCGGCACCGTGCCCGTGGACAACGTGGTGGGGCGGGCCTTCGTGGTGGCCTGGCCGATCAGCAACTGGGCGACGCTGCCGGTGCCTGACACCTTCGACCAGAAGGGGCTTGCGGCCGCCGCACTGCCCTACGCGCCGCCCGCGGCCGGTGCGGCGATCGCACTGCCTGCGGTCTGGTGGCTGCGGCGTTACCGCCGCTGACCTCCCCGGCTGATGCCGATGAGGTGAAGCAGGGTCTTGCGCGGGCCGTGGTACTGGCGAGTAATCTGCTCGCACGTGCCACGGCCCGCCGGCTTTCCCGGACCCGCCGTGGCCCACCCGTGCGGGTTGCGGGTCGACCTGGAGGTGGCGGCGATGAGTGACGTGATGACCCCGAGGGCTGCCCCGCCGCGTCCGGCGAAGGCCGGACGAAGTGTCGGGGCCCTGCTCCACGGGCTGGTGATCGGGATCGGCTTCGTGCTCCTCGTGGGAGCGTTCGGGGTGCTCGCCGTGCAGTACCGGCCGTACCGGATCCCGACCCAGTCGATGACCCCGACCCTGACCACGGGCGACACGGTGCTGGCCCGGTCGGTGAGCGGCGACTCGGTGGGCAGAGGGGACATCGTGGTATTCCAGAGCGAGCTCTGGGGCAATGTCCCGATGGTCAAGCGGGTGGTCGCGGTCAGCGGTGACACTGTGGTCTGCTGTGACGCGCAGCATCGGCTGGTAGTGAACGATCACCCGATCGACGAGCCGTACCTGGCAAAGCAGCAGCTCAACGACAAGCTGTTCACCACCGTCGTGCCGTCGGGGAGGCTCTTTCTGATGGGCGACAACCGGGATGCCTCGCTCGACTCCCGGAGCCACCTCGACCTGGCGGGCGGCACGGTGGCGACCACCGAGGTGCTCGGCCGCGTCGAGGGGACGGTCTGGCCTGCCGACCGAGCTGGGCTGAGCGAGCGTACGGTGGCCTTCGACGGGCTGGCCGGCCCGACGGCCGCCAAGTCTGGACTGCTCGGGCCCGCCGCGATCACGATGGCGACCGGTGCGGCGATGATCGTGTTGGCCTCGCTGGTGGGCGGTCTTGCCTCGCTGGCCCGACGGTTCCGCCGAGGCTGACCGGCAGCAGCAACAACAGGCGCAGCAGGAACGTCGGGGCGATCCAGGTGACTGCGCGGAGGAGTCGGCGATGGCGGTGGAACGGCGCCGGGCGGCGCGAGTCCTGCTGTTGGACGAGGCGGACCGGTTGCTGCTTTTCCGGGGCACGGATCCGGCGGTGCCCGGAGTGTTCTGGTGGTTCACCCCCGGCGGGGGAGTGGAACCGGGCGAGGAGCTGCGCGCTGCGGCGTTGCGTGAGCTTGCCGAGGAGACCGGCTTGACCGGCGTGGAGCTCGGGCCGGTGGTGGCGTACGACACGGTGTCCTTCTCCTATCTGGAGCAGCGGTACGAGCAGGATCAGTGGTTCTTTCCGGCTCGTACGCGTGAGACCGAACTGAGCATGCCGGAGGCGGCTGAGGCCGAGGAGCATGCCCAACTGCTGACGGCGCGGTGGTGGACGGTGGCAGAACTTCGGGAGACCGAGGAGACGGTCTACCCGTTCGAGCTGGCGGATCTGGTTGAGCGGCTGCTGGCGGACGGCCCGCCAGTCCGGCCGGTACGGCTCTGTGGAAGGGCCGGGTGGTCCACAATGGGGTGGACGTATCGAGTTGAGGGGACACCTGGATGAGTGCCGAAGACCTCGAGAAGTACGAGACCGAGATGGAGCTCAAGCTCTATCGGGAGTACCGGGATGTCGTCGGCCTGTTCAAATACGTGATCGAGACGGAGCGGCGTTTCTATCTCACGAACGACTACGAGCTCCAGGTGCACTCGGTGCAGGGGGAGGTCTTCTTCGAGGTCTCGATGGCGGACGCGTGGGTCTGGGACATGTACCGGCCGGCCCGGTTTGTCCGAAAGGTGCGAGTGCTGACCTTCAAGGACGTCAATATCGAGGAGCTGGCCAAGAGCGATCTCGAGCTGCCCTCGGACGACGCCTCCTTCGGTAACTGAGCGGACAGGACAGCTGCGTTGTCCTCGCGAGGAGACGCTCTACCAGCCTTGGCCTCGATGTCCAGAGGATGTCCGAAAAACCTCCCGCAAGGGTGATTTGGTTATCCACAACCCCTGAGTTATCCACAGAAATCACGAACTCTGGCCCGCTTTCGGACTGATGCGACAGCCTCCTGGCACGGAGGTGATTGCCGTGCAGAGTTCCAACAACGGTCTCGGCCGTTACGGCGAAGAAGTCGCAGCCCGCTGGCTCACTGCGGGCGGGCTGCGAATCCTGGAGCGCAACTGGCGTTGCGCCGAAGGAGAGTTGGACATCATCGCGCTGGACGGGGACACCATCGCCGTCTGCGAGGTGAAAACCCGCTCCGAGCGAGGGTTTCAACAGCCGAGCGAAGGCATCGACCAGACCAAGGCCGCGCGGCTCCGTCACCTGGCCGAGCGCTGGCTCGGTGAGCGCTGGCCCGAGCATTTCGCTCGCCTCGCCGACTCGGTCCAGTCATCGGGAGGGCTACCCGCACAGCTCCCGCAGGAGCAGACAACTGAGGCCGAATCCAGCAAGGCCCGCCCAGGTAAGGGCAGCCGGAGTAACAAGCAGGTCGTAGAGCCCGCAGCACAGGCTCTTCCAGTGCCCTTGCCTCCCGGAGGGGTGCGGATCGACCTGGTTGCCGTGGTCAACCGCCTGAAGGGTGCCGCCCTGGTGGAGCACCTGCGTGGGGCGGTCTGAGATGGCATTCGCCCGCACCTGCTCAGTGGCCCTGGTCGGGGTGGACGGAGTGGTGGTGGAGGTACAGGCAGATCTTGAGCCTGGCCTCGCGACCTTTGCCCTGGTCGGCCTCCCGGACAAGGCGCTGTCCGAGGCCAAGGACCGAGTTCGGGCCGCTGTCGTGAACAGCGGAGAGCCTTGGCCACAGCGGAAACTGACGGTCGGTCTGAGCCCCGCCTCGGTCCCGAAGAGTGGCAGCGGCTTCGATCTCGCTGTCGCCTGCGCCGTCCTGGCGGCCGCCGAACGGCTCGATCCGGCCACCATTGCCGACCTGCTGATCATCGGTGAGCTGGGACTGGACGGTAGGGTCCGGCCGGTCCGGGGCGTACTGCCCTCGGTACTCGCGGCGGCCGACGCCGGGTACCGGCAGGTCATCGTCGCTGAGCAGACAGCGCCCGAGGCCGCGCTGGTCCCGGACGTCTCGGTGCGGGGCGTCCGCAGCCTGCGCCAGCTGATCGCGATCCTCACCGGCGCCCCGGAGCCTGACGAGCCGGCCGACCACGGTGTCGGCCGCAGGGATTCGGCACTGGCCGGGCTGATGCTCCCCGGCGCCGGAGTCCGAGGGCTCACCGCTGAGAGGGCCGCCGAGCTTGACCTGGCCGACGTGGCAGGCCAGCACCAGGCTCGCCGCGCCCTGGAGATCGCGGCCGCGGGTGGGCACCATCTGTTCCTGAAGGGCCCGCCAGGTGCAGGGAAGACGATGCTGGCCGAACGGCTGCCGGCGCTGCTCCCGCCGCTGACCCAGATTGAGGCCCTGGAAGTGACGGCCGTTCACTCGGTCGCGGGGCTACTGCCGACTGACCGTCCACTCATCGACAGCCCTCCGTACTACGCGCCGCACCACTCGACCACGATGCCGGCGATCGTCGGAGGCGGTAGCGGCCTGCCCAGGCCGGGAGCAGTGTCGCTGGCGCACCGGGGCATTCTGTTCCTCGACGAAGCGCCCGAGTTCCCGGTGCGGGTACTCGATGCCCTGCGTCAGCCGCTGGAGTCGGGGGAGGTGACCATCGCGCGCTCAGCCGGTTCGGTGCGGCTGCCCGCCCGCTTCCAGCTCTGCCTGGCGGCCAATCCGTGTCCATGCGGACGCCATTCCCGCCGGGGCGAAGGCTGCGAATGTACCCCGACGATGGTGAGCCGCTATCAGAGCAGGCTCTCCGGCCCCTTGTTGGACCGGGTCGACCTTCAGGTCCAGGTGGAGCCGGTGACCAGAGCAGAGCTGATGGGACAGAGCCGGGCCGAGGGCACCCGGGAGGTGGCGGCCAGGGTGCTGGCGGCCCGTGCGCGAGCTGCCGAGCGGCTCGCCGACACGCCATGGCGAACCAACGCGGAGGTGCCAGGCCACACACTCCGTACGCGCTGGCGGCTTGCCCCGGGCGCACTGGCCGATGCCGAACGGGATCTGGAGCGCGGCCTGTTGACAGCGCGTGGCCTGGACCGAGTGCTCCGCGTCGCCTGGACGGTGGCCGACCTGGCCGGACGTGACCAGCCCACCCGTATCGACATTCGGACGGCCCTGGTGCTGCGCACAGGTGTGCACCGCGGTCTGCCCGAACGGGACCCGGCTGTCCGCTTCGGTGAGGAGCCGGACGCAGACCTCGGCGGCGAGTTCTGAGAGCACGGTCCGACAGCCGGACAGGGGACCGGTGCCGCTCCTCCGAGCATTGCCCGTCCGACCCATTCGATCCGCCCGGCGTTCGATTCGTCAGACCCGTCGTCACCGTGGAGGCGCAGGTGAACCGCAGTAACCAGACCCCGACAGCCCCCGCCACCCCCCGGGCCGCACCAAGGATGCGCCCGTCCATGCCGTCGGCGGCAGAGCCGACACCCCAACCGGCGGCCGATGCCGAGCGCCGCGCTCGGGCCGCGCTCACCAGACTGATCGAGCCCGGTGATGCCGTCATCGGCCGGTGGCTCGGTCAGGTCGGGGCACCCACCTTGGTCGAGGCTATTCACCGCCGTACCGTCCCGGGCTACCTCGACCTGGACGCAGACCGTCTCGGCGCCTACCGCGCCAGGCTCCCGCTGGTCGACGTCGATGCGGACCTGGAACGAGTGGGTGCCGCCGGTGGACGGTTCATCATTCCGGGCGACATCGAGTGGCCGTCCCAGCTCGACGACCTCGGCGACGGCCGGCCCATCGGCCTCTGGGTCCGTGGCACCGGATCTCTGCGGATGCTCGCCCTGCGCTCGGTGGCCATGGTGGGCGCCCGAGCCTGTACCGCTTACGGCGCGCACGTCGCGGGTGAGCTCTCGGCCCAACTGGCCGAGCGAGGCTGGGTGGTGGTCTCGGGAGCGGCCTATGGCATCGACGCGGCAGCTCACCGGGGCGCGCTCGCGGTCGGCGGAGTCACTCTCGGAGTACTCGCCTGCGGAGTGGACGTGGCCTACCCGGCCGGCAACTCGGAGCTGATCGCCCGAATCGCTGCCCAAGGTCTGTTGCTCAGTGAGCTGCCTCCGGGCGAGCACCCGAACCGGTTCCGATTCGTGCTCCGTAACCGGGTGATAGCCGCACTGACCCGGGGCACCGTGGTGGTCGAAGCCGCCATGCGCAGCGGGGCGCTGAGTACCGCTCGTCGGGCCCGTGACCTGAACCGGCACACCATGGGTGTGGCCGGCCCGGTGACCTCCGAGCTGTCGGCCGGGGTCCACGCGCTGATCCGTAGCGGTGGCGCCACGCTGGTGACGGACGCGGCCGAGATCGGCGAGTTGGTCGGCGCGATCGGGGACGACCTGGCGCCACGCCGGTCCGGCCCGGTACTCCCCAGGGACCTGTTGCCTCCACCGGTGGCCCGGGTGCTGGAGGCTGTGCCCGCCTCGGCCGAGGGCGCGCCGGTGGAGCGGCTGGCTCGGCAGGCAGGGCTCTCGCCGGACGAAGTCCTGCAGCGGCTCTACGAGTTGGGATCACTCGGGTTCGTCGAGAGATGTGGCGCGCACTGGCGACTGGTGCGCAACGGCCGAGCTCGGAAGGAGTGACACCGAGGGGTCGGCGCGGAGCGCGCCACGCCGGGTGCACCACCGGTTCGGGCGACGACCGAGTGGCGGTAGCACTGTGCAGCGACTTGGTCACGCTACGCTCGCAGTGGCTTCCCTATCAGCACATGACTCGGCAGAACGGCGCAGACCAACGTATGCCCACACACATTCCCGGACACAGGGTGACCGGCGCTCTCCGGTCCTCGGGAGGGCCAGGGCCGGGGGCCGAGGCACGACCCGCCGCCGAGGCGCAGAGCAGAACGCCAGGGGTGAAGGAGATGACCAGGCAAGCCGGTCGGGTGCGAGCCCGAACCGCGGCGGAGGACACCGCGGTCCAGCTGCCTTCCCGCCCCCCGGCAGCCCGCCGCGAAGCCGAGGCGGCAAAGCCGCCGACGTCAAGCGCAGCAAAGCCTGCTGTTGACGACCGGTCAGCTCTGGAGCTGCTATGGCGCTCGTACAAGGAGACCGGGGACGCCAGACTGCGGGAGCAACTGATCCTGCACTACTCACCACTGGTCAAATATGTGGCAGGCCGGGTCGGAGTCGGTCTGCCGGCCAATGTGGAGCAGGCTGACTTCGTCTCCTCCGGGGTGTTCGGTCTGATTGACGCGATCGAGAAGTTCGACATCGAGCGCGCGATCAAGTTCGAGACCTATGCCATCAGCCGGATTCGCGGTGCGATCATCGACGAACTCCGGGCGCTGGACTGGATCCCACGATCCGTTCGGCAGAAGGCCAAGGCGGTGGAGCGCACCTACGCGACCCTTGAGGCCCGACTGCGCCGCACGCCGCATGAGCCCGAGGTGGCTGCGGAGATGGGTATCGCGCTCGAGGAGCTGCACGCGATCTTCAGTCAGCTCTCGCTCGCCAACGTGGTGGCGTTGGACGAGTTGCTGCACCCGGCCGGGGAGAGCGGTGACCGGCTCAGCCTGATGGACACCCTGGAGGACACCGGCGCCGACAATCCGGTCGAGGTCGCCGAGGACCGGGAGCTGCGCCGTCTGCTCGCCACCGCGGTCAACACCCTGCCGGAGCGCGAGAAGACCGTGGTGACCCTCTACTACTACGAGGGCCTCACGCTCGCCGAGATCGGCCAGGTGCTCGGCGTCACCGAGAGCAGGGTCAGCCAGATCCACACCAAGTCGGTGATCCAGCTTCGCGCCAAGCTCTCCGAGGTGTGCTGAGCCCTACTGGCACACCCAGCAGCCGCGGCAGAGCGTACGTCGAAGTGAATGCGCCGGAGTGTTGCACCACATGCACGCCCGGCGATCCCCATGGCGCTGTCCCGGAAGTTCGTCGGGCTCCGTACAGTAGGAGCGTGCCGAAGATCCAGGCGGCCACGGTGGCCGAGCATCGTCAGCTGCAGCGCGCAGCCCTTCTCGACGCTGCCCGCACACTGCTCACCGAGGGTGGCATGGAGGCGATGACCTTCCCTGCGCTGGCCGCGCGGGCCGGGCTCGCGCGCTCATCGGTGTACGAGTACTTCCGTTCGCGCGCGGCCGTGATCGAGGAGCTGTGCGCGGTCGACTTCCCGCTCTGGGCGGCGGAGATCGAAGCGGGGATGGCGGCCTGCGACACCCCGCACGCCAAGGTCGAGGCCTACGTTCGCGGCCAGCTCGCACTGGCCGCCGACCCCAGGCACCGCGCCGTCGTCGCGATCTCGGCGCTGGAACTCGACGAGGCCGCGCGAGGCCGGATCAGGACGGCACACCACGCGCTGGTCGACCTGGTGGTCCAGGCCTTGCAGGAGCTCGGGCACGAGCAGCCCCGGGTGGCGGCCGCGCTGCTCCAAGGGGTGGTCGAGGCCGCTGTGCGCCAGGTAGAGCGGGTCGGCGAGGAGGGGGCCGGTTCGGTCTCCGACTCCGCCGTGTCGATGGTGCTGCACGGGCTCTGCCCCGCCCACCGGCCCGGCGCCGACGAGACGGCCCCGAAGCCCGCCACCGCCTGAGCGGTGGTCCGGCGCTGAGCCTGCGTCACTTCGCCGTCCAGTGGCAGCAGCCGCGCCTGGCCGGTCCCGAGCAGAGCCAGCGGGTCCAGGTAGCGCTTCCCCCGTAGCAGTCCCCAGTGCAGGCAGCCCGTCGCGCAGTGCCCGACACCGGTCGCCAGTACCCCGATCGGCTCGCCGCCGGCGACGGCCGTGCCGACCGGCACGCTGCCGGTGACAGGCAGATAGGTGGTGCGCAACGGGGGATTCCCCGAGGCGGGGTGAGTCACCGTCACCACCGGCCGGCCCGCGACCATCCCGGCGAACGAGACGACCCCGGGCGCGGCGGCCCGCACCGGCACTCCGACCGAGGCAGTCAGGTCCACACCGCGGTGCCCTGCCGCCCAGCGCACCGGCGGCGGGTCGAACCGCTGGAGCAGACCGCCCGGCCCACCCACCGGCCAGGCGCGTCCGGGCCCCGGACCGACCGCAGGGGCCCCACCCCTACCTCCAACCCCAACCCCAACCCCAACCGCAACCCCAGTCCCGGACGCCGAAGGCTGCGGCAGCCCCACGAACAGCAACGCGGTGAGCAGTGCCACCAGCAGCACCACCACCCGCCGGTCCGGCGGATGCGGCGGGTGCGGCGGCGGCCCCGCGCCCGGTCCGGTGACGATCGGCAGCAACAGCGGAAAGAGAGGAGCACTCATGCCGAGCAGGCTTCCGACCGCCGCCGTCAGTGGCCAGCGCCCCCACCTGTCCTGTGGACAACCCGCTCCTGGGGACATCGGCGTTCCCCCGCAAGGGTGATTCCGCCGGGCGGTCCGCACCCCGCACCGGGCAGTGAACGAAGAGCGTGCGGCCGGTACAGCGCGGTCGAACCCCGGCCGTCCCACCCCGAAAGGTCGGAGTCGCTCCTGGCTCGGGGCTTCCCGTACACTTCACACGCGACCCGGTCTGCCGGGTCGACTTCGCACGCCCCGCCACCGACGGCAGAGGTCACCCCGCAAGGGTGCCGAGGCCCGTTCGGTGCGAGTGCCGCTCGGTCCGCCGAGCCTGGCGCGGTCCAGTCACCGCACAGGCTCAGGTGGCTCGGCACGTCGGGGCGTCAGGCGTGGCGGTCGCCCGACCGGCACGGAACAACCGAGAACACCTGGCACCCCGGGTCCGTAAGGACCAGGCGCGCCGGGCAGAACACCGAGGAGCACGGCCATGGCCGTCGTCACGATGCGGGAGCTGCTTGAGAGCGGCGTCCACTTCGGTCACCAGACCCGTCGTTGGAACCCGAAGATGAAGCGCTTCATCTTCACGGAGCGCAACGGCATCTACATCATCGACCTCCTGCAGTCGCTGAACTACATCGACCGCGCCTTCGAGTTCGTCAAGGAGACGGTTGCCCACGGCGGCAGCGTCCTCTTCGTCGGTACCAAGAAGCAGGCCCAGGAGGCCATCGCCGAGCAGGCCACCCGCGTGGGCATGCCCTACGTGAACCAGCGCTGGCTCGGCGGCATGCTGACCAACTTCCAGACCGTCTACAAGCGCCTTCAGCGGATGAAGGAGCTCGGCGAGATCGACTTCACGGATGTGGCCGGTTCCGGTCTCACCAAGAAGGAGCTCCTGGTCCTCGAGCGCGAGCACACCAAGCTCGAGAAGACCCTTGGCGGTATCCGTGACATGCAGCGCGTTCCCAGCGCTGTCTGGATCGTCGACACCAAGAAGGAGCACATCGCGGTTGGTGAGGCCCGCAAGCTTCACATCCCGGTCGTCGCGATCCTGGACACCAACTGTGACCCCGACGAGGTCGACTACAAGATCCCGGGCAACGACGACGCGATCCGCTCCGTCACGCTGCTGACCCGCGTCATCGCCGACGCCGTCGCCGAGGGCCTCAAGGCCCGTGCCGGTGTCGCCAAGGGCGACGTCAAGGCCGAGCCGGGTGCCGACCAGCCGCTGGCCGACTGGGAGAAGGACATCCTCGAGGGCGAGCCGAAGGCTGACGAGGCCGCCGAGGCCCCCGCCGCCGAGGCTGTTGCCGAGGCCGTCGAGGCTCCGGCCGCCGAGGTCGAGGCCCCCGCCGCCGAGGCCACCGAGGCTGCTGCCGAGACCGTCGAGGCTCCGGCCGCCGAGGCCGAGCAGGCCTGACGTACCAAGGGTGAGGGGCACTCGCCGGTACGACACCGGTAAGTGCCCCTCTCTCCCGTGCCAGGGGCTGTATCCAGCCGCCAGGCACCTCCCCACGCAGACACGCGAGACGCGAGAAGAGATTCACACCATGGCGAACATCTCCGCCGCGGACGTCAAGAAGCTCCGTGAGCTCACCGGCGCCGGCATGATGGACTGCAAGAAGGCGCTGGACGAGGCCGAGGGCAACGTCGAGAAGGCCGTCGAGCTGCTTCGTATCAAGGGCCAGAAGGGCGTCGCCAAGCGCGAGGGCCGCGACGCCTCCAACGGTGCCGTTGCCGCGCTCATCGCCGAGGGTGCCAAGTCCGGCGTCCTGGTCGAGCTGAACTGCGAGACCGACTTCGTCGCCAAGGGCGGCAAGTTCGTCGAGGTCGCCAACGCGATCGCCGCTCACGTGGCCGCCACCTCCCCGGCCGACCTGGAGACCGCGCTGGCCTCCGAGATCGCCGCCGGCCAGACCGTCCAGCAGTTCGTGGACGAGGCCAACGCGACCCTGGGCGAGAAGATCGTGTTCCGCCGCTTCGCGCAGTTCGACGGTGACGGCTTCGTCGGCGTCTACATGCACAAGTCGGACCCGGACCTCCCGCCGACCATCGGTGTCCTCGTCGAGCTCGACAAGGAGAACGCCGAGGTCGCCAAGGACGTCGCGCAGCACATCGCCGCCTTCGCGCCGAAGTACCTGTCCCGCGAGGACATCCCGGCCGAGGACATCGAGAACGAGCGTCGGGTCGCCGAGGCCACCGCGCGCGAGGAGGGCAAGCCCGAGGCTGCCCTGCCGCGCATCGTCGAGGGTCGCGTCACCGGCTTCGTCAAGGAGAACTCCGTTCTGGAGCAGGCCTTCGCGAAGGACAACAAGAAGACCGTCGCCAAGGTGCTCGAGGAGAACGGCGTCGCCCTCAAGCGCTTCGCCCGCTTCCGCGTCGGCGCCTGACCCACGTTCCGCAGCGCTTCCCGCCTAAGGTAGGAAACGCCCGGCCGCTCACCAGGGTGGCCAGGAACGCGCCGATCGGGCTCGACCAGCGCCAGGAAGTCAACGGGCGGGCCACGTCGGCATCATGAACGACGAGGAGGCCATTGCCGTGCAGGACACCGTACCGGTTCCCGCGGCAGTGGCCTCTTTGCGTGTACGCGCAGGTCAGGGGCCCGGCACTGCCCGCCGGCGGCCCCGTCTGTGAACCAGTAGGTGGAGAAGGAGAAGTCCATGACGGAGACGCAGGAGACCGTGCAGGAGAGCAACCGTCGGCGGGTTCTGCTCAAGCTGTCCGGTGAGGCGTTCGCCGGCGGTGGCGGCCTCGGCGTCGACCCGGATGTCGTGCACAAGATCGCCCGTGAGATCGCCACGGTGGTCCGCGGTGGTACCGAGGTGGCCGTGGTGATCGGCGGCGGCAACTTCTTCCGCGGCGCCGAGCTGCAGGTCCGCGGCATGGACCGGGCGCGCTCCGACTACATGGGCATGCTCGGCACCGTGATGAACTGCCTGGCGCTGCAGGACTTCCTGATCAAGGAAGGCATCGAGACCCGGGTCCAGACCGCCATCACGATGGGTCAGGTCGCGGAGCCGTACCTGCCGCTGCGGGCCGTCCGGCACCTGGAGAAGGGCCGCGTGGTCATCTTCGGCGCCGGAATGGGTATGCCGTACTTCTCCACCGACACCACCGCCGTGCAGCGCGCCCTGGAGATCCACGCCGAGGTGCTGCTGATGGGCAAGAACGGCGTCGACGGGGTGTACGACTCGGACCCGCGCACCAACCCCGAGGCGGTCAAGTTCGACTCCCTCGACTACAACGAGGTCATCGCGCGCGACCTCAAGGTGGCCGACCTGACCGCGATCACGCTGTGCAAGGACAACGACCTGCCGATGCTGGTCTTCGAGCTGCTGGCGGAGGGCAATATCGCCCGCGCGGTGAACAGTGAGAAGATCGGCACACTCATCAGCCAGGACTCTGCCCGGGCCTGAGCAGTCGTCACCTGAGCAGCAATCAGCCGACCGGGGCATTCGCCGGCCGGGACCACAGCAGATGAACGGGACAGGGAGCAGACAGTGACCGACGAGATCCTCTTCGAGGCCGAGGAGAAGATGGACAAGGCCGTCGGGGTCGCCAAGAACGACTTCGCGGCGATCCGGACCGGCCGGGCGCACCCGGCCATGTTCGCCAAGATCTTCGCGGACTACTACGGTGCGCTGACGCCGATCAACCAGCTCGCCTCGTTCTCGGTGCCCGAGCCTCGGATGGCGGTCGTCGCGCCGTTCGACAAGACCGCGCTGAAGGCCATCGAGACCGCGATCCGCGACTCCGACCTCGGCGTCAACCCGTCCAACGACGGCTCGATCATCCGGGTGGTGCTGCCGGTGCTGACCGAGGAGCGCCGTCGCGAGTACATCAAGCAGGCCCGGGCCAAGGGTGAGGACGCCAAGATCTCGATCCGGGCGATCCGCCGCAAGGCCAAGGACGCGGTCGACAAGCTGGTCAAGGACAGCGAGATCGGCGAGGACGACGGCCGCCGCGCCGAGAAGGAGCTCGACGACACCACGGCGAAGTACGTGGCGCAGATCGACGAGCTGCTGAAGCACAAGGAAGCCGAGCTGCTCGAGGTCTGATGCACGACGCTTCCGGGCGCCGGKCYCCSSCSCCCGACTCCGCTGCTGCGGGTGACCTTGGACCCCAAACGGGTCACTCGCAGCAGCTCCCGGTGTACCGACCCGGCCTCTCGGCACAGACTCCTGTCATGCCGCACCGCCCCACCCCGACATCCGCCCCAGGGCAGGAGACAGCAGTGGCCCAGCCCGACCAGCAGCCCCGCAAGCAACGCGGTGGCCGCAACCTGCAGGCCGCGATAGGGGTGGGGGTCGGTCTCGGCGCGGTGATCGTCGCCTCGCTGTTCGTGGTGAAGGTGCTCTTCCTCTTCGTGGTGGCCGCCGCGGTCCTGGTCGGCGTGTGGGAGCTGACCAGCCGGCTGGCCGAGCGCAAGGAGATCAGCACGCCGCTGATCCCGCTGCTGGCGGGCAGTCTGGCGATGCTGGGCGCGGGGTACTGGGCCGGACCGCAGTGGGCGGCCGCGGCGCTGGCGCTGACCGGACTCGCGGTGATGATCTGGCGGATGAGCGAGCCGCCGGAGAACTACCTGCGCGACATAACGGCGGGCATCTTCACCGCGTTCTACGTGCCGTTCCTGGCCACCTTCGTGGTGATGATGCTGGCGGCCGACGACGGCCCGCAGCGGATCCTGCTCTTCCTGATCGTCACCATCTGCAGTGACACCGGCGCCTACGCGGTTGGCTACAAGTTCGGGAAGAACAAGCTGGCCCCGACCATCAGCCCCGGCAAGACCCGGGAGGGTCTGGCCGGCGGCATCGGCCTCTCGATGATCGCGGGCGCACTGCTGATGCAGTACGTGATCGACGACGGCACCTGGTGGCAGGGCCTGATCCTCGGTGCCTGCGCGGCGGTTACGGCGACGCTCGGCGACCTGGCCGAGTCGATGATCAAGCGCGACCTGGGCATCAAGGACATGGGGACCCTGCTGCCCGGCCACGGCGGCATCATGGACCGACTCGACTCGCTGCTGCCGACCGCTCCGGTGGTCTGGCTGCTGCTGGCCGCCTTCGTCGGCAGCTGACACCTCGTCAGGCCCGTCAGTTCCGGAGCCCCGGATGCCACGGCATCCGGGGCTTTGTCGATCTGCGACACTTGTTGAACCATGCCTAAGCCCGGAGAACTGACCTTTGTCGCGCCGCGTGGCGCCAAGCCCCCGCGACACCTTGCCGACCTCGCCCCCGCCGACCGCAAGGCGGCCGTCGCCGAGCTGGGCGAGCAGCCGTTCCGCGCCAAGCAGCTGTCGAACCACTACTTCGGCCGGCTCTCGAACGACCCGGGTGAGTGGACGGACATCCCCGCGGCAAGCCGGGAGAAGCTGACGGACGCGCTGCTGCCCGAGCTGATGTCGGTGGTCCGGCACGTCTCCTGCGACGACGACACCACCCGCAAGACGCTGTGGAAGCTGTTCGACGGCGTCCTGGTCGAGTCGGTCCTGATGCGCTATCCCGACCGGGTGACCATGTGCATCAGCTCGCAGGCGGGCTGCGGGATGAACTGCCCGTTCTGCGCCACCGGTCAGGCCGGGCTGACCCGGAACCTCTCCACCGCCGAGATCGTCGAGCAGATCGCGGCCGGGATGCGTTCGCTGAAGGCCGGCGAGATCCCGGGCGGCGAGGCCCGGCTGTCCAACGTGGTCTTCATGGGCATGGGCGAGCCGCTGGCGAACTACAACCGGGTGCTGGCCTCGATCCGCCGGCTGACCGACCCGGCGCCGGACGGCTTCGGGCTCTCCCAGCGCGGCATCACCGTCTCCACCGTCGGTCTGGTCCCGGCGATGAACCGGCTTGCGGACGAGGGCCTGTCCTGCCGCCTGGCGCTCTCCCTGCACGCCCCGGACGACGAGCTGCGCGACGAGCTGGTGCCGGTGAACACCAAGTGGAAGGTGGCCGAGGTGCTGGACGCCGCGTGGAACTACGCGGAGCAGTCCGGCCGGCGGATCTCCATCGAGTACGCGCTGATCAAGGACATCAACGACCAGGCGTGGCGGGCCGACCTGCTCGGACGCCTGATCAAGAACCACCGGGTGCACGTCAACCTGATCCCGCTGAACCCGACGCCGGGGTCGACGATGTCCGGGCCCCACTGTCATACCGTCAGCCCAGTGCGCCCGCCGCGAGCACCGCGGTCAGCCCGCTGGTGAGCAGCACCACGGTGCCGACCGTGAGCACCCGCAGCGCGGCCGCGCCGAACAGCAGCCGGGGCGCGGCGCCCAGCCGGAGCAGCGTGGAGCTGACGTCCCGTCGGGCGCTGCGCACCTCGGCGGCCCGGACCAGCAGGGCGGCCAGCGCGCAGGCGACCACCAGCAGGCCCTCGACGCTGGTCAGCGTCTCGGAGCTGCCGGGGCGGCCGATCCAGTAGCGGAACGCGGCCAGCACGGCGGCCCCGGCCAGCCCGAGCACGGCCAGCGGGGTGCCGATCCGCCGGGCCTCGGCGGTCAGACCCCGGCCGGCCAGCAGCCGGAGCGGGGTGGGGCGGCCGAGTGCGAGCAGCTGGCCGGCCAGTGCCAGCAGCGGGGCGGTGAGCAGGGCCAGGCCGAGCGCGGCGAGCGACCAGCCGGCCAGGGCCGCCACGCCGGTGTCGCCGAGCCCGCCGGGCAGCGCGACCGGGCGGCCGTCCACCGAGGCGCCCGGCCGCAGGCCGTACAGCTCCAGGGCGATCCCGGTCAGCAGCAGGCCGGTGGGCAGGGCGATCCGGAGCGGGCCGAAGCCGGTCGGGGCGGTGTGCTCCCGGCCGGTCGGCAGCGGGTCGGTGAGCGGGACGGCGCAGGCTGCCGAGACCCCGGCCACCAGCGGGACCAGGACCAGCAGGGTGACCGGGGCGGCGGTGGGCAGTGGGCTGCCCATGCCGAGGTCGGCGGCCAGCGAGGGGTCGGCGATGTCGTTGCGCAGGACCAGGAAGAACAGCAGGGCGAGCGCGCTGCCGACGGTGCAGGCGAGCGCGATCTCCCCGGCGACCAGCAGCCGGATCCGGACCGGTCCGGCCCCGGCGGCGGTCAGGCCGTTGATCCGCTCGGGGCGGGCGGCGGGTACGGCGCGGGCCGCGACGGCGGCGAACCAGCCGACGGCGGCCAGCGGTGGCAGGCACCAGAGCAGCCGGGGCAGTGAGCTGACGGCGGGTTCGCCGAGGGCGCGGCCGAGCGCGCGCAGCAGCAGGGCCGCCACCAGGGCGGCGGCGGTCGCGGTGAGCAGCCAGCGGCCGAGGTCGGCGGGCCGGTAGCCGCGGGCCAGGCGGAAGTACAGCATGGTCAGCGCCCCGCGGTGAGCGCGGCGGCGCCGCGCGGTACGGGGGCGACCGGCCCGGTCAGCCGTCCGTCCAGCAGGGCGACGGTCCGGTCCGCGTACTTGACCAGCTCGGGGTCGTGGGTGGCGAGCACCAGGGTGAGCTGGTGCGAGCGCGCGGCGCTGGCCAGTATCCGCAGCACCTGGTCCTTGGCCTCGCGGTGCAGCGGGGCGGTCGGGTCGTCGGCGAAGACCACCGCGGGCAGCGGGGCGAGCGCGCGGGCGACCGCGATCCGCTGGCGCTGACTCTGGATCAGTTCGGCGGGGCGGCGCTTGGCGTGGTCGGCGACGTCCAGCCGCTCGAGCCACTCGGCGGCCGCGGTGTACGCGGCCTTGTGACCGGCGCCGGAGAGCAGCAGCGGAAGGGCGACGTTCTCCCGGGCCGTCAGCTCCGGGACCAGGTGCGGTTCGGAGCCGACGAAGCCGAAGCGGTCCCGGCGCAGCCGCTCCCGGCCGAGCCGGCTCAGGGTGTGCACGGGGGAGCTGTTGAACCAGACCTCGCCCTCGTCCACCGGGAGCAGCCCGGAGAGGCAGCCCAGCAGGGTGCTCTTGCCGGAGCCGCGCGGGCCGGTGACGGCGAGAACCTCGCCCTCCCGGACGCCGATCGAGATCCCGCGCAGGGCGGGGGTGCCGTGGTGGGACTTGACGATCCCTCGGGCCCACAGCACGTCGTTGTCGGGCGGGGCCGCTGACATGAGGTCCATCCTGGTGCCGACGGGGATATGACAGTCGTCAGATTAGAACGACCGGGGCGGGTCGAGGATGCGGCACACTGACCCAATCAGGTTCAAATCCTGGCGAATCCGGCGTGTTGGCCGCAAGAAATACCCTCCGGTACGGCCGGGAACGCCCGAAGGCGGCCCCGAGAGAGCGGGGCCGCCTTCGGCGGAGGGTGGGACAGAAAGCCGAAATCAGATCTTGGCCCACGCGTCGGTGAGGCTGACCCGCAGGATCTGCTCGATCTCGTCGAAGGTCGACTGGTCGGAGATCAGCGGCGGGGCCAGCTGGATGACCGGGTCGCCACGGTCGTCGGCGCGGCAGTACAGGCCGTTGTCGTAGAGCGCCTTCGACAGGAAGCCGTAGAGCACGCGCTCGACCTCGTCGTCGTTGAACGACTCCTTGGTGACCTTGTCCTTCACGAGCTCGATGCCGTAGAAGAACCCGTTGCCGCGCACGTCGCCGACGATCGGGAGGTCACGCAGCTTGTCCAGGGTGCCGAGGAAGTTCGCCTCGTTGTCCAGGACGTGCTGGTTCAGGCCCTCGCGCTCGAAGATGTCGAGGTTGGCCAGCGCCACCGCGGAGGAGACCGGGTGGCCACCGAAGGTGTAGCCGTGCAGGAAGGTGTTGTCACCCTTGTAGAACGGCTCGGCCAGGCGGTCCGAGATGATCGTGGCGCCGATCGGGCTGTAGCCCGAGGTCATGCCCTTGGCGCAGGTGATCATGTCGGGCTGGTAGCCGAACTTGTCGGCGCCGAACATGGTGCCCAGACGGCCGAAGGCGCAGATGACCTCGTCCGAGACGAGCAGCACGTCGTGCCGGTCGCAGATCTCGCGCAGCCGGGCGAAGTACCCGGGCGGCGGCGGGAAGCAGCCACCGGCGTTCTGCACCGGCTCGACGAAGACGGCGGCGACGGTGTCGGCGCCCTCGTTGAGGATCGCCACCTCGATCTCGTCGGCGGCCCAGCGGCCGTACGCCTCGGGGTCGATCTTGCCGTCGCGCTCCAGGAAGGCGGGGGCGCGGTAGATGTTGGTGTTCGGCGCCTTGTGGGTGCCCGGGACCAGCGGCTCGAACGGGGCCTTCAGGCCCGGCAGACCGGTGATCGACAGGGCGCCCTGCGGGGTGCCGTGGTAGGCGACGGCACGCGAGATGACCTTGTGCTTGGTCGGCTTGCCGGTCAGCTTGAAGTACTGCTTCGCCAGCTTCCAGGCGGTCTCGACCGCCTCGCCGCCACCGGTGGAGAAGAAGACCTTGTTCAGGTCGCCCGGGGCGTAGTTCGCCAGACGCTCGGCCAGCTCGATCGCCTTCGGGTGGGCGTAGCTCCACACCGGGAAGAAGGCGAGCTCCTTGGCCTGCTTGGCCGCGGCCTCGGCGAGCTCCTCGCGGCCGTGACCGGCCTGCACGACGAACAGGCCGGCCAGGCCGTCCAGGTACTTCTTGCCCTTGTCGTCCCAGACGTACGTGCCCTTGCCCTTGACGATCGTCGGCACGGGGGAGTTCTCGTACGACGACATGCGGGTGAAGTGCATCCACAGGTGGTCGTAGGCGGTCTTGGAAAGGTCCTTCTGCGCCGGGTCGGCAGTCATCTGGTGCCCCAGGTGTAGGTCTGTTTCCGGAGCTTCAGGTAAACGAAACTCTCGGTGCTCCGCACGCCGGGAAGCGCGCGGATGCGCTTGTTGATCAGTTCGAGCAGGTGCTCGTCGTCCTCGCAGACCAGTTCGGCCAGCAGGTCGAACGAGCCTGCGGTGCAGACCACGTAGTCGACCTCGTCGAGGGCGGCCAGCGCGTCGGCGACGGGTTCGATGTCGCCTTCGACGTTGATCCCGACCATCGCCTGGCGGGTGAAGCCGACGGTGAGGGGATCGGTGACGGCGACGATCTGCATCACGCCTTGGTCGAGCAGCTTCTGGACCCGCTGACGTACCGCCGCCTCGGACAGGCCGACAGCCTTGCCGATGGCGGCGTACGGGCGACGCCCGTCCTCCTGGAGCTGCTCGATGATCGCCTTGGAGGCGGCATCGAGGGGAACGCTCGCGTTCCGGTCGCGGTTGGCCACGTCGCCACTGTGCCTGATCGTCTCGTCGGACGCAACCGTGTCAGCTGCTGATTTCGTCGTGGTTTGGAAAAATGCATACGGATTACGTGGCACTTGTCCAAGACCACTGCCGAGAACCGAAGGCAACCGGCTACCCTGGTCAGGTACACGCGGAGGCGTGCACACCACATCAGTGGACCGCGGCTCCCACAGCCCGGCCACTCGGCGCCGGAGTACCCTGGCGCCGGTTCCTGCAACGTGGCAGGCCCCGACCGAGGAGAGACCCGTGAGCGAGCTTCGTACGCTGCGCAACTACGTCAACGGTGAGTTCGTCGATGCTGCGGACGGCCGCACGCTGGACGTGATCGACCCGACCACCGGCGAGGTGTACGCGACGTCGCCGCTGTCCGGTGCAGCGGACGTGGACGCGGCGATGGCCTCGGCCGCCGTGGCGTTCCCCCTCTGGCGTGACTCCACGCCGTCCGTTCGGCAGAAGCTGCTGCTCAAGATCGCGGACGCGGTCGAGGCGCGGGCCGACGAGATCGTGGACACCGAGTGTCGCAACACGGGCAAGCCGCGGTCGCTGACGCTGTCCGAGGAGATCGGTCCGATGGTGGACCAGATCCGGTTCTTCGCCGGCGCCGCCCGCCTGCTGGAGGGCAAGGCCGCAGGCGAGTACATGGAAGGGATGACCTCGATCGTCCGCCGTGAGCCGGTCGGCGTCTGTGCCCAGGTCGCGCCGTGGAACTACCCGATGATGATGGCCGTGTGGAAGTTCGCCCCGGCCATCGCGGCGGGCAACGCGGTCGTGCTCAAGCCCTCCGACACCACCCCGGCCTCCACCCTGCTGCTGGCCGAGATCATCGGCGGCGTGCTGAAGGAGCTGCAGCTCCCGGCCGGTGTCTTCAACGTGATCTGCGGTGACCGGGAGACCGGCCGTCTGATGGTCGAGCACTCCACCCCGGCGATGGCCTCGATCACCGGCTCGGTGCGCGCGGGCATCCAGGTCGCCGAGTCGGCGTCCAAGGACGTCAAGCGGGTGCACCTGGAGCTCGGTGGCAAGGCGCCGGTGGTGGTCTTCGAGGACGCCGACATCGCCGAGGCGGTCGAGGGCATCTCGGTCGCGGGCTTCTTCAACGCCGGCCAGGACTGCACCGCCGCCACCCGGGTGCTGGTGCACGAGTCCATCCACGACGACTTCGTGACCGCGCTGGCCAAGGCCGCCGCCGACACCAAGACCGGTGGGGTGGACGAGGAGGACGTGCTCTACGGCCCGCTGAACAACGCCAACCAGCTCAAGCAGGTGGCCGGCTTCATCGAGCGCCTGCCCTCGCACGCCAAGGTCGAGGCCGGTGGCCACCGGGTCGGCGACATCGGCTACTTCTACGCGGCGACCGTGGTCTCAGGCCTGAACCAGGACGACGAGATCATCCAGAACGAGGTCTTCGGCCCGGTCATCACCGTGCAGAAGTTCACCGACGAGGACCAGGCGGTGGACTACGCGAACGGCGTCGAGTTCGCGCTCGCGTCCTCGGTCTGGACCAAGGACCACGCGCGGGCGATGCGGATGTCGCGCCGGCTGGACTTCGGCTGCGTCTGGATCAACACCCACATCCCGCTGGTCGCCGAGATGCCGCACGGTGGTTTCAAGAAGTCCGGCTACGGCAAGGACCTCTCCTCGTACGGCTTCGAGGACTACACCCGGGTCAAGCACGTCATGACGGCGATCTGACGCAGAGTCATGTAGGAGGGGGCGCGGAGACAACCTCCGCGCCCCCTCTATTTGTCAGGCTGTCGGGTGAGACGCGGACCGCCTGACAGGATGCAACTGCACCTCGGCCGGACGGTTCCCTACGCTTATCGGCATGAGCACCCCCACTGCTGACTCGGCCGCCGGACAGGCTGTCAAGGCCACCGACCGCGCGCACGTCTTCCACTCGTGGTCCGCCCAGGCGCTGATCGACCCCCTCGCGGTGGCCGGTGCCGAGGGTTCGTACTTCTGGGACTACGACGGCAACCGCTACCTCGACTTCTCCTCGCAGCTGGTGAACACCAACATCGGTCACCAGCACCCCAAGGTGGTCGCCGCGATCCAGGAGCAGGCCGCCAAGCTCTGCACCATCGCCCCGGGCTTCGCCCAGGAGTCACGCAGTGAGGCGGCCCGGCTGATCGCCGAGCGCACGCCGGGGGACCTGGACAAGATCTTCTTCACCAACGGCGGCGCCGAGGCGAACGAGAACGCCATCCGGATGGCCCGGCTGCACACCGGCCGGCAGAAGATCATGTCGACTTATCGCTCGTACCACGGCGCCACCGCCAACGCGATCGCGCTGACCGGCGACCCCCGTCGCTGGGCCAACGAGACCGGCGTCTCCGGCATCGTGCACTTCTGGGGCCCGTACGCCTACCGCTCCAACTTCCACGCCGAGAACGAGGCGCAGGAGTGCGAGCGCGCGCTGGAGCACCTGGAGCAGGTGCTTGCCTTCGAGGGCCCCGGCACGGTGGCCGCGATCATCCTGGAGACGGTGGTCGGCACCGCCGGCATCCTGATCCCGCCGGCCGGCTACCTGGCCGGGGTGCGGGAGATCTGCGACCGGTTCGGCATCGTCTTCATCCTGGACGAGGTGATGGCGGGCTTCGGCCGGACCGGTGAGTGGTTCGCCGCCGACCACTGGGGCATCGTCCCCGACCTGCTGACCTTCGCCAAGGGCGTCAACTCCGGCTACGTCCCGCTCGGCGGCGTGGCGATCTCGGCCGAGATCGCGGCCACCTTCGCGGAGCGGCCGTTCCCCGGCGGGCTCACCTACTCGGGTCACCCGCTGGCCTGCGCCTCGGCGGTGGCCACCATCAACGCGATGGCCGAGGAGGGCATCGTGGAGAACGCCAAGCACATCGGCGACACCGTGATCGGCCCCGGCCTGCGGGCGCTGGCCGAGCGGCACCCCTCGATCGGTGAGGTGCGCGGGCTCGGCGTGTTCTGGGCGCTCGACCTGGTGAAGAACCGGCAGACCCGGGAGCCGATGGTCCCGTACAACGCCGCCGGTGCCGCCAACGCGCCGATGGCCGAGCTGGCCGCCGCCTGCAAGCAGCGCGGGCTCTGGCCGTTCGTCAACATGAACCGATTCCACGTGGTGCCGCCGTGCACGGTCACCGAGGAGGAGGCCAAGACCGGCCTGGCGATCCTCGACGAGGTGCTCACCCTCACCGACGCGCACACCAGCTGACGTACCGTCGTCGCGGCCCCGGGCTGCATCAGCCCGGTGCTGGCCCAGGGCGGCGACCCGGGCCGTGACCTGATGGTGGTCAGCGACTGGATGGCCGGACGGTACGTGGCACTCGGCTGGGTGCAGCAGTTCGACGCGGCGAACATGCCGAACGTCGCCAGGTACCTCGACCCGCA
>NZ_JBFUMY010000024.1:2727-141898 GCF_054049135.1 Kitasatospora sp. P5_F3 | reverse complement strand
AGGATCATCTGGGTGCCGTCGGAGCCGACCGCGATGGCCTTCACCAGCGGGTCGCTCTCCTTGGTCCAGTTGTAGAGGCCGATGCTGTTCTTGGCGTAGACCGTGCCGTCGTTGTCGAGGATCATCTGGGTGCCGGCGTTGGTGGAGATCGCCTGCACGCGGGCGTCGCTCTCCTGGGTCCAGTTGTAGAGGCCGATGCCGTTCTTGGCATAGACCGTGCCGCCGTTGTCCAGGATCATCTGGGTGCCGTCGGAGCCGACCGCGATGGCCTTCACCAGCGGGTCGCTCTCCTGGGTCCAGTTGTAGAGGCCGATGCTGTTCTTGGCGTAGACCGTGCCGTCGTTGTCCAGGATCATCTGGGTCCCGTTGGAGGCGACGGCGATGGCCTGGACGCGGGCGTCGCTCTCCTTGGTCCAGTTGTAAAGGCCGATGCCGTTCTTGGCCAGGACCGTGCCCGCACTGTCCAGGATCATCTGGACACCACCGTTGGTGGAGATCGCCTTGACGCCCGGGTCGCTCTCCAGGGTCCAGTTGTAGAGCCCGATGCTGTTCTTGGCCAGGACCGTGCCGGTGCTGTCCAGGATCATCTGGGTGCCGTCGGAACCCACCGCGATGGCCTTGACGCCGGGGTCGCTCTCCTGCGTCCAGTTGTAGAGCCCGATGCTGCTCTTGGCCCACACGACGCCGTTGGTGTCGAGGATCATCTGGGTGCCGCCGCCGGTCGCCACTGCTGTGACGAGCGGGTCGCTCTCCTTGGTCCAGTTGTAGAGGCCGATGCTGTTCTTGGCGTACACCGAGCGGTAGTTGGCGGTGGCGTTGTTGTTGGAGGTGAAGGTGCCGCCCCCGTAGGTGTGGTTCTGGCCGTCGATCTCGTTGGCGATCATGCTGATCGTGTAGGTGCCGTTGGTCAGGACCGTCGTGTCGAGTGCGTACGGGTAGTTGGCGGCGCCGCCGCCGGCGCGCACCTCGCTGCGGTAGCCGTTGGGGCCGGTGATCACGTAGTCGAGCCAGTTGATGACGCCGCTCTGGGTGGGGTGGGAGGTCAGGTTCACGGTGCCCGACAGGCTCTGGCCCGAGTCGAAGCCCCACAGGGTGACGTTGAAGCCGGCTGGTATCGCCGGTGCGACGGTGCCCATCCGGTAGTAGCCGATGACGTGGCCGCTGGGCGGCGTCCAGGAGTGGTGGCCGACCATTCCGTAGGAGACGTAGTTGGAGTCGACGACGTCGAAGCTGCCGTCGTGATTGTTGGCGACGACGATCGCGGTGTGCAGCTGATCACCGTCGTAGGTGCCCTCCTGGATGATGTCGCCCTTGACCGCGGTCGAGGCGGTCACCTGGGTGCCACCGGCGTCGAGGTAGCTCTTCTGGTAGTTGCCGCTGGGGTCGACCGGCCACTGGGAGTTGCCGCTGACCATGTAGACGATGCAGTTGACGAACTGCTTGCACTGGGCGCCGCCGCTCTGATGGGCGTCGCTGCAGGCGTTGCTGCCCGAGCCGCCCAGGTAGCTGAGTGCCTTGTCCGCGAGGTTGGCGTTGGCATACGAGCCGACGGCGTGCGCGGTGCCGGCGCCCATCAGCGGAGTGGCGAGCGCGGCGATCGTGGTGGAGACGAGGGCGGCGACGGAGAGGCGGCGGGTGCTGGTGAGGAACTTCATGGGGAACTCCAAGCAGGCTGGTGGGGGGTGGTGCTCAGGAGAGGTGCAGTGCGGCCGTGTACCGGGCCAGGGCGGACGCGTCCAGCGCCCGCAGGATCAGGCCGTTCGCCTTGACCAGGGCGTCCTGTGGCCCGTCGGCCCGCAGGAAGAGGAGCATGTCGATGCCGGTGGGGGTGTCCAGGGCGCGGATGTGTTCGAGTCCGAACTCCGGTGTGGCGTGCGCCCACAGGGCGTCCTCGATCGTCCGTGCGGCGGCCTCGGTGCCGGGTGCGCGGTTGCCGTCCACCAGGGTCGCCCGGACGATCACCACGGCGATCAGCCCTGACCGGAGATCTGGTCGGTGGCGGGCGCGATGTCCCAGCCGATCGCGTCCCAGCCGATCGCACCGGGCGTGGTCGGAGGCCCGTCCCAGCCGATGGCCGGAGACGCCGCGGTGACGGTCCCGGCCGCGGTGGCGGCGAACGTCCTGAAGCGGCCCGGCCGCTTCAGGACGCGAGCGGGGCCGAGCGGGGCCGGCGCCTGTCATGTGCCTTGTGAAGTCGTAGCCCCACTGCGATGATGTCCGCGCGTGCCGCAGGGCGGCAGCGGGGGGTTCGAGGACAGTTGCGGGGGCTGCCGTCGTGCTGGACATGCTCGGTTTGGACTGTGCGTCACAGGCCGTCTATCAGGCCATGCTCACCGACCCGCAGAGCGGCGTACCGGAGCTCTGCCTGCAGCTGGGCATGACCGAGGCCGCCGTCCGTGAGGCCCTGGACCGGCTGGCCGACCTGCAACTGCTGCGCGCCTCGCTCGAGGTGCCGGGTGCGATGCGTCCGGTCAGCCCGGAGCTGGGCCTTGAACTGATCCTGCGCCGCGAGGAGCAGGCCCTGCTCCATCGGCAGCGGGAACTCGAACTCAGCAGGGTCGCCGCGGCSCGGGCCATCGCCGAGTACAGCGGCTTGCGGCCGAACACGTCGGCGGAGTCCTCGGAGCGGCTGGTCGGGCTCGACGCCATCCAGGCGAAGCTGGAGGTGCTGGCCAAGGAGCTCTCCGGCGAATGCCTGGCGGTGATACCCGGCGGAGCCCAGTCCCGGGCCAGCCTGGAAGCCTCCCGCCCGCTCGACGAGGAGGCGCTGCGGCGCGGGGTCGCGCTGCTGAGCCTCTATCAGGACAGCGTCCGCCACGACCCCGCGACCCTCGCATACGCCCGCTGGATGACCGACACCGGCGGTCTGGTCCGCACCTGCCCGACCCTCCCGCCGCGCATGCTGGTCTTCGACCGCACGGTCGCCCTGGTCCCGATCGACCCCGCCAACTCGCGCCTCGGCGCCCTGTGCACCCGCGAGCCCGGGATCGTCTCCTCGCTGGTCGCGCTCTTCGAACAGACCTGGCAGTCGGGCGTTCCGCTCGGCGCCGACCGCACTCCCGACGCCGACACCGGCTTGAGCGCCGCCGAACGGGAGCTCCTCAAGCTGCTCGCCTCCGGTATGACGGACGACGTCGCCGGCCGTAATCTCGGCATCTCGGCCCGCAGTATCCGCCGCCAGATGGCCGCCCTGATGGAGCGCCTCGACGCCTCCAGTCGCTTCGAGGCGGGCCTCAAGGCCGCCCAGCGCGGGTGGCTCTGACAATCACCCTTGTGTGTCTGGTGGGCGACTCGCCAGGTTGGCGGGCCCGTTGCTTTTGCACCGTATGACCTCGATGCCGATTCCCTGCGCCTGACATCCGCCCGGACCGGCACCCGCGAGATCGACGCCCGTCGCGGTGCGCTGAACACGCAGAAGGGCGGGCCCGTACCTGGGCCGCCCTTCTGTCGGAGCGTCAGATGACGGTCTCGGCCTCGACGTAGCGCTCGGCCGGGACGGTCTTCAGGTCGGCCACCGCGTCGGCCAGCGGGACCAGCTTGATCTCGGTGCCCTGGAGCGCGGTGATGTGGCCGAAGGCGCCCTTGTGGGCGGCCTCGACGGCGTGCCAGCCGAACCGGGTGGCGAGCACGCGGTCGTACGCGGTCGGGGTGCCGCCGCGCTGGGTGTGGCCGAGGATGACCGGCTTGGCCTCCTTGCCGAGGCGGTGCTCCAGCTCGCGGGAGAGCTGGTTGGCGATGCCGGTGAACCGCTCGTGACCGTAGATGTCCTTCACACCCTCCTCCCAGTGCATGGAGCCGGGCTCGGGCTTGGCGCCCTCGGCGCAGACCACGATCGCGAACTTCTTGTTCCGGTCGAAGCGTTCGCGGACCACCTCGGTCAGCTTGTCGATGTGGAACGGCCGCTCGGGCACCACGATCGCGTGCGCACCGGCGGCCATGCCCGCGTTCAGCGCGATCCAGCCGGTGTGGCGGCCCATCACCTCGACCACCATGACCCGCTGGTGCGACTCGGCGGTGGTCTTCAGGCGGTCCAGCGCGTCGGTGGCCACCGAGACCGCGGTGTCGAAGCCGAAGGTCACGTCGGTGCAGGCGATGTCGTTGTCGATGGTCTTCGGGACCCCGATCACCGGCAGCCCGCCGTCGCTCATCAGCTTGGCGGCCTTCAGGGTGCCCTCGCCGCCGATCGGGATCACCGCGTCGATGCCGAGGTCCGCGCAGTACTGCTTGGCCCGCTCGACGCCGTCCCGCAGGTGGCTCGGCTGGACCCGGGAGGAGCCGAGGATGGTGCCGCCCTGGGCGAGGATGCCGCTCACCGAGTCGATAGTGAGCGGGCGGTGGACGCCCTCCAGGAGACCGCGCCAGCCGTCCTGGAACCCGATGATCTCGTCGCCGTGGTCGACCACCCCCCGGTGGACCACGGAACGGATCACAGCGTTCAGGCCAGGGCAGTCACCGCCGCTGGTCAGCACACCAATACGCATTGCTTTGCAACTCCCGAGCAGTACGGACGGCCGGACTTCCACCATACGGCGGCCGGGTCCGACCGGTCAGGCACCGATGTGGGCCGGGTCACCTTTGACCCGGCCCGTGTGGTCATGCGCCGGACGCCTTAGGAGGGTGTGCGTCCGGCTCTTCCATTCTCGTACGGATTCCGGGGGTTGTTGACCCCCGGTTCAACCCGTGGACAGCTCAGGCGGGCTGACGGGTCGCCGCGATCCGCTCCGCGCGCAGCGCGTCGTACCAGGTGGTGTCGGCCGGGGGCAGTGCGTTCACGTCCAGCGCCAGCTTGATCAGCATGTCGGCGACGGCGGGGTTACGGGCCATCACCGGGCCGTGCAGGTAGGTGCCGAAGATGGTGTCGCGCCAGGCGCCCTCGGTGCCGTCGCCGGTGCCGTTGCCCCGGCCGACCTGGACCTGGGCCAGCGGCTTGACGCCCTGGCCGAGGTGGGTGATGCCCTGGTGGTTCTCGAAGCCGGTGAGCTGAGGGAGGTTCAGCTGAGGGTCCGTCTCCGCCAGCACGTCGCCGACGCAGCGGGCGCCCTCGCCCCGGCCGGTCCAGACGTCCAGCAGGCCGAGGCCCGGCTGGCGCTCGCCCCGGTCGTTGAGGAACTCGTGGCCGAGGATCTGGTACCCGGCGCAGACCGAGAAGATGATCGCGCCGTTCTCGGCCGCCCGGACCAGGCCCTGGTCCGCCGCGAGCCGCTCGGCCGCCAGCCGCTGCGGGCGGTCCTCACCGCCGCCGATCAGGTAGATGTCACCGCTGGTCGGCACCGCCTGGTCCGAACGGACATCGATCCGCTGGACGTTCAGGCCGCGCAGGCGGGCCCGGCGCTCGACCACCAGCGCGTTGCCGCGGTCGCCGTAGGTGCTCAGCAGGTCCGGGTAGACCCAGACCAGGCGCAGGCTGCTCTCGCTCATCCTCTGGGACCTTCCGGACTGCGGCCGCGGCTGGGGCGGCTCGGTGGGGTACGCGGGCTGCTGCGGCGCGCCGGGGTGGACGGGCTGCTGGTAGGGGTTCTCCTGGAACGGGGGAGTCGCCATCAGTTCGCCACCGCCTTGCGCAGCTGCTGGAACGCCGTGTAGTTGGCGATCGCCTCGATCCGTCCGGGCGGGGCGGCCCGGACCGCCTGCTCCAGGGTGTCCACCACCTGGAACTGAAGGCCCGCCACCTCCAGCCGGACCGCCAGGTCCAGCTTGCGCTGGCCCATCACGAAGATCGGATGGCCGGACAGCCGCTCGTAGTCGACGTCCCACAGCCAGGAGGTGTCGGTGCCGTCCGCGTCCAGCGCGTTGACCGAGAGGATCACCGGGGCCGGCGGCTGGTCGATCAGCGAGAAGGTCTCCAGCCAGCCGGCCGGGTTCTTCGCCAGCAGCAGCCGGACGTCGCGGCCCAGGTACTGCACCACGTCGTAGCGCCCGGCGACCGCCGTGACGGCCTGCATCCGCTGGAGCGCGACCTGCGGGGCGACGCCGAAGACGGCGGCCACCGCGGCCGAGCTGGTCGCGTTGGCCAGGTTGGCCCGGCCCGGGAGCTGGAGCTGGATCGGCCAGGCGCCGCGCTGCGGGTCGATCACGTGGGTGCCCTGGAGCGCCCAGTGCGGCTGCGGACGGCGGAAACCGCAGTCCTGGCAGAACCAGTCGTCGCCCGGACGCTGCATCACACCACCGCAGGACGGGCAGGACCAGGCGTCCTCCTTCCACGCCTGACCGGCGGCCACCCAGACCACCTTGCGGCAGGACGAGGCGGCCCAGGTCACCAGCGGGTCGTCCGCGTTCGCGATGATCACCGCGTCGGTGTCCTGGAGACCCTCGCGCCACTTCTCGGCCATCATCCGGGTCTCGGCGGCGCGGTCCAGCTGGTCGCGCGAGAGGTTGAGCAGCGCTATGGCCTTCGGCCGGGTGTCGCGGGCGACGCCGGCCAGGTACTTCTCGTCCACCTCGATCACGCCGAAGCGGGCCTCGCTGCCACCGGCGAGGGCGGCGGTGATCCCGGCGGGCATGTTGGCGCCGAGGGCGTTGGAGACCACCGGGCCTGCGGCGCGCAGCGCCTCGGCGATCAGACGGGTGGTGGTGGTCTTGCCGTTGGTCGCGCTCACCAGCACCACGTCGAGGTGGTCGGAGAGGGTCGCCAGCAGGTCGGGGTCGAGCCTGAGGGCGATCTTGCCACCGATCACCGAGCCACTGCCCCGGCCGGCCTTCTGCGACAGGGCCGCGGCAACGCGGCCGGCCGTCACGGCGATCTTGGCACGGGCGGGCAGCGAGGCGTCGCGTACGGCTGCGGCTTCCGAATCGGGGCCTGGCATGCTCTGTGGTTCCTCCTTGCTGCGGCGCCGCTTGCGCGGCAGAACGGGGCCAGCCTACCGACTCTCTGTCAGCTGACCGCGCAGGGTGTCGCAGACCGGGCGCCCGGAGGCCCCGGAAGGCGACTGTGGGGAGCGCGCCGGGGTCGTTACCGGGCGGCGTTCGGGGTCCCAGGAGCCGTGGATCATGGCCGGAATCCGGCCGGGGAGCTGCCCGGTGCCGAACGGCTGGAGTGTGCGGATGCCGGTGGTGCGGTCGTACTTGACCAGCGCGCGGTTGCCGATGCCGAGGTCGTCGAGGAAGGAGAGTGCGTACTGATACTGGTGCTCGCGGCCGGCGAACGCGTCGTTGACGGTCGGGAACTCGACCGTCAGGTCGTCGGTCCGCTCCGCTGTGACCCGGCCGGTGGCCAGGTCCACTGTCTACCGGGTGGTGTGGGCGCCGGAGTTGGGTTCGGCGCTGCGGTCGGCGGCGCCCAGCCACCGGTCCCAGGAGCTCTGCCGGCCGTCCCGCCACCCACGGCCGGGTCCTCGATGACGATCCGGCCCCGGGCGTCCCCATACGCGTTGCCCAGGTGCATCGCATACCCCCGGCGCGACGTCGGATCAACGGACCCGTTGTGCCCCGCCCTCACTTCGCGGCAGCACGCCGATCAGGTCGGCCAGCCAGCCGTCGCTCGAGGCGTACGGGATACCCCAGTGCCCGCCCGGGGCGAAGGTGACCGGACCCTCCAGGAAGATCATGTGCCGCTCGGTCGGCGCGAAATCGTGCTTGAGTGCGCCGATCGCGCCCATCACCTCCTGGCTGCGCACCACGGTGCCGTCCGGCGGGGAGAGGTGGTGGATCAGGTAGGGAGGAGCGGCGACGAGGCGAAGAAGTGCAGTTCGCCGGTGACCGGGTCCTCCCTCGGCAGCGCGGTCATCACGGAGGTCAGCTTGCCGCCCGAGTCGAAGACGCCGACAGTCTCCAGCCCGGTGCCAGCTTGAACGGCAGCGCGGGCTCGCACAGTGCCAGCAGCGGGCCGCCGTGCTCGGACACACGGGTGCCGACGGGCTGACGGGGCGGGCCGCACCGCCGCGACCTAGGCTGACTGCCCGTCAGCCAGTGTGACAGGAGGGGTATTGGTGACTCATGGGACGGGTGTGATGGAGGTGGCGCAGGCGGTCCGTCCGTGTTCGTAGTTTCGGGCATTCGGGCGAGTCAGGGCCTCTAGGGTCATCGGCATGAATGATCGACCCGGCGGCACGCCGGATGCGTCAGGGCGGACGCTGCGTCAGCTCATGGGGGAGCCGGTCTGGCAGGGGTTGCTGGCCGAGGCGCGCGAGCGGCGGCATCAGATCGGCGACACGCTGCTGCGGCAGGGGGAGCCCGGTACACACGTGCTCGCGCTGCTGGGCGGAGTGGCGAAAGTGATCCGGCAGGAGCGGAACGGAGGGCTCACGCTGCTGGCGTTCCGTGGGCCGGGGGAGTTGCTGGGGGACGTGGCGGTCTTGGACGACGGCGTGCGATCGGCGCGGGTGGAGGCGATCTCCGACTGCTCGGTGGCGGTGCTGGCCAAGGAGCCGTTCCTGCGGTTCGTCATGGCGCACGATCTCTTCCCCGTGATGATCCGTTATGCGCTGGCGCGGCTCAGGGAGTCCGATCTCGCCCGGGGCGGCGGGGACATGGTGGCCAGGTTGGCGGCCGTGCTGGTCACGCTGGCGGAGATGTCGGTGGGCGAGCCTGGGCGGGAGGTGGAACTCGCGCTCACCCGCGAAGAGCTGGCCCAGCACCTCGGGGTGTCGCGGAATACGGTCAGTGCGGGGCTGGCCGAGCTGGCCGCCTGCCGGGTCCGGAGTGGGCGCCGGCGGATCATCGTCGGGGACTTGCGGGCCTTGGGGAACGTCGCCGAGGGAGCGGTGGCCTGACCGTCCGTCAGGGGCTGTGACCCGCATCACGCTTCATCCGCACTGGGCGAGCAGTCCGCCCGGCGCCCGGTGACCAAGCTGGGAGTACACCGTCCGTTCGAGGAACACCACCGAGGAGCCCCGATGTCGTACCACGGCCGATCCGACCTGCCCGAGCTCGGCGAACCCGCCTACCGCCGCAGTCGACTGCTCCCGCCCTACCGGGGCATTCTGGCCGTCGATGCCAAGGATTTCACCGGCCGGCCTGCCGTCGAGCACGGCGCGGTCAGCCGGGCGATCCCGGAACTGCTCCAACGGTCACTGGAACGCGCCGGGTTGGCGGAGCTCTGGCGGGACCGCAGGTTCCCCAATTCGACGGGTGACGGATACGTGTTCGGGTTCGAGCCGGAACGGATGCCGTTCGTTATCCATCCTTGGTTGCACACGCTCCAGGACCTGCTGGCCGAGTTCAACGTGCACTCGCTCGGGACGATGGCGGTCCGACTCCGGGTCAGCCTGCACGTTGGCCCGCTGCCGGACTCGGGCGAGGAGTTCGACGGCAACGGTACGCCGCGCAACGACACGCACCGGCTGCTCGACTCCCGGCCGGTGAAGGCGATGCTCGCCGCGTCCAGCGATCGGGTCACCCACGTCGCGGCGGTGCTCTCCGACCGCTGCTACCAGGACGCGGTGGTGAGCGGCTACACCGGTCGGCACCCCGACCACTTCCTGGAGGTGCCAGCCACCGTAGAGGGGAAGACCTTCGACCAGCGGGCCTGGCTGTACGTGCCCGCGCCCTCCGGCAACCTGTACGACCGCAGTATCCTCGGCGACCGGGTGGTGGACGATCAGGAGGCTGGGCCGGTGCCCGAGTCCGATGCGGCGCACCGTGGCTCGGTGCCGGCGACGAACTCGCTGTGGCAGCGAGCCGACCACGGGAACGTCAACTCCGGTACCGTGCACGGCGGTCAGAGTGTGGTGAACGCAGCCAGGGATGCCTTCGGCGGCGACTACATCGCCGGCAACAAGGGCGACACGGTGTACGGCGACAAGAAGGAGCGTCGCCGGTGAGCGTCGCGGAACTCCCAGCCGGGGAGGGAAAGGAAGAACTCGCGGATCTGGAAGAGGCCTTCGAGGAGCAGTTCAGAGGCCGTGGTCCGTTCATCTACGCCCCGCACGGCAACATCAACACCGGCTCGGTGCACGGCGATCAGCACGTCCGCAATAGTGGGATGCCCGGTGGCTCCGGAGGCCGACGGGTGGAGGCCCACGAGGGCCCGATCTCCGCCGCAGAGATCCTGGACGCCGGGACGGGTTTCGCTGAACCCGACTGGTTCCCGACGGCGTTGAAGGAGCTCGACACCGGGCTGCTGTTCCTGCACGGCGAACCCGGCACCGGCCGGCGTACAGCGGCCCTGAATCTGTTGCGCCGCCACAGTGGGGGGAGCCTCGACCTCCGGGCATTGGACAGCGACGAGGACCTGTCCACCTGGCGTCCCATCGACCCCGAGGCGCGCGGCTACCTGGTCCACGGCCTGCTGCCCACCACTCCGCTCAAGCCGGGTGTCATCACGAACCTGCAGAGCCTGCTGCTCGCCGCCCGGGCGCGGATGGTCATCGTCCTGCCGCGTGATCCGGAGCGCATCCGCAGCCTGGTGCGAGACCTGCACGTGACCCCGGTGCACGGCCAACCGCCGCCGCCTCGAGCGGTTTTCGACGCTTGCCTCAAGGCGGCGGTACCGGACGGGCATCGCCGGAGCGAGTTGCTGGAGGGCCTTCAACAGGCTGGTTTGGAAGCGCTGTTGGCGCCCGAGCTAGTGCCGGCCCAGGTCACGGAGTTGGTCAGCGCGATCAGCACGGGCGAGAGCCCGGAGATTGGCGATCTGCGCGCACGCCTGAGCTTCCTGGCGGAGGGTGAGGTCCCGGACCTGCTCGCTACCCTGCGCGACGACCCTGACGGGCTGGCCTTTCTGCTGGCCGTCAGCGTCTTCGAGGGACTGGACCACCGGATCGTCCGGGAGGAGGCGACCCGGTTGCTGACCTTGGCTGACGGCCGGTTGACCATGATGCTTCCGGCAGGCGGCGACGGCGAGCACAAGGGTGAACAGGCGGTACCGAACCCGAAGTTCGTCTTCCGTCGTTCGCTGGACGACACGCTCCGGAGCGTCCGCGCCGAGTGCGCACCGGTGGAGATCAGGGCGAGCAGCGGATACTCCTACTCGGTGGAGCCGGTCCGGTTCACCCGGCACCGACAGGCGGAGGCCGTGCTCCGGCACGTCTGGCGCCAGTACGGTGAACTGTCCGGCCTGTTGACGGACTGGATGGAGGCCATCCCGCATCGCGAGCCCGAGTTGGCCGAGCCAGTGGGCCGGGTGGTGGGCTCGGCGGCGGGCTGGGGCGGGGGCCGACGGGCGCTGGGGCACATCCTCCAGCTGGCAAGCTCCGACCGTCCGCACAGCCGCTCCATCGCCGCGTTCGCGCTCGGCATCGCTGCGCAGGACCCGGTGCTGGCCGGGGAGATCAAGTACCGCTTGCGGCGTTGGAGTACGGACGGTAGTTGGCAGCGGCGTTGGACGGTCGCCCTGGTGTGCGGCACCGACTTCGGCACCTCGCGTCCCGATCTGGCCCTGTCGTTGCTGCGCCGTTCCTACCGGGGACTCGACGGCGAGGAACGACACGTCGGAACGGCCGTGCAGAGTGGACTCGGGAGGTTGTTCCTGGCCGGCAATCAGTCGGCGGTGCTCAGCTGGATCGAGAAGTGGGCGGAGACCGATGGGTGGTACGCGGAGCTCGCGCACCAGGTGTTCCCCCAATTGCTCTGGGAGGACCAGTCCTGGTTCGGCGAACAGCTCCTGACGGCCGGTGAGCACACCACCGCCGTGGTCACGCTGATCCACCGGATGCTCGACGACGAGGATGTCTTCGAGCGGACATGCCGCGCACTGATCGGCTGGGGCTCGACGGCGGCCTGGGACGACCGGTTGCGTACGGCGGTCGAGAACCTGTTCGCCGCGCTCGCCCAGGAGATGAGCCTCGGTGTGCTCCGCCTGTTCGTCGAGGTCGACGGTGACGAGAACCCCGGACTGGTCGGCAAAACGATCGCCCGTCAGGCCCTGAACGCCTGGCGCCAGGGCGAGCCCACCCACCCGTACGGAGGCACCGATGACGACCACCGAGCATGACCAGCCCGTCTACGTCCTCGCCAAGCGTGTGCCCTGGCAGGAGATGGTCTGGCACCGCCTCTCGGGGCGCCGGGACCGGGCCTTGGTCCTGACGGACCGTGCGGGGCGGTTGCACCTCGCGGGTGCCCGGCGCCGGGTCAAGACCACGGAGCCCGCGCCCGGGCGCAGACCGTGGCCGCACCGATACGAGCGTGCCCACGTCGTCCATCTCGACGAGCGGCGGGCAACCCGCCCCGCGTCCCTCCCGACCGCCTACGGCGCCGAGGGAGTGGACCTCCAGGTGGCCTGGTGGGTGCACGACCCGGTGCGCGCTGTGGGGAGCGGCACGGTGCAGGGCTGGTGGCCGGTGCGCCGGGACATCGATCAGAGGCTCCGTCAGTTGAAGGAGCATTACGCCACCACCGGACACGGCTTCGGGGCGGACGACGTGATGCAGTTCCTCTCCGCGCCGTACCTGATGCCGAATCAGGGCCTCGCCTATCGGGTCACCGAGGTGGCCGCCCGGGAGGGCGCCGCCGAGCTGCGCCTGGGCAGTGAGGCCGGTGCGCTGCCGCAGGCGTGGGGCGAGCAACTGCGGGAGGAGTACGAGTTCTGCCAGCGGGCGGTCCACGACGGCCCGGCGGCGCTCGCCGCACTCTGGCTGGCCCGGAAGCCGGACGAGGTGCGGGACGTGTTGGACTGGGCGGTCTCCCACCAGGGGCTGCTGCGGGGTGAGACGAGCTGGCAGGACTCGGTTGCGGGCCTGCTGGGCAAGTTGACGGTGCAGGAGCAACAGGAGCTGTCCCACCTGCTGCGGGACCGCTTGGTCGCGCTCGGCCGCCCGGTGCCCGGGCCTCGCAAGGGGGACTCGCGGCGGCGGCCGGGCCCGGCCCTGCCGCTCCGGCGTCGCCGGCCKCGGCGACGCCCGGTCGGCCGCCGTACCCAGCCGATGGGGAGCAACGCTCGGACGGTCGCCGCGATGGAACGCCTGATGACCGCCAACAGCGCCGAGCTCACCCGGGCCGACACCAAGGCGGCGGTCCTGCTCGGCTTCACCGGGGCGGGGCTGGGCGCCTTCGTCGAGTTGACGAGACGGGGCTACACCTGGCTCACCGCAGATGGCTGGGACGTCCGCCCGTTCTGGTGGGCGGCGGTGTCGACGGGGCTGCTCGCGGTGGTCTGCTTCGTGGTGGCCCTCGCACCCCGGCACCGGAACGGCCGCCGGTACGGCGCGGCGGGACCCGGCTACTTCGAGCACATCCGCGCTCGGGACGGTCGGGACCGACTGAACCGGGCGTTCGAGCAGGCAAGCCGTGACCCGGCGGGGCCACTGCTCGCCTCGCTCGCCGTGACCAGTGTGATCATCCGCACCAAGTACCGCTGGATCGAGGCGGGGATCGGGTTGCTGCTCCTTACACCCCCTCAGTTCGCGGTCCTGCTCTGGCTGGCCTGAGGCGGGGACTGCGCCGGTTCGCCCGTCCAGTAGGTCGAGTTGCCGCAGGTGGAGGTTGGCTGCCCGGGGCCGGTGCCAGCAGTTGGCGACGGGCGCGCACCGACGATTGGCATGGCTACGGTAGTGCCTGAGTAGCGCTGGTCGGCCGGTTTCGCAGGGGAGTTGACCTAGCGTCAGGAATGGAGGCTTGCGGTGGGGGTGACCGGTCAGGGTCGGGCGGTGGGCCTGGTGGCGGTCTTGTGGCAGGGGGTGCGGGTGGCCTGCCGAACGACGAGATCGCGGCCGAGTTCGTGGTCATCCGGCGACCGTACGCCCCACGTCAGCGGGGCGATGGCGAAGCCGAACGCCCGCGACGGCGCCCAACTGGTGGTGTTCGCCTACCGGAGCGGCCTGGTCAGGCCGGGTCCACGGGACGCTTAGTGCGGATCTCCACACCGGTCCGACGACGCGACCCAGTGCCGGGCCGAGGCTGGCCGCCATGGTGAACACGAGGAGAGAGCGACTGGCCGGGCCTGCTGGCCGCCTTGGCGCGGCAGGTGCCGGGCTGAGTCTGATGACCCACATGCACCACTGCGGCTGGCCTACTTCGACCGGGCCGGGATGGCCGGCTATGACCGTTCTGCAACTGTCCGTCTTCGTCACCCGGTCTTCCTCTGAGGGAACTGGGCCGTGCCGGTCAGGGTTGCCCGTGCCGTCTGGCTGCCGGACGGCACCTCGCACCCGGCCTACGTCCAGTACACGGACACCAACTGGACCGGGATCGCCGTGATCAGCGGGTACGCGCTACTCGCGCTGACCACGGCGATCCTGGCGGTGATCCGCCGTCAGTCCCGCACGGTCCGTAGGGGCGGACCGACGGCCTCAGCGTGAAGGCCAGGGGGTCGGGAGTTGTTCGGTGGCTTCGGAGAGGTGGGCGGTGATGACCAGGGTGCCGTCCTCGACCTGGTAGTCGAGGGGGGCGGAGAGGCGGCGCATGGTGGAGATCAGGCCGGTGTTGGAGGCGTGGGTGACGGCGTAGACGGTGGGGACGCCGGCTTCCAGGGCCAGGGCGGCCATCCGGCGGAGCAGGTCGACGCCGAGGCCGCGGCGCTGCCAGGCGTCCTCGACCAGGAGGGCGATCTCGGCGCTGTCGTCGTCCCACATCAGGTGGGCGAGGGCGACGATCCGGCCGTCCGAGGTCTCGACAGCGAGGGTCTGGCCGTGGCGGGGGTCGAGCAGGTGGTCGAGGTAGCGGTCGGCGTCCGTGACCGCGCCGTGGTAGCGCTTGCGGAGGGCGTCGGTGGAGCACCGGCCGTGCATGGCGAGGGCGGCGGCCTTGTCCTCGGGGTCGGCCCGACGGACCGTCAGGTCGGTGCCGGCGGGGAGGGTGAGCCGGGCCTCGACCTTGGGGACGCGGGGGCCGAGCAGCGAGTCCAGCTCGACCAGGGCCTGGGCGCGGGCGAACTCGGTGGGGGTGAAGGGCAGGTGCGGGCGGCTGAGTTCGATCAGGTCGCCGGACGGGACCGGCAGCCGCATCACGTGGCCGTCGATGCCCGCCGCGGCCTTGGCGCCGCCGTTCGGGAACTGCCGGATCGTGCACCGGCCGAACAGCCGGCGCAGCGCGACGGGCAGCTCGGCGGCGTCCAGCGCCGTCCGGGTGGCCAGCGCGAGGACGTGGGTCGGCTCGTCCACCAGGTCGTGGGCGTCGGCCTGTTCGGTCCAGATGTCCTGGCCGCCGCCGGCCGCGACTGCCCGGGTCAGGTCGGCCCGGCTGAGTGCCAGCGGGGCGCGGACCAGGAACTCGTCGACCGCGCCGACCGGCAGCGGGTGGGTCTGCATCGAGACGATGCTGATCTGCTGCCCGGCCAGTGCGGTGCAGATCCGGGCCAGGCTGCCGGGGGAGTCGGAGACGGTGGCGCGCAGCCGCCAGAGCATGGTCTGCTCGAAGTCGCGCAGCGGTCCGGTCACCTCGGCGGCCGCCGTCGCCGAGGCTCCCGGGGGTGCGGCCGGGTCGGGACCTGGCGGTCCGTGCGGGTGCCGGTGTGCCCACCAGGCGTGGAACACGGCCGTGGCGACCAGGGCGAGCGCCGAGGCGACCAGCAGGACCGGGCCGTCGTGGCCGTGCACGACGGTGTTGGCGACCAGGTCGGCGGCCGCCACCGCGACGAAGATCGCGGCGAGTTCGGTGGAGTCGCGGCGCCAGCGGTGGTTGCGGGCGCTGCGGCGCTGGGCGCGGGAGGGCTGTGAAGTGGTGTCCATGGAAGCATCGTGCTCTTCCGGTGTTTCGCGATCACGAATCCCCCGTGACCTGTTGGTTAATGTCTGCGGATGGCATCCGAACTGCCTTCCCTCAGATCATGAACCGGTCGGACGCTCCGTCAGTTCCCGCCCTGAGCTGCGGACTTCGGACAACAGCAGTTCCAGGTCGGCTTCGGTGGTGGCGGCGTTCAGCAGACACGCCCGAAGCATCTCGTGCCCCTGGTAGAGCGCACCCGTAACAAAGGCCTGCCCGCGCAGCTGGACGGCGACCGGCAGTTCGCGGTTCACGGCGTCGGTGCGCCCGGGGTCGGCGGGCAGGTACCGGAAGGCCACGATCGAGGTGTGCACCGGGGCGAGCAGCTCCAGCTCCGGGTCGGCCTCGACCAGCGCGCCCAGGTGCCGGGCCAGTTCGGTGCAGCGGGCGACGTCGGCGGCCAGCCCGGCCCGGCCGCGGTGGGCGATGGTGGCCCAGACCTTGAGGGAGCGGAACGGGCGGGTCTGCTCCATCCCGTACTCGGAGAACCAGCCGAGCGCCCCGGCCGCCTCGTCGCGCAGGTAGGAGGGGACCAGGCTGAAGGTGCCGCGCAGCTCGTCGGTGTCGCGGACCAGGGCGCAGCCGCAGTCCACCGGGACGCCGAGCCACTTGTGCGGGTCGAGGGCGAGCGAGTCGGCCCGGTCCATTCCGGCGTACCGGTCGGCGAGGCCCGGGTCCAGCACGCCGAAGGCGCCGTACGCGCCGTCCACGTGCAGCCACAGGCCCTCGGCCGCGCAGACGTCGGCGATCGGGTCGAAGGCGTCCACCACACCGGTGCCGACCGTGCCGGCGGAGGCGACCGCGAGGAACGGGAGCAGCCCGGCGGCCCGGTCGGCGGTCACCGCCGCGGCCAGCGCGGCCGGGTCGAGCCGGCCCTCGGCGTCGGTGGCCACGGTGCGCAGGTGCCGGCTGCCCAGGCCGAGCAGTTCGACGGCCTTGCGGACGCAGGAGTGGGTCTCGGCAGTGGCGTACGCGACCAGCGGGGGCAGCCCGGCCAGGCCGTCCGCGCGCAGGTCGTGCCCGGCCCGGCGGGCGGCCCGGTTCCGGGCGGCGGCCAGGCAGAGGATGGTGGCCATCGACGTGCCGGAGGTGAGGATGCCGCCGCCGGCCGGGTGCGGGAAGCCGACCAGCTCGGCGATCCAGCGGACCACGGCCCGCTCCAGGTGGACGTCGGCGTGGTCGCCGCCGGCCGAGCTGGGGTTCATCGCGGCGGCGGCCAGGGTGGCCAGCACCCCGGCGGGGGCGGGGGCGGAGTTCACCCAGCCGAAGAAGCGGGGGTGGCCGTTGCCCATCGGAGCGGTCATCAGCTGACTGCCGATCACCTCCAGCAGGCCCGCCAGCGGCAGGCCGTCGACGGGCAGCGGCAGGTCGAGCAGGGCCTGCCGGTCGGTGTCGTCCATCGGCTGCCAGACCGGGCCGCCCGGCACCGCGTCGAGGTAGTCGGAGACCAGCTCGGCGGCGGCCCGGGCGGCGGTGCGGAAGTCGTCGGAGGAGGTGTCGCTCATGCTGTTGCTCCATCAGGGGTCATGGAGGCACGGCTTCCTCGGCGTACCCGGTGGAGTAGACCTTAGTCGAGGGTGCTGGAGAGGCCGCCCGCGCTGCGGCAGTAGCCCGCGATCTCCTTGTTGGTGATCTTCGAGCAGAGCCGGGCGCCCGCGCCGGACTCGGTGTAGTTGACGGTGTAGTAGCTCATCAGGCCCTGGGTGCAGGCCTTGCGCTGCCAGGAGTCGGCGGCGGTGGCGCAGACGTTGCCGGCCCAGTCCTCGCGGTCCAGGTTGTACTTCATGGTCCGGGAGCCGACGCCCCGGCTGCAGTCGTTGGCGCCGCCGCTGGCCTGGCCGTTGAGGCACCACTTGAGGGCGTCGGCGAAGACGTTCTCGTGGTTGGCGTAGTCGTGCGAGCTCAGGTAGAAGGTCGGCGCGTAGAAGAAGCAGGCGGACTGGAACAGCGAGGGCTGGTCCTTGCACGGGTAGAGCGGGTCCTTGGCGAGGGCGGCCGGGTCGAGGTTGGCCTTGGCCTTCTCGTCCTCCTCGTCGGGGCCGAAGAGCTGCATGAACAGGCCCTCGGAGCAGGTGATCTTCCGGCTGTCGGTGGGGAACTTGTTGCACAGCGCGCGGGCCTTGGCCACGTCCTGCTTGGCGACGAACATCGTGCCGTGGCCGACGCCGTGGATGCACGGGCCCTTGTTGGCCGGGGCGCAGAGCTTGAGCAGGTCCTCCTCCGGGTTGGCGGAGGCGTTCAGCATCTCCTCGACCGCGCCGTGCAGGTAGCCCGCCGCGCAGGTCTCGTGCGGGAAGGAGATCACCTTCTGGAAGTCCGCGTGGTAGCGCTTCACCGCGGTGTGCCCGAGCTCGTGCGCGATCGGGTGGCAGAACCGGACGGTGTACGGGAGCTTCTTGCTGATCGCGTCCAGCTCGGCCAGTGCGACGCCGGGGTCGGTGGCCTCCATCTTGGCCATCAGCTTGTTGCGCAGGGTGGAGCGGGTCCACACCGCCGGGTCGCCGGTCGGGCTGGGGGAGGCGGCCGGGCCGCTGGTCTGCGCGGCCGGGACGGCCTGACCGGCCGGGGCGGCTCCCTGCACGGCCGGCTGCGGGGTCCACTGGGTGACGGCGACCGCGCCCAGTCCGAGCACGCCCAGGAGGAAGGCGGTGATGATCGCGAAGAGTCGCGGTTGCATGAGCTGTGGTCCCCCGGCGGATCGCTTCGGACGGTTGCGTCTCCCATCCTGGCGTCACCCGCTCGAAACCGAACGTTACTGACGGCCATTCGGGAAGTGTCGGCCGGGCCGTTCCCCGAGCGGCCGACTGGTCAACGAGGAGAGCGCCCCCCGGTCACCAATCCCACACACTCTCACAGGACGGGCACGGACCGTCTGCCGGGGCCGGTCGTAGCCTCCGTGGCGCCGAAAGCAGGAAGTCCTGCCCGATTTCGGGCAGGATTCTTGGAGTACGCCCGATCGACGCCTAGGCTCCCCTCTCGTGCCTGTCTCACCACACCCTCACGAAGACCTGCTCGCGCACCTGACCCGGACCACCCCGCTGGGGCCCGGCGAGGCCGCGCGAGTGATCGCGGAGGTGCTGGCGTACTTCTCCGAGAGCACCGAGGAGTACGTCCGTCGCCGCCACGGTGAGCTGCAGGCGCGGGGCCTGACCAACGAGAAGATCTTTGACCGGCTGACCGGTGAGCTCACCGCCCGCAGGGTCGCGGCGCCCGAGCTGTCCACCCGTCAGCTGCGCCGGATCGTCTACGGCTGAGCCCGCCCCGTCCCACCCGACGACGTGACAGAGGAGTACCACCATGTGCGGCATCGTGGCCTACATCGGTCCCAAGGACGCCACCGCGTTCCTGCTCGAAGGGCTCCAGCGGCTGGAGTACCGGGGCTACGACTCCGCCGGCGTGGCGGTGACCGGGAAGCCGGGCACCCTCAAGGTCTGCAAGACCAAGGGCCGGGTCGCCGACCTGGCCGCCGCCGTACCGGCCCGGTTCAAGGGCACCACCGGCATCGGCCACACCCGCTGGGCCACCCACGGCGAGCCCAGCGACGCCAACGCGCACCCGCACCTGGACAACAGTGAGCGGATCGCCGTCGTCCACAACGGCATCATCGAGAACGCCGACGCGCTGCGTGACCGGCTGACCGCCGACGGCGCGGTGTTCCGCTCCGAGACCGACACCGAGGTGCTGGCCCACCTGGTCGCCGCGCACGTCGGCGAGGGTGTCGAGCTGGAGGACGCGGTGCGCGCCGCGCTCGGCCACGTGGTCGGTACGTACGGCATCGCCGTGGTCGACGCCGCCCAGCCGGACCGGATCGTGGTGGCCCGCAACGGCAGCCCGATCGTGCTCGGCCTCGGCGAGAAGGAGATGTTCGTCGCCTCGGACGTCGCCGCCCTGGTCCGCTACACCCGCCAGGTGGTGCACCTGGAGGACGGCGAGCTGGCCACCGTCCGCGCCGACGGCTTCACCACCTTCACCGAGGACGCCCGTACGGTGACCCGTCAGCCGTCCACCGTGGACTGGGAGATCGCCTCCTACGACACGGCCGGCTACGAGCACTTCCTGCTCAAGGAGATCCACGAGCAGCCCGCCTCGGTCGAGCGCACGCTGAGCGGCCGCCTCGACGAGCGGTTCGCCACCGCGCACCTGGGCGGCCTCAACCTGGACGCCCGTGAGCTGCGCGAGATCCGCCGGGTGAAGATCCTCGGCTGCGGTTCCGCGTACTACGCCGGTGAGATGGGCGCCCAGCTGATCGAGGAGCTGGCCCGGATCCCCGCGCACAGCGAGCCGGCCTCCGAGTTCCGGTACCGCAACCCGGTGATCGAGGCCGACACCCTCTATGTGGCGGTCAGTCAGTCCGGCGAGACCTACGACACGCTGGCCGCCGTCCAGGAGATCAAGCGCAAGGGCGGACGGGTGCTCGGCGTGGTCAACACCGTCGGCAGCGCGATCGCCCGCGAGTGCGACGGCGGCATCTACCTGCACGCGGGCCCGGAGATCTCGGTCGCCTCGACCAAGGCCTTCACCTCGACCGTGATCGCCTTCGCGCTGCTGGCGCTGCACTTCGGCCGGATCCACGACCTCTCGCCGGCCGACGGCCGCCGGATCGTCGCGGGCCTGAAGGCACTGCCGGGCCAGATCCGGGAGATCCTGGCCGACGAGGACAAGATCGCCGAGCTGGCCGCCGAGTACGCCCAGAGCGAGGGCATGATGTTCATCGGCCGGGTCCGGGGCTTCCCGGTGGCCCGCGAGGGTGCGCAGAAGCTCAAGGAGATCAGCTACGTGCACGCCGAGGCGTACCCCGCCAGCGAGCTCAAGCACGGCCCGCTCGCGCTGATCAACCCGGACCTGCCCACCGTGGCGCTGGTGCCCGACGACGAGCTGCTCGACAAGAACCTGACCACCCTCGGCGAGATCAAGGCCCGGGCCGGCCGGGTGCTGGCGATCGCCCACCGCGCCCCCGACGCCAAGCTGGCCGACCACGCCATCCTGGTCCCGCGCAGCGAGCCGGAGCTCGACCCGCTGCTGCTCAACATCCCGCTCCAACTGCTCGCCTACTACGCGGCGGTGGCGCTCAAGCGGGACGTCGACAAGCCGCGCAACCTGGCCAAGAGCGTGACCGTGGAGTAATCCGCCCCGGGTCGGTAGGGTCCGTGCCATGGACTTGGTATGGGAGCAGGTCGTGGTGGACTCCGCCGACCCGGTCGCGCTCGGCCGCTGGTGGGCCGAGGCGCTCGGCTGGATGGTGTTCAACGAGGACCCCGAGGAGTTCGAGATCCGCCCGGCGGCCGACCGGCTGCCGGGCCTTCTCTTCGCCCGGGTGCCCGAGGCGAAGACCGTGAAGAACCGGCTGCACCTGGACTTCCGCCCGGCCGACCAGGACGCCGAGGTGGCCCGGCTGGTCGCGCTCGGTGCCCGGCCGGCCGAGGTGGGCCAGGGGGAGCAGACCTGGCAGGTGCTGGCCGACCCGGAGGGCAACGAGTTCTGCGTACTGTCCTCGGGCCCGGCTGACCGGCCCCCGGTGACCCGCCGCCGGTGACCCGCCCCTGGGCCGTCCCGCCGTGCTGGTATCCCGTCAGTTATGGTGACCGCACGGTCGGTTGAGCAGGGGAGCCACAGCATGCGGGTCGGGATCATCGGGACGGGTACGGTCGGGCGGACGCTCGCGGGCAAGCTGGTGTCGCTCGGGTACGAGGTGACGCTCGGTTCGCGCAGCAAGGAGAACGCGGCCGCGCTGGCCTGGGCCGAGCAGGCCGGTCCGTACGGGCACAGCGGGACTTTCGCGGAGGCCGCCGCCTTCGGTGAGCTGGTGATCAACGCGACCTCCGGGGTGGTGGCGGTGCAGGCGCTCCGGCTGGCCGGGGCCGAGCCGCTGGCGGGCAAGGTGCTGATCGACGTCTCCAACCCACTGGTGTTCTCGCCCCAGGGCGAGGTGAGCCTGGAGCCGGTGAGCAGCGACAGCGTCGGTGAGCAGATCCAGCGCGAGTTCCCCGAGGCCCGGGTGGTGAAGGCGCTCAACACCGTCAACTCCGAGGTGATGGTGGACCCGGGCCGGGTGCCGGGTGAGCACAACCTGTTCGTGGCCGGGAACGACCCCGAGGCGAAGGCCGAGGTGGTCGCGCTGCTGACCGAGTTCGGCTGGCCGCAGGGCTCCGTGCTGGACCTGGGGGACATCACGGGGGCCCGGGCGCTGGAGATGCTGATGCCGTTCTGGCTCAAGGTGATGGGGAACCTCGGGCACGCCGACTTCAACTACTCGATCCGGCACGCGGGCTGACGGCCGGTCAGGTCCGGCGGCGGCGCCAGAGGCGGTAGCCGACCAGTCCGGCCAGCAGCACGCCGAGCGCTACCAGGACCAGCAGCTGGTAGCGCATCAGGTGCTCGTACAGCGGCCCGATGTTGTCGCCCGCCAGGTACCCGGCGCCGCCCCAGACGCCGACCCAGAGCACCGCGCCGAGCACGTTGGGGGGCAGGAACCGCCGCCAGCTCATGCCGGTGGTCCCGGCCACCACGCCGTTGGTCTGCCGCAGCACGTCGACGAACCTGGCCGCCGTGACCACCTTGACCCCGTGCCGGGCGAAGAACTGCTCGCCACGCACCATCCGGGCCGGGGTGAGCAGCACGTACCGGCCCCAGCGCTCGACCAGCCGGTGGCCGCCGGTGCGGCCGAGCAGGTAGCCGAGGCTGTCCCCGGCCACGGCGGCGACCAGCGCGATCGCGAGCACCGCGGCGATGCTCATCCGGCCGGTGCCCGCGTAGACGGCGGCCAGCACCAGCATGGTCTGACCGGGGACCGGGATCGCGCAGTTGTCCAGGAACACGAGAACCCCCACTGCCAGGTAGCCGTAGCTGTCCAGCAGTGGGGTGAGGTGTTCGAGCGGACCGGGGAGTGGTGCGGGGGTGTCCACGGGGCTCCGGGGGAAGTGGGGTCAGTGGGCGGGCTGCTGACGTTCGATCACGGTGTCCGGGCCGGGGTAGACCAGCCCTTCGTGGCCGTCCTCGAAACGCACCAGGTACGGGGGCTCACCCTCGCTGCCCCGGACCTCGATGATCTCGCCCAGCTGATCCGACATTCCGACCGACTTGCTGTGGGTGTGGAGGTGATCGCCTACCGTCGCTTGCATGGTCTGCTCCTTGTCCGGTGCGGTTGCCGTCCCGATCTCCACTGTGCGGCGCGAACGGGGCGGTCGCAACGCCCCGACGCAGCTCAGACCGGTCGGTCTCAGGACCCGGAGTCGGTGAGGTAGCGGCGGAGCAGGCGTTTGCACTCGGCGATCAGGGCGGGGTCCCCGTCCGGATCGGTGCGGAAGGCCAGTTTCAGGACGGCGTCGGCGCTCTCCATCGCGACCCGCAGGGCCAGCGGGTGGCCCGGCCCGCTGAACAGCCCGCCGCCCAGGGTGCGCAGCCGCAGGGCCACCGCGGCGTTGTTGTCCAGCTCCCGGTCGAGCAGGTGCTGATCGTCGGCGACCCCGGCCGGGAGCTGGTCGACCAGGCCGAAGTCGAGGTGGCCGAAGCCCGGGACGGCGCGCTTCATCGCGACGAACTCCTCGACCGCCAGGTCGACGAAGCCCGGCACGTCGGGCGGGGTCTCGGCGTCGAAACGGCGGGCGAGGCGGTCCAGGTAGCGGTCCAGGTTCCGCTCGGCCAGGGCGGCGAGCAGGTCTTCCTTGCCGGCGAAGAACTGGTAGAGGGTGCCGATCGGGACCTCGGCCCGGTGCGCGGTCTCCTTGGTGGTCAGCGCGTTCGCACCGACTTCGTCCAGCAGGCCCGCGCAGGCGTCGAGCAGCCGCTCGTACCGTTCCTGGCTGCGCTGTTGCACCGGCCGGCGCCGGGTGGGGACGGCGGTGCCGATGTCCGACTTCATGCGCCCACTGTGCCGCATCCGGCGGACGGGGCGCGAATCACCGGCAGTTCTGCGGCAGTTTCACGGCTCGGGCACCGGATCCCCGCCTGCTCCACGGCATGCTCGTTCCACGTCAACCGCCACCGGTGCCCGCGATCCCGGGCACCAGACAGGAGGTACCCCCGTGTCGTCCACTTCGCCCGTCGCCGAGGCCCCGGCCGTGATCACCCTCTCGCTCTCGGCCGCAGACGGCCTCGACCGGATGGCCGCGCCGGTCAAGGCCGCCGTCAACCAGGACAACTGCCCGAGCTGCCACTCCGGCTTCGACTGGTCCTTCGGCCGCTCGGCCGAGTTCACCCTGGGAGCCTCCGGCCGGGTCGGCTGAGGCGCCGGCCGGGCGGCGCGGGGAGGTCGGGGAGATGGCACGTCCAGGGGTCGGGCTGACCTATGTCCGGGGCCTGGAAGGGCTGTTGGAGGACTGCGGTGACGCCCTCGACGTGATCGAGGTCGAACCGCAGACCTTCTGGCGGTCCCGTCCGGACGGCACTGTCGCGACCGACCACGAAGCCCTGCGCCGCCTGGCCGACCTGCCGGGTGCCCGGCTGCTGCACAGCATCGGCAACCCGGTCGGCGGCTCGGAACTGCCGGACGCCGAACACACCGCCCTGCTCGGCGAGTTGGCCGAGCAGCTGGCCGTGCCCTGGGTGAGTGAGCACCTGGCGTTCAACCGGGTCGGCGGAGCCGGTGGATTCCGGACCGGCTTCATGCTGCCGCCTCGGCAGACCCCGGCCGGGGTACGGCGCAGCGTACGGTCGGTCCGGGCGATGGCCGACGCCCTCCCCGTCCCGTTCGCGGTGGAGCTCGGCACCAACTACCTCAGGCCCCGGGCCGACGAGCTCGGCGACGGCGCCTTTGCCGCCCGGGTGGCCGAACAGGCCGACTGCGGGCTGCTGTTGGACCTGCACAACGTGCTGGCCAACGAGCGCAACGGTCGCTGCACCGTCGACGAGCTGCTCGCCGAACTACCGCTGGACCGGGTCTGGGAGGTCCATCTGGCGGGCGGCTTCGAGCACCGCGGCTACTGGCTGGACGCCCACAGCGGGCTGCCGGACGAGGACCTGATCCGGCTCGCCGAGCGGGTGCTGCCCCGGCTCCCCGCACTCCGTGCCGTCCTCTTCGAGGTCACGGCCTCGGCGGCTCCGGGCCTGGAGGCCGGTGCCGTACGGGAGTTGACGGACCGGCTGCGGGACCTGTGGCCGACGGCCACGGTCGCCGCGCCGGTGCCCCTGCGCCCGCCGGACCCGGTGGTGGGCGGGGCGACGCCGGAGGAGTGGGAGGCGGCCCTCGGCGCTCTGGCCGTGGGCCGGGAGCCCCGGACGGCGCTGGAGCGGGAGTTGGCCGCCGATCCGGCGGTCGAGCTGCTGCGCGAACTGATCCTGGAGTTCCGCGCGGGCGCCCTGGCCGGGACGCTCGTACACACCGTCCGGCTGCTCCTGCTGACCCTGGGCGAAGCCGGGGTGCGCGAGCTGATGGCCGGCTACGCCCGGCGGCGGACCCCCGAACTCTTCGCCACCGAGGAGGCGTTCGCCTTCGCCGAGCACCTCCGGCGGAGCTGCCCGGCGGTGCCGCTGCTGCCGGACGTGCTCGAACTGGACCTCGGCCTGATGCTGGTCCGGCTGGACGGTGAGTCGCGTACGGTGACCCTCGGCACCGACCCGACCGTCCTGCTGGCCGAACTCGGCGCCGGGCGGCTGCCGGTGGCCCCGCCACGCGGCAGTTACCTGCTTCGGCTGGTGGACGACCGCGCGGCCGGCTGAGGACGGGTCACTGCCCCGGCCGCAGGCGGAGGCGGTGTGCGGGTGTGCGGGTGTGCGGCCCCGGCGGTGCCGTGCCCGTTCGAGAGCTGTCCGCGGGAGCCCCTACGATGGCCGCCATGACTACAGGGGGGCCGGGCGCCCAGCTCGTCGACGGCCGATTCGAGTTGCTCGAGCGGCTCGGCGGCGGCGGTATGGGGCTGGTGTGGCGGGCCCGGGACATCGTGCTGCAGCGTGAGGTGGCGCTCAAGGAGGTCCGCTCGCCGGACCTGGCGATGCTCGCGGCCGACCCCGCCGCGGCCTTCGAGCTGCGCGAGCGGGTGCTGCGCGAGGCCCAGGCGCTGGCCCGGCTCCAGCACCCCAATGTGGTGATCATCCACCACATCGTGGACACCCCCGAACTCACCCATCCCTGGCTGGTGATGGAGCTGGTGCCCGGCGGCTCGCTGCACGACCGGCTCAACCGGGGTGCACTCTCGCCGCAGGAGGCCGCCCGGATCGGCCGCGGCGTGCTCTCCGCGCTGCGCGCCGCACACGCCGCCGGCATCCAGCACCGCGACGTCAAACCGGCGAACGTGCTGATGCGCACCGACGGCACCCCGGTGCTGACCGACTTCGGTATCGCCGCGCTGAGCGAGTCGACCAGCCTGACCGCGACCGGCGCGCTGATCGGTTCGCCCGAGTTCATCGCCCCCGAGCGGATCCGCGGTCAGGAGGGCAACCCCTCCTCCGATCTGTGGTCGCTCGGCATGATGCTGTACGTCGCCGTGGAGGGCCACCACCCGCTGCGCCGCGCCACCAGCTTCGCGACCCTGGCCGCCGTCCTGGACGAGCCGCTCCCGCCGCCGGTGCGCTCCGGCCCGCTCGGGCCGACGCTGGTCGCGCTGCTGGCCCGCGACCCGGCCGTCCGGCCCGACGCCGACCAGCTCGACCGGCTGTTCGCCGCGGCCGAGCAGGGCATCGACGGGACGCTCGGCGGCGGGTCGGTTCCGTACACGCCCACCCAGCTCAGCGGCACCGTGCCCCGTCCGGCCGGTCCCGTCGACAAGGTGCCTGAGTACGGCGGGTCCGGGTACGACACCGGTGGTCACGAGCCGTGGGTGCAGCCGGGGCCGGCCGAGCCTCCTCGCGCCCGTCGGCGTACCGGCCCGGTGCTGGCGGCGGTGGCCGGCGTGGCGGCGGTCGGTCTGCTGGGCTGGTCGCTCAGCCACGGGCTGCCGGCCTTCGGCAACCGCGCTGCCGGCGGCTCCTCCCCGCAGGCCGCCCGCAGCAGTACGGGCAGCACCAGCACGGGCAGCACCGTGGTCGGCGGCACCGCCTCGTCCCCCGGCACGGGCGATACCCCCAAGGCCGCGAACTCCGCGTCCTCCGCCAAGGACCTGCTCACCCCGAACGGTGCCCGCGGCCTGGTCGATTCGATCCGCTCGGCCATGGGCACCACCACGATCACCCAACTGCTGATCTACCCGGGGTACGCCAGTGCCAGGGTGGTGAACAAGGACAACCCCAAGCACTACGACGACTTCGACTACCGTGACGGCAAGGTCACCAGCAAGCCCGGCGGCATCGTCGGGACCAACGACAGGACAGTGGATCTCACCAAGATCGACTGGAACCAGATCCCGACCGTGATGGCCAAGGCCCAGACCGAGCTCGGTGTCGCCAACCCCAAGTCGCGCTATCTGAACGTGACGTACGGCTGGTTCGCCGACGAGATCACCATCCGGTACTACCTGTCGGGCGACTACGGCAGCGGCGGCTACCTCACCGCAGGCGCCACCGGCAAGGTGCTCAAGGTGGTCAAGTCCGGCTGACAGAAAGGACGTTCGGGGGGGCGAAGCCGGGGCCTCCGAGCTGATGTGCCCGGTGGCCCCGGCCGTCGGGGTGGTGTCAGCTGACGGCCCAGCGCTGGAGGGCGCTGCCGGTGTCGGACTGCTGGGTGACCTGGGCGCCGTTGGACGTCGAGGCCGTGGTGAGGACCAGCCCGCTCTTCTGGGACGTGAGCTTGAATCCGCCGGTCGCTGCGGTGACCAGCCAGCGCTGGTTGCTCGCCCCGGTGCAGGTGGCCTGGATCACCTGGGCACCCGCACTGGTGGATCCGCCGCTGACGTCCACGCACAGGTGGGACTCGCCGTTGACGAGCTGGTAGGAGCCGTCGCTCTGCTGGGTGAAGACCCAGTCCTGGTTGGGTCCGCGGTTCGGTGTCCAGGTGATGAGCTGGGTGCCGGAGGCGGTGGAGTGGTTCGGATCGTCCAGGGCCTTGCCCGAGCTGACCACGGTGTGGGTGCCGTCGGCCACGGCGCCCACCGACCAGGTGAAGGTGCCGGTACCGGTGGCGGTTCCGGAGGAGGCGGTCACGGTGACGGTCGAACTGCCGGTGCTGCCGGGGGTACCGGTGATCAGGCCGCCGGGGCTGATCGACAGGCCGGCGGGCAGGCCGGTCGCCGAGAAGGTCAGCGGCTTGTTGGCGGAGTCGGTGGCGGTGAGTTGGAGCGAGACCGCCGTGTTGACCTTGGTGGACTGGTTGCCGGGGCCGATGACGGACACGGTCTCGGGGACGGCGCCGGCCACGGTCAGGGTCAGGGACTGTTCGGCGGCGTTGCGGCTCGCGCCGACCGGGCTGCCGGTGGTGTTGGTCCAGAACCGGGCGGGGGTGGTCTCGGCCGGGCGCGAGGTGTCGGAGGACAGGCCGATCACCAGGCCGCTGTAGCGGTTGACCAGGCGGTACGTGCCGTTGGGCGTGTTGGTGGCGGACTTGCCCGGGATCACCCACCACTGCTGGCCGACGGTGGGCCCGCCGGTCGGGGCGGCGGTGACGGTGGGCTTGGCGCCCCAGGCGCGGCCTGCGGTGACGCCGGAGTCGACGCCGAGCAGCTGGCCGGTGGCGCCGTTGGTGATGCGGTAGGAGCCGTCGCCGTTGCCGGTGAAGCTCCAGGTCTCGAGACCGGAACCGGTGGCGGCCGCGGCCGAGGTGGTGGCCGAGCTGCCGGAGACCTGGGCCAGGACGCGGCCGGCCCCGTTGCCGATGCGGTAGGACTTGGTCACGTCCACCGGCGGTGCGGCGGGGGTGGCGTTGTCGATGCTGAGGTTGATGTACTCGCTGCTGGAGCCGCCCGAGCAGCCGAAGGAGCAGTAGGTACGGAAGTTCTTGCCGACGATGCCGCTGCCGGTCTTGCTGACGCTGTCCAGGAACCAGCGGTACCAGGAGGCGGTGTGGTAGCTGCCGGTGTCGCCGATCCGGTACCACTTCTGGGTGGTGAGGTCGTCGGTGGCGTACAGCTCCTGGGGCGCGTTCCCCGACTGGTCGACGGCCTGCGGTTCGCCGATGTACAGGCCCAGGTGGGCGTTGTAGGTGATGTCCATGACGAACAGCGGCGAGGTGGCGGGCATCGTGCCGGCGGCGACCTGCTGGTCGGCGGTGCCGGTGTTCGCCGGGTTGTACTCGGCGGTGGCCGGGGTGTAGCCGGTGCCACCGCCGGCGGCGGGCACCATGTTGCTCTCCTTGCCGCCCTTGCCGGGCTGGGACCAGGCGCCGTCGTACCACTTCTGCCACGAGTCCGGTGCCATCTTGGCGGAGATCGGCGACCGGGCGACGTGCTCGTGGAAGGCCTTCCAGCTGCCGCTCTTGTCGACCACCCGGGAGCCGTAGAAGACGTAGAAGTACCCGGAGGCGGTGTCGACGAACAGCCGCTGGTCGCCGTCGCCGTAGTAGTAGGTCTGGTTCGGGAAGGCGGTGGTGTCACCCCGCTTGGTGCTGTGCGGGGAGGTGATGACGTGGTCCTTGATGGTCCACGTCCGGCCCTGGTCGGTGGAGACGGCGTAGTCGATCGCGTCGTAGTGCAGGCCGTCGCCGAAGGGCTGCGGGGTGAACTCGTTGTGCACCAGGCCGTACCAGTCGCCGGTGTCGGGATCGACCCAGAGGCCGGCCAGGTCGCAGAAGTTCTTCTGGGAGTAGCCCGATCCGGCGGGCGGCGCGGTGGCCTCGAGCCCGGTGGGGCTGTTGTTGCACCGCCAGGTGGTGTCGTTGTTCTTGTCGTTGGAGTTGGCGGGGTTCACCGCGTTGCTGAGGGTGGTGTTGAAGGTCGCGGTGTCGAGGTTGCCGCCCGAGTAGAAGTCCCAGACGCGGCTCTGGTTCGCGCCGTAGAGGGCGGCGGCCTGCTGGTAGTAGAAGGTGCCGTCCTTGTCGATGTAGGGGAAGGCCGGGGTGTCGGTCGGGTGGGTCCAGGCGCCCTTGGCACCGACGCTGACGGTGTATCCGGAGGTGGGGGGCGTGGCCTGGGCGGCGCCCGGGGCGAGGGCGCCGCCCGCCMCCGMCACGGTGGCGGCGAGGACGACGGCGGCGAGTCTGCTGCGGGGAGCCGGCACGGAGGCCTCCTTCTTCAGGGGCGCCGTGGCGCCGCTCTGCTCGTGGGGGAGGGGTACGGCGGTGCGGGTCGGGGTGCGGTGGGACGCCAGGCGTCCGGTTCGCCGGGCGACGAGGTCGGCCCATGGGTGTGGGCGTGGCATGGGGTGGCCCTCCTGGTCAGGACTCCGAGCCGGGCGGCAGGCGCAAGGGAATGCACGGCACGGAGCGGGTGGGGGATGAACGCTGAGACACCGCGAGCTCTGCAGTTAGGTGCAGTATCCGGCCCTGTATCGCGCAGATGTCAACACGAACGCGCAAAATGTTGCATCTTCGCTAGGCTTCGCACGCCCGGGTGGACACGCCCGGGGCAGATGGTGCGGGCGGTTCTGGCTGGTGCGGGGCCTGTCGGGGCGTCTTCCTGGCCCGGAGCCGGCGGGGCGGATCAGTCCTCGGTGGGCGAGAGTTCGGCCATCTCGGACCAGCCGTCGGAGGGTGCGTCGACGTAGATGATCTGCGGCTTGGTGGCGATGGTCTTCGGGAGGGCGGCCATCGCGGTCTTGAAGTGGTCGGAGTTCACGTGCACCGCACCCGCGTCGGCGGACTCGAACGCCTCCAGCAGGACGTACTGGTCGGGGTTCTCGACACTGCGGGACCACTCGAAGAAGACGTTGCCCGGCTCCGCGCGCGTCGCGCGGGTGAACTCCTCGACCTGCGACATCCAGCTGTCGCTGTACTCGGGGCGGGCGGTGAACTTGACGGTGATCAGGATCATGCGGTTCTTCCTCCGAACGGGACAGGGCATGGGGGCGGCGCCCTCGGTAGAACCACCGGGAGGCGCCCGCCCCGAGCCTAGTCAGCCGGTCCGGCCGGAGGAGGAGTGTGCTGCAGTGTTCAGCCGACCTGCGGCGGGGTGTCGAGCACCCGGAAGGAGATGCCCGCCGCGACCAGCCGGTCGATCAGCGGCCGGCCCATCGCGACCGCCGTGGTCAACTGTCCTGCCAGGGGCGGCAGATCGTCGTACGCCAGGCAGAGCGCCGACTCGGCCAGCATCTTCGCGGTCTCCTGGTAGCCCGGATCGCCGCCGGACACCTCGGTGAGGACCGTCCGCCCGTCCTCCGCCCGCGCCACGAACCGGACGGTGAACCAGGACCGCGCCCGCTGCTCCGCGCTCGGCCCGTCGCCGGGCTTGCGCAGCTTCCCCAGCGCCCGGCGCAGCACAGGCAGTTGGGCGGCCAGGGCGAGTGCCACCACGGCCGCGACACCACCAACGGCGATCGGCAGCCGCCGGACCGCCGCGTAGTGCGCGTAACCGAAGTCCGGGCCGTACTCGTCCAGTGCGGCGGCCGAACGGGCCACCATCTGCGGGTCGATCGTGGGCATCGGCACGGCCCAGGCCCGGGCCGCCCGGGAGCGGTGCGGGCGGCCGGTCGGCGTGTGGATCAGCCGGTCCTTCGGCCGGGGTTCGACCGCGCGGCGCGCCCGGGCGGCCTGCGCCATCGCCCTCGGCCGGGAGAAGGCCGTCATCGCCGAGGCGAAGGTGCCGCCGGAGATGGTGCCGCCGGCGCGGACGAAGCCCTCCACCGAGAGCCGGGCCGCCGGGCCGCCGTGGCGCAGCAACTCCTCGACGGTGAACAGCACGCCGAGGTCGTGCGGCACCGAGTCGAAGCCGCAGGCGTGCACCAGCCGCGCACCGGTCGCCACCGCCCGCTCGTGGTGCCGCAGATACATCCGGTCGACGAACTCCGGCTCGCCGGTGAGGTCGACGTAGTCGGTGCCACTCTCCGCGCAGGCCGCCACCAGCGGCTCGCCGTGCCGCAGGTACGGGCCGACCGTGGACACCACCACCCGGGCCGAGGCGGCCACTTCCCGCAGCGCCTCGCGGTCCGCGGCGTCCGCGACCAGCAGCGGAAGGTCGGCGCAGCGTGGGTCGGTCTCCGCGAGCTTCGCCCGGACGGCGGCGAGCTTGCGCTCGTCCCGCCCCGCGAGCGCCCAGCGGCAGCCGTCGGGCGCGGCCCGGGCCAGGTACTCGGCGGTGAGCCCGCCGGTGAACCCGGTGGCACCGAACAGGATGAGGTCGTACGGGCGCGGCGCGGTCATCAACAGTCCCTACTCGCGGGTAATCGGCTGCGCCACGCTAGGAGCCCGCCGCGGCACTGTCAACGGCCTCGGCCCTCAGTCCTCCGCCAACGACTCGCGACACGGGCGCCGGCCCGGAACGCCCCCGTTCGGCGGAGGCGCGGCCCAGGCGTGCGGGAGGGTCCAACGCGGGTGGATTTCCGGGGAGTCGGCGATCGCTGCCGCCGTGGTGGCGTGCGACGTCATTCAGGACCCCTGCGACAGTTCGGTGCGCGGAGCTACCAGGACGGGTTCATACCGAGCCGCCGTCCGAGGAGGCCGGTCAGGTGACGATGGCGAGGTCGTGCGGGGTGTTGTTGAACCGGTGGCCGCCGGTCTCGGTGACGGTGACGATGTCCTCGATTCGGACGCCGAAGCGTCCGGGGAGGTAGATGCCGGGTTCGATGGAGAAGCACATCCCCGGCACCAGGGCCTGGTCCTCGCCCTCGACCATGTACGGCGGCTCGTGGGTGCTCAGGCCGATGCCGTGGCCGGTGCGGTGGATGAAGTACTCGCCGTAGCCCGCCTCGGTGATCACGGTGCGGGCCACCCGGTCGATCTCCTGGCAGGCGACGCCCGGCCGTACGGCCTCGAACGCCGTCTGCTGGGCGCGGCGGACCACCTCGTGTACCGTCCGCACCTCGTCGGGGACGTCGGCTCCGACGTGGACCGTGCGGGTGGTGTCGGAGCCGTACCCGTCCTTGAGTCCGCCGAAATCCAGGACGACGGTGTCGCCGTGCTGGATCACCCGGTCGCCCGCCTCGTGGTGCGGGTTGGCGCCGTTGGGGCCGGAGCCGACCACGGTGAAGTCGACCTGACTGTGGCCGTACTCCATGAGCAGTCCGGCGAGGTCGGCGGCGACCTCGTTCTCCCTGCGGCCGGCGAAGGTCACCTGCACGATCCGGCGGAACGCCTCGTCGGCAGCGGCGCCGGCGGCCGCGAGGCGTTCGAGCTCGTCGGCGTCCTTGACGGCGCGGAGCATGGGCAGGGCCCGGGTGAGCGCCACGAAGTGGCCGGCCGGGAGGGTCTCCTGCAGGCCGAGGAGGTGCATGGCCCAGGCCGAGTCGGAGATACCGTACCGGCCCCGCGGATCGAGCAACGGACTTGCCGCGGCGTACGGGTCGGTGCCGTCGGTCCAGTCCGTCAGTGCCAGGGCGGCGGCGCCGGGGGCACCTTCGGCGTCCGGGCGCTCAAGCCGCGGCACGATCATGGTGGGCGGCCGGTCCGGTGCCAGAACCAGGGCGGTGAGCCGTTCGGTGATGGCGACCGGCTGGTAGCCGGTCAGGTACAGCAGGTCGGGGCCGGGCGTGACGACCAGTCCGGACAGGCCGGCCCGCGCCGCACCGTCGGTGGCACGTGCCATCCGGGCAGCGAAATCCTGGACCGCGAAGGGTTTCGGCATCGTGTGGTGGCCTCCGGTCGGACGGTGGTCGGTTGACGAGGGATCAGGTGCGGGTGAGCTCCGCGTAGTGGCGCAGGAAGAGTGCCTCCACCAGCGCCATCCGTTCGATCTCGGTGGGGTCCACGCTCTCGTTGGGCGCGTGGATCAGGCAGCGCGGTTCCTCCACGCCCATCAGGATCAGCTCGGCGTCGGGGAAGGTCGAGGCGAGGACGTTGCACAGCGGGATCGAGCCGCCCTGGCCGAGGAAGGAGATCGGCTTGGCGTAGGCGTCCCGCATGGCGCGGTCGAGTGCGGTGTACGCGGGCCCCTCGGTGGCAGCGCGGAACGGCGAGCCGGTGCCCTCGAGCTCCACCTCGACCCGCGCCCCCCAGGGCGCTGCGGCCTCCAGGTGTGCCGCCAGTGCCTGGGCGGCCGCGTCGGGGTCCGTCCCGGGTGGTACCCGCAGGCTCACGCGGGCCCTGGCCCGGGCCGGGATTGCTGCGGCCGAGCCGACCACGGGAGGGCAGTCGATGCCGAGGACGGTGACCGCCGGGCGTGCCCACAGCCGGTCGGCGACGCTGCCGGAGCCGGTCAACTCGACCCCGTCGAGCACGCCCGCGTCCGCACGGAACTGCCGCTCGTCGTAGCCGAGGCCCGGCCAGGTGCCGCCGCTGTCCAGGCCTTGGACGCGGGTGCTGCCGTCGGCGTCGCGCAGTGAGTCGAGGATGCGGATCAGTGCGGCGAGCGCGTCCGGGGCCGGTCCGCCGAACATCCCGGAGTGCATGTCTCCGGCCAGGGTGGAGACGGTGACCACGATGTTGGCGAGACCGCGCAGCACCGTCGTCGCGGTCGGTGTGCCCACGGCGGCGTTGCCGGTGTCGCAGATGAGCAGCGCGTCTGCGCGCAACTCCTCGGCGTGGCCGGGGACGTAGGCCTCCAGGCCCCCGGTGCCCTGCTCCTCCGAACCTTCGACGACCAGCTTCAGACCCACCGGGATGTCGTCGCCGAGCGCTCGCAGGGCGGTGAGGTGCATGACGATGTTGCCCTTGCAGTCGGCCGCTCCGCGCCCGTACCAGCGGCCGTCGCGCTCGGTCAGCTCGAACGGCGGGGAGTGCCAGGCGGCATCCCCCAGCGGGGGCTGGACGTCGTAGTGGCTGTACAGCAGGACGGTCGGGGCGCCGGGCGGTGCCGGGCGGTGGCCGAGCACGGCGTGGCTGCCGTCCGGGGTCTCGGCGAGACGGACGTCCTCCAGTCCCGCGTCGGCGAAGGCTGCGGCCACCCACTCGGCGGCGCGTCGGCAGTGCTCGGGCGGGAACTGGCGTGCGTCGGCCACGGAGGGCATCGCGACGAGTTCGGCGAGATCGGCCTTGGCCCGGGGCATCAGTGCGGCCACCCGAGCGGCGAGGCCATCGGCCTTTCCCGGAGCGGCAGTTGGCTCAGTCACGGACCACATCCGCGGTCTTGAGGGTGTTGAGCTGTTCCTGGTAGTCCGCCAGCTTGTCAGGGCAGTACACCTCGACCACCTCGGCGCCCGCTGCCAGGATCCGGCCGTCCGCGATGATCGGGCGCATCCCGGGTCCACCCGCGCCGTTGGACATCTGCACCCGCCAAAGGCCCTGCTTCAACGCCGAGTTCGGGTCTTCGCAGACGGGACCGCCGTCGGTGCCCAGGACGAGGGCGGTGTTCTGCACGTTGATTGCGGGGAAGCCCTGGGCGACCAGGGCGTCGTTCAGCTCGTTCGCCTTCCGGTGGGCCTCGTTGGTGGCCTTCTGCTGGGTGTAGGTCAGCAGGCCGGCGATCATGAGACCGACCAGGAGCACGATCGTGCCGATGTAGATCCATCGGTGTTCGGAAGCCATCCGGGTGGGGCTCATGCCACTTCCTCCTCGATCGCGCCGGTACCGGCCTCGGGCTGACGCCAGCTCGGCTTGCGCGCTTTCAGGAACGAGAACGGGATGACGACCCCCAGCAGCAGCAGACCCCCACCGACGATCCCGATGTAGGTCCAGACGCTGCCTCCGCCGAACTGCGAGGAGGGCACGAAGCCGATCACCATGGCCAGGGCCGAGGACACGAACCCGACAACGCAGACCGTGGTCAACATCGGCGCGCGATAGCCGCGCGGATGGTCGGGTTGCTTGCGCCGCAGCTGGATCGCCGCCAGGAACATCAGCAGATACATGATCAGGTACACCTGCGTGGTGATCACCGAGAAGATCCAGTACACGCTGGACACGTCCGGGATCAGCGCGTACAGCACCGCGATCACCGTCGTGACCAGGCCCTGGACGACCAGGATGTTCTGCTGGACGCCCTGGGCGTTGAGGCGCTGGAGGAAGGGCGGCAGGTAGCCCTCCTGCCGGGAGATCAGCAGCAGTCCCTTGGACGGCCCGGCCAGCCAGGTCAGCATTCCACCCACCGAGGCGGCGCACAGCCCCACCGCGATGATCGGGACCAGCCAGCCGATGTGGAAGTACTGGAGGAACGCGTCGAAGGCCTGCATGACGCCGGCGGTCAGGCTGAGCTGCTCCGAGGGGATCACCCAGCTGATGGCCAGGGCCGGCAGGATGAAGATCAGCAGCACCAGGCCCATGGCCAGGAACATCGACTTGGGGAACTCCTTGGCCGGGTCACGGAGCTTGTTGACGTGGACCGCGTTCATCTCCATACCGGAGTAGCTGAGGAAGTTGTTCACGATCAGCACCAGGCTCGCCACGCCGGTCCACTCGGGGAAGATGTGCGCGCCGTCCATCGGCGCCGCGGACGGGTTGCCCTGACCGAGGAAGACCATCCCCAGGAGGACGAGCAGCGTGCCGGGAACCAGCGTGCCGATGATCAGCCCCCAGGAGGCCAGCCCGGCGACGGCGTTCGTGCCACGGGAGGAGATCCACACTCCGCTCCAGTAGACGACCACGATGACGATCGCCGTGTAGACGCCGTTGCTGGCCAGGGCCGGATTGATCACGTACGCGATGGTGCTGGCGACGTAGGCGAGCAGGGTGGGGTAGTAGAAGATCGTCATGGCGAACTGGCACCACACGGCGACGAATCCGAGCGGCTTCGACAGACCCTGCGCCACCCAGTTGTAGACCCCGCCGCCCCATCCGGAAGCCAGCTCCGCCGACACCAGGGCGGTCGGCAGCAGGAACACGACTGCGGGCAGCAGGTAGAGGAAGACACAGGCGAGGCCGTACACCGCCATGGTCGGCGACGAACGCAGACTCGCGACCGAACTGGTCGTCATCAGTGCCAGCGTCAGCCAGGTGATCTTGTTGGACCCGGCTCCGGTCCGGACTGCGGTGGCCGCCCGGGTCCCGCCCGCCCGGCCGGAGCCTTCGCCCGGTACATCTACAGTGCTCATCGAGTGCCACCTCGTCCCAACGTCGGCGCGCCCTTCGCACCACGTTCGATACTGGTCACTCACCGTGGCCGTCGCACGTCGGCTTACGCCGCCGGAGGCAAGCCGGTCAGCCGTTCGGCCTCGCACCCTCCCTCGGGCGCCCGCTGGTTGTGCGGTGGATGAGGGTTGCGGCGGCGAGGGTGGTGGTGGCGAGGGTGGGCCAGAGGATGAGGGGGGTGAGGGTGGTGATGACGGCGGGAGAGACGGCGAGGCTCAGGCCGGTGGAGAGTTGGAGGCGGGAGAGGGCGCGGCCCAGGTGGGCCGGCGGGGCGAGGGCGGTGACGAGGGCGGTGGCGCTGCCGGCGTAGAGGATCTCGCCGAGGGTGCAGGGCACGATCATCAGGGCCACGGCGAGCGGGCCGAGCGGGGTGGCCAGCAGGAAGCCGAGGTAGCTCGCGGCGAGCACCGCCCCGGCCAGTACCAGCACCCGGCTGCGCGACCAGCGGGCCGCCGCCCAGGCGGTGACGGGCACCTGGAGGGTGACCACCAGGACCGTGTTGGCGACGAACACCGCGGCGGGCCAGGCGGGCGAGGCGTGCAGGACCGTCACCAGGACCAGCGGCAGCGCCACTTCGGGCACGTTCAGGCAGAACACGTACACCACGTTGGCGAGCAGCACCGCCCCGAGCCGGGGCGCCTTCCCGGGCCCGTCGGCCCGCGCAGCCGCCGGCCCGGCCGAGACCCGCACCGAGCGGGCCAGCGCGGCCGCCGTCAGGAAGCCGAGCCCGGACGCCGTGGCCAGCGCTCGCAGCGCCGGCGGGCCGCCGGTCAGGCAGACGGCGGCGAGCAGGGCGCCGACGCCGAGCCCGGCGTTGCGGACGGCTCGGGCTGCCGCGAGGACGGTGTCCCGCAATCGGTCCTCGGCGAGGGTGACGACCAGGGCGGCGTGGGCGGCCGGCCAGGCCTGGTTGCCGATGCCGAGGAACAGCGCGGCGAGTGTGAACAGTGCGACGCCGCCGATCGGCGCGGCCAGCAGTGCGGCCACGCCCGCCACCCGGACCAGCATCGACGCGGCCACCGCCGCACTGCGCGCGCCGCGGTCCAGCCAGCGCCCGAGTGGCGGCATGCAGGCCAGTCCCGCGACGATCCCGCCGGTCATCGCCAGTCCGGTGGTGGCCGCGTCCAGTTCGAGCACCGTGATCCCGTACAGCAGCAGGAACGGCCGCAGCAGGCCGGTCCCGAGCGCGTCGACGAGCAGCGCGGCGGCGTAGCGCGGGCCGCCGCCGGCCCGGACGAGTTGACGGAGCGTCGGGCGGGGCGTCGGGCGGCGCGGCGCGGTGGTGGTCATGGCGCCCAGGGTGCGGGCGGGACGGCGGGGCGGTCACGTGGATTGACGCTTTCCGTCAATCGGCGGCGGTGTGCCCGCGAGCGGCGAGAATGTCGGGGTGACCCTGCGCATCGACCTCGCCGGGACGCCGCCGGAGCGGATCCGGTTCGGGGTCTCGCCGCTCGCCGAACTCACCGCGATGCTGCACGTGCTGGCGTCGCCGGAGCACCATCCGCAGCTGGCCGGGTGGGCGGCGGGGGTGTGGGCGGGGCTGCGTCCGGAGTTGGCGGAGCGGCTGCGGGAGGCGGAGTTCCTGTGGCGGTCCTCCCGGGCGGACTTCCTGGTGCCGGCCCGGCCCCGGGCTACCTTGGGGGCCGAACTCGACGAGGTCGACCGGATCGACGACGAGCGGTACACGCACGCGGCACTGGTCACCACCTGCGGCTCGAACCGGCGCACCTTCGCCGACCGCACCTTCGCCGACCGCTCCGCGCTGCACGACCCGGCCGCGCGGGCGGACGCGCTGGACCGCGCGCAGGCCCGCGGTCCCGTCCAGGAGGCGTTCGCGGAGCGCCTGCTGGCCGATCCGCCGGCCGTCCGGGCCCGGGTGCGGGAGACCCTGGAGCAGTGCGCGGAGGCGTTCTTCGACGCCGAGTGGCCGGCGCTGGCCGCCCGCCTGGGCCGGGACGTCCGCGACAAGACGGAACTGAGCCGCCGTCAGGGGCTGTCCGCCGCGCTGGCGGAGGTGTCGGCGGCGATCGCGCTCACCCCGGACGGCGGCTCACTGGTCCTCGACAAGCTCCAGGACTCCATCGCGCCGGCCGGCCCGGCCGGCGTCACCCTGCTGCCCAGCGTGTTCGGCCACCCGCACCTGGTCGCCGTGTACGCCCCCGGCTGGCAGCCCGTCGTCCAGTACCCGGCGGCGGGCGGAGAGCGGCCGGCGACCGTCCCGCTGGAGGCCGTTGGCCTTCGGCTGGAGGCCCTGGCGCACCCGGTCCGGCTCCGCCTGGTCCGCACCCTGGCCCGCGGACCGCACACCACCGGCGAACTCGCCCGCGCCTGGGAGCTCACCCCGCCCGAGGTCTCCCGCCACCTCACCGTCCTGCGCCGGGCCGGCCTGCTCACCGCCCACCGCCGGGGCCGCCACGTCCACCACGCCCTCGACCTGACCGCCACCGCGGCCCTCGGCACCGACCTGCTCACCGCCGTCCTACGCTGACGGGCCCTCAGCCGACCGTCGACGTCGTCGTCGGCTCCGACTGGACAGTGGGTGCGAGGCGCCGGACTCCCGCGGCGGCTGTGGATGCTGCTGGGGGTGTCGACGGCCTCGGCGGTGTGGCCGGCGGAGTACTGGGCGCTGGAATACGCACGGCTGCCGGCCGGGCGGCCGTGCCTTCCCGCGCTACCGAGATGATCAGTTCCCGCAGTCGCTCGACATACGCCTCCATGCTCTTGTGAGCAACGGCGTTGTCGGGGTAGCGGCTCGCGAACTGCAGGCCCTCGTGGAGCCTGGTGGTCCAGGCGCATACCTGGTCACCGTAGGAGACCCGCAGCAGCGCGTACGCCTTCAGCTCCTGCCAGCGTTCCGCGCCGGGGATGCTGCGGGCATCGACGAACGAGACGATCGAGTACAGGTCCGGGGACGTCGGACGGAAAGCGGATCCCACCAGCTGGAGGACACGGGCGATCGGCATCCTCGACAGCGGCCTGCTCTCCCGCAGGGCGGCGCGGACCATCGCCAGCACGCTGTCGAAGTCGGGCGCTTGCGCGACAGGGATCTCGATCGGCGCACCGCCCACGTACCAGCCCACCGAGTCGGCCCATTGGGAGTGCGCGCGGGTGTGAAACGGGACGACCGTGCGGTACACCTGCTGCCCGCCGTACTGGTGCACGATGAGGGCGGTGGCCGCGAGGATGCCGGCCAGACTCCCGCCCCAAGGGCGGCAGTACGCCTCGAAGTCCGCGGCCACCGAGGCGTCCACGAGCATCTCCTGCATGAACTTCTGCTCCGGCAGCGGGCCGGCATCGTCGAGGCCGAGGTCGAGGGGGAAGTTCGGCAGCTTCCCGTCACAGCGGTTGATGAACTCTCGCCAGCGGGCGACGACGGCATCCATGTCGTCGATCCGGTCGGCGCTCGCGCGCTCCGCTGCACAGAAGTCGACATAACTTGCTACCGGCGTACTCTCCACGACACGGCCCTCGAGCCCGGCCGCGTAGAGCTCATGGATCTCTGCAGCGATCCGCTGAAGCGAGTACGCGTCGACGTTGGTGTGGTCGAATGCCATGTAGACACTCGCGCCTCCCTCGCGGACGGCGGCAGCGAAGATGAAGTTTGGCCAAGCGAGTGCGTCCGCCGCCTGATCGAAACGATTCTGCAGGTACCGTGTCAGCACCTCTGCGTCCGCGAAGTCGCCGACCTCCTTGCGGTGCAGTACGACCGCGTCGGCGTCCAGTGTGAAGCGCCGCATCTCCTCACCCACCCAGCGCAGCCCGCTGCGTAGCGTCTCGTGCCGCAGAGTCCACGCTCGCAGCGCCTCCTGGAGAACATCGAGGTCGACCCTTCCGGGGATGTCGAAGGCGGTGCCGAGCCAGGTGGGTACGAACAGGCCGCCCTGGCGCACCGCCTTGGCGGTGCGGACGTGGGCTTCCTGGATGTAGGCGGGCGGGCGGCAGTCGTCCGGCAGGGCGGTGGCTGCCTCCACGGCCTCCTGGCGCAGCGTCCACTCCACGAGATGGCCGGGCCGGACCTCGCACCGCTGGATGTCGGTCACTCGCATGAAATCTCCGTTCGCATGCCCCGGCGGCACCGGCGGGGCGGAGCAAGGCGGCCCGCCATCGGCTGCTCCGCCAGGTGCCGCCGACATGTGCCGGCGGGCATCGGCCAGCGGTAGCCGGATCAACGACCAGATGATTTCAAGGACACGCTTCGGTCAGCTCGATCGAGATCCTGCCGTCCGCTCCGACCGTAAGGTTCGGGCAGTCGCCGCCGGTTATGTGAAAGTTCGTCATGCCCGTCTTCCTGCTGGGGGAGGCGTGACAGGCGTGACACAGACCGGGCTCAGCCTGTCGGGTCGTCAGCGGTCCGTGGCCGACTGTTCCGGCGCGGAGCGCTGCCCGCATCTCCAGCCCCTGGTGCTCACGTGGGCGCACGCCCGGGAACACCAGCGGGAGCCGGCCCGGAGGGTTCCGGGGATCCAGGCGAGCTGGGCAGCCTGTGCGAGATGGCCTGGAATCAGGGCATCGACCTCTACGGGGAGGACGACAACCGCTTCCTCAAGGGGGCCGAGTACGCGGCCAAGTACAACCTCGGCGAGGACGTCCCGTTCACTCGCCTCACGTTCAAGCAGGGCGCGCCCGGTGTCTGGTTGAAGATGGTGGAGGACGCCGCGCCCTCCGCCTCCGGCCGGGGCGATCTTCGCCCGATATGGGCGGTGATCCAGAACCACTACGTCAACCGCCGCGGCCTCTCTGCGCCGTACACCAGCGCCATGGCATCGAAGCTCGCGCCCGAGGGCGGCGCTGGCGACTTCGGCCCGAACAGCGGCGGCTTCGACCAACTCGGCTTCGGTACACTGGTGTTCACCCGTGACAAGGCCGTCGCTCCGGTGTCGCCGTCCGTGCCGACGGGACCGCCGACGGGCAGCGGAAGCTCCTCCGCGTCGACTTCGCCGAGCCCGACCGGGGGTTCGGCCAAGGATCTCGCCGCCACCGGCTCCAACGGCCTCCTCCCGCTCACCGGCATGGGCCTGCTCGCCATCGGCGGCGGCGTGCTGGCCCTCCGCACCCGGGCCCGCCGCAAGGGCGCGCACCGCGCATGACCTGGTGCCCATGAAGGGTCGTTCACCCGGGCCGGTCAGGTCGGGCGCCCGCCCGGTCGGCCGGCCGCTCGGCGTGGGCGGTTGGAAGGCTGTGAGGGGACTGTACGTCCTCGGCTCTGTCCCGTAATCGGTGGTGACAGGGCGTCAGGCGAGAAGGATGCGGTGGCGGAGGAGGGTGAAGCCGGCGCGGCCGTGCATCTGCCTCGTGATCCGTTTGGTGTGGGTGTTGACGCCTTCGGTCGGGCCGTTGTGGTGCGGGAGGGTGAGGCCGGCGTCGACGGCCGCAGCTCTGCGGTGCGGACGTTCGTGAACGGCGGGGCGGTGAGGCCGCCGTAGGTCGGTGCAGTCAGGGCTTCCCTCTAAAGGTGGTGCGCCCTTGTCATTTCGTTGGACGGACGCGCTGCTCGGGCTGCCGGTGCGGTAGGAGCCCGCAGGAGGTCTCGCCAGTCGGCGGGCCAGTTGGCCAGCGCGAGGATGCCCATGATGACGAGGTGGGTCGGCGCGGCCCAACTTTCCACCGTCGGGTCGTGGTTGACGATGTGGGTGGTGGCCGCGCCGGTGAGCACGAACATCAGCGTCGTGGCACCCAGGAAGCGTGTTCGTCGATGGGGGATCACCAGCAGGACGGCGGCGGCACCTTCCAGAGCACCGACCACGAAGCGCATCCAGGACGGGTATCCCCACTCGACGAACTTCGCGGAGTACGCCGAGCTGAATATCGTGTCGCCCGCCCAGTACTTGGTCACGGCGCCCAGCGCGAACTCAAAGGCCAGGAACCAGTACAGGCCGGTCATGAGGCGTTTCGACATAGTTGTTCCTTCAGGGGGAGTCGGGCAGGGTGATGCCTCCGCACGGCGATTGCATCTGCCGCGGGAGTCTTGCTCTCGGGGGTCAGCCCCGCAGGGTGGCGATGGCCTTCTCGATACGCCGTCGGCGCGTCTCGGGCTTCTTCGCGCTCTCGATGGCGCGCACATGCTCGCGTTTGTGGCTGTACGCCAGGTTGTCGTAGGCGGAGCGGGCGACCGGGTCGTCGTCCAGGGCCTGGGCGAAGTCCGGAGGCTCGACGACGACGCGCGGCTCGGTGTCGAGCTCCACCTCGACTTCGACCTCGTCGCCGATCGCGACACCTGCGGCCTGCCGGTTGGCGTTGCTGAGGCCGAGCAGGTGGCGGCCGCGTAGGAGGGCGACCCGGCTCTGCCAGGAATGCCCGTTGACCGTGATCGTCACCGGCGGCCGCGCGCCCCCGCCGAGCGCTGCTACCACCTCGGGCGGAACTTCCAGGCCCCGCATGGGCTCGGGTGGCTCGACGTGGGCCCGAAACTTCATGATCTTCTCCCGTTGTTCTGCTGGTTCACCGCGGATCCCGCTCGCCCGGCTCCGATCGCCGCTCCCGCTTCCCGCGACCGGGTGTGAGGCAAGAGGTCGCGGCTACTCGGCGTAGAACTGCTTGGCCCGGTCCATGTCCCGGACACCGAGGAGGATCGAGCTGACGTGCGCCTTCATGTCTTGCTTCTTGCACTGTGGATGTATGCGTGTTCGCCGCTCAATCGGTACGGCGGGAGAGCCAAGCGGGCCGAGAGTCAGGACGGCGTGGGGGCGAGCGGCGCGGCATTCTCCCAGGCGAACCCGTCCGGGTCGGTGAAGGCGTCGGCGGTGCTGCCGAGGACGATGCGGTGCGAGCCGGTGCCGTCGGCGGGGACGCCGAGGTCCTTGGCAAGGGCACGGCGCTTGTACAGCGCCAGCGTGACGGGGCTGGACTGACCGGGGGCGAACTCGGCGTACTTGCCACCGAAGCTCTTGGCCACGGTCAAACCCCGGCCGACGTAGAGCTGCTTGGTGGCCTTCACGTCCTCGACGCCGATCAGCAGGACGACCTGGTCGATCTCGCGGGTGGCGGGGCCGGTGTCCTTCTTCGCCGAGGTCGCGATCTTCCAGATCGTCCCGTCCGGGGCCTGGACGACGCCGCTGTAGCCCCACAGCGACTTCGTAGCGGGCTTCAGCACAGTGGCGCAGGCGTCCACGGCGGCGCCGACGAAGCTGTCGACGGTGGCCGGCCCGGACACCGTGAGCGCCAGGGTGAAGCCGCGGAATCCGGTGGAGTGGGCCTGGGACGCCCGCAGGGACAGGTACCTGTCCACGCCGAAGGCGCTGTAGAAGCGGTGGGCGGCCTCGACGTCGGCCACCTCAAGGGTGACGGATGCGAGGGACGTGTGGGCTGCGGTGGAAGCGGTGGTTGCCATGACCATCACGCTAGGGGCTGCACGGCAGTCGGGGCTTCTCGATTCCTGACCGGTATCGAGAGTTGCTTCGCCACGCATGCCGGCATCCCCGCCATCGTGATCGCCGACCCCGTGTCACGGGCCGCACCCAGCGGCATTGGAATGGTTGGCTGCTACGTCGCGGCCTGGGCCACAGCGGGATCAGTCCGGATGCAAGTGTGCGTGCGGTTCCACCAGTTGTGAGCGTCGGAGAGGCGGAGGGGGAGCGGCTTCACAAGGAATCCACAAAATCGATCCGTACGCTGCGGGAAGGAAGTGGGGACCGTTCACGCGCCGACGCGTGACCCGGGCGTGGGGCACGAGGCGCCCGGGTGGGTCCACACGTTCGATCCCGAGGGGGGATCTTGACCGCACCGTACCGCGGACGCCTGAGGGCCCTGGCCGCCGGGGGCGTCCTTGCCCTGGCTGTCGGCGCTCTCGCCGCCACCCCGAGCACGGCCGCCCCGCAGCACCGCGCGCCCGACTCCGTCGTCGCGCAGTCCGTGACCGACTCCGCACCGGTGTCGGACCCCGACGCCGCGCCGCGCGGCGTCGGCGAGTACCCGACCGTCGTCATGCCTGCTCTGTCCGGGCCGTCCGAGCAGGTGACGGCCGCCGCCAAGCCGCGGCACGACGTCGACGGCGACGGCCGCAGTGACATGATCGTCATGGAGTACGACCAGGCCACAGCCGTCTACCTGTCGTCGATCCAGGCCTGGAGCGACTACACGATCGCCAAGACCGACCCCGACGCCTCGTTCAAGGACCTGCTGCCGGTGGGCGATGTCGGCGGCACGACCAAGCCGGAACTGCTCTCCCTCTCCTTCGACGGCGTCCTGACGCTCTACGAGGCCGGCTTGAACGCCACGTCGGCGCCCCTGTGGTCGGGCGGCGGCTGGCAGAAGTACAACCGCCTCATCGCCGTCGGGGACGTCACCGGAGACCGTCACCCCGACCTGCTGGCCCGCGACTTCGCCGGTGACCTGTGGCTCTACACGGGGACGGGCACCGTCACCAAGCCCTTCAACGCGCGGGTCAAGGTCGGCACCGGCTGGGGGATCTACGACCAGATCGTCGGTGCCAGTGACGTCGACGGCGACGGCCTCGGCGATGTTCTCACCCGCACCCTGACCGGCGAGCTGTGGTTCCACAAGGGGGCCGGCAGCGCCACCGCCCCGCTCAAGGCCCGCGTCAAGGTCGGCACCGGCTGGAACGCGTACAACGTGATCAGTGGCTCGGACGACGGCGACGGCGACGGCCTGAGCGACCTGCTCGCCCGCGATCGCGACGGCGTGGAGTACTGGTTCAAGTCGATCGGCGGCGGGCGCTTCGCCGCACCGGCGTACTTCGGCAGCGGCTACGAACGCAACAAGTTCATCGTCGGTGCGGGTACCACGCAGCTCTACGGCAAGGCCCAGAATCTCATGACCCAGACCGACGGCACCCTTTCCAAGTACTACGCCCTGGCCAACGGCGCCTACCTGACGCCGCCGACCGGAGTCGGCAAGGAGAAGCCGGGGTCCCGCAACACGTACGCCACCGCGCTCAACAGTCACAACCACGCCAGCTATGTGGAGAACACCGGCAGCGACCTGTACATCCGCAGCAAGAAGGTCAGCTCGACGTGGAACTACAACGCGATGGTCGGCCCCGGCGACCTCACCGGCGACGGCAAGGGCGACCTGCTCAGCCGCGACTCGGCGGGAGTTCTGTGGCTGCACCCCGGCGACGGGGCGGTGGACACCAAGCTCGGCACGCCCATCAAGGTCAGCAGCGGCTGGAACGCCTACAACGCGCTGGTCGGCGCGGGCGACTACTCCGGCGACGGACGGCCCGACCTGCTCGCCCGGGACACCTCCGGCCGGCTGTTCCTCTTCAAGGGGACGGGGACGTCCACCGCGCCGTTCGCCGCCCGGGAACAGATCGCCACCGGCTGGGACGTCTACGACATGCTCGTCGTCCCGGGTGACATCGACGGGGACAGCAAGGGCGATGTGCTCGCCCGCGCCAAGAACGGCGACATGTACCTGTACGCCTCGACGGGCAACGCCGGCACCGCGACCTTCGCCGCCCGGGTGCTGTTCGGCAGGGGCTGGAACATCTACACGAACATGCTCTGATCCTGTCCATCGGACCCCGGCGGTGACCAAGGAGGCCCGTAACTGGTCACCACCTGGGCGTCCGCCGGACACCGACGCGGCCCTCGGCCCGATCCGCTGCTCCGACCGGAGAGCGGATCGGACGATCGCGAGGGCCGCGTCGGTCGGAGCGCGGTCTCCGGACGGAGGGCGCCGAGCAGACGGATCTCAGGAGCCTCCGCCGGTGGAGCCGCCGTGACCGCCCATCGACGGGTACTGCACCCGGCGTCGGACGACCAGGTCCACCTGGACGGCGGAGGGGGCGAGTATCTGTTGCAGCTCCTGGCACAGGGCCGTGGTGTCGGTCGTCCACCGGGGCAGTGACGTGGGCCGGATCAGGTGGCCGTTCTTCAGCAGCACGTACAGGGTGATCTTGGCGTTGACGGGCTTCCGATCCTCCTCGTGCGACTCCGTGACGGCGTGGTCGATCCAGATCTGCCGGACGTCGGTGAGCGGCCTCGGCCGGTCCGTGCGGGAGCCCCGGACGACGGTCATGGTGTCGGGGGAGGCGGCGGGGGAGAACCGCAAGCGGTTCACGTCCCGGAATGCCCCGTACAGGATCACGAACGTGTTGACGACGAGTCCCAGCACGGCGGCGATCCCGACCAGAGCCCAGATCCGGCCGGGTTCGAGACTGAAGATCAGCGCCATGACCACACAGACCGGGATACCGCAGACGGCGCCGGCCACGAGCGACCCGAGCACCTCCCCGGGCCAGCGCTTGGCGGCGAACACGAGCGGCCCGACCCCCTCGCGAAGCACCACGTCGACCACGTCGGGACTCGAACGGTCCACCCGCACCCTGCTCATGACCCAACGTTAGGATCGTCACGCTGGTTGTGGAAGAGCGCCCTCGGCCAAGCGGACCGGCCGAGGCGCGCCTGTCTGCGTGGTCGGGGCTGGGGTTGGTGTTGCGGCGGTGGGCAGTGTCCTTTCCATCGTAGGCTGATGGGTCGTCAGTGGACTGATTCGTCGGCGATCGTCGGGAGTGGGGCTGTGGATCTCGTGGGTCGTGGTGGACCGTTCCGGCTGTTGGTGACGGGTGGTGGTACGGGTGGGCACACCTATCCGGCGCTGACGGCGGTTCGTGCGCTGCAGGCTCGTCTGGCGGAGGCCGGGTGCGCCGTGGAGGTGCTGTGGGTCGGCACGGCCGAGGGCTTGGAGGCGCGGGTCGCCCCGAGTGAGGGCATCGCGTTTCGGGCGGTGGCGACCGGCAAGGTCCGCAGGTCGAGCAACCCGCTGAAGATGATCTCGCCTGCGAATGTGAAAGACATGGGGCGTGTCCCGCTCGGTGCCGCGCAGGCCCGTTCGATCATCGCGGAGTTCCAGCCGGACGTGGTGCTGGCGACGGGCGGGTATGTGGCGGTGCCGGTGGGGCTGGCGGCGCGCTCGTGCGGGGTGCCTCTGGTGGTCCACGAGCAGACCGTCCGCCTCGGGCTGGCGAACAAGGTTTTGGCCCGGGCCGCGACACGGGTGGCGGTGTCCTCGGAGTCGACTCTGCCGCTGCTTCCGGAGTCCGCGCGGCGCACCGCGACGGTGACCGGGAATCCCGTACGGCCGGCGGTGCTGGCGGGCCGGCCGGAGAAGGCGGTCCAGGCGCTCGGCCTGTACGGCTTCGACCAACGCCTGCCCACCGTGTACGTCACCGGCGGGGCGCAGGGATCCGCCCAGATCAACACACTGGTGACGGGTGTACTGCCGTGGCTGCTGGCAGGCGCGAACGTCATTCACCAGTGCGGGCCGGCCAACGAGGAGGGCCTGCGGGCGCAAGCGGCGGCCCTGCCGGTGCACTTGGCGGGCCGCTACCTGCTGACCGGGTTCGTCGGTGCGGAGCTGCCAGATGTGCTCGCGCTCGCGGACCTGGTCATCTCGCGCAGCGGCGCCGGGACGATCGCGGAGCTGACGGCTCTCGGGAAGGCCGCGGTGTTCATCCCGCTCGCCACCTCAGCGGGAAACGAGCAGGCCCACAACGCGACGCACCTTCAGGAGGCCGGCGCCGGCATCGCCCTGCTCGGCGAGGTCACTCCTGGCGGGCTGCAGCTGGCCCTGGCCCCGCTGCTCGCAGACCCGGCCCTGCGGGCGGCGATGGCGTCCCGGGCTCGCGAGCAGGGCAGGCCGGATGCGGCCGAGCGCTTGGTGGATGTGATGCTCGCGGCGGCCGAAGCCCGCTGAGGCGCTCCACCGTGCGGTTCGACCTTGACCGGTGCCGCAGGGCTTCTCCTGGCGCGGGCCCGGTCCCGCCGCCGCGAGCTGGTACGGCTGCGTGATGCGCTGCAGAGGACGCCTCCTGAGAGTGCCACGCAGCCCGCACACGGTGGCGGGCAGGGCGCTGAGAAGGACCTTGAGTGCACTTCACCAGGGCACGGTGCCGGCGTCCTCGAAGAACCTGCCGGTCGGGCCGTCGTCGGGCAGGGTCGCGAGTTTGATGGCGATCGCCGCGCCCTGTTCGGGGGTGCGCACGCCGTGGAAGCCGTTGAGGTCGGTCGCGACGTAGCCGGGGCAGGCGGCGTTTATCAGGATGTTCGTGCCGCTCAGCTCCCGGGCGTACTGGAGGGTGACGGCGTTCAGGAAGGTCTTCGACGGCGCGTACGCCACGGCCACCGGACCGATTGCCTGCTCGCCACCGGCTCCGGACTGCCGGGTGAGGGAGCCGACGCTGCTGGACATGTTGACGATCCGGGGCGCGGCCGAGCGGCGCAGCATCGGCAGCATCGCGTTGGTGACGCGGAGGACGCCGATCACGTTGGTCTCCACGACGGTGCGGATGGTGGCGGGATCGACCCGGGTGGGCTCCTGCGGCATGCCGCCGCTGATGCCGGCGTTGTTGACGAGCACGTCCAGGCGCCCTGCCTGATCCTCGATCAGCCGTGCGGCGGTGCTCACGCTGGCGTCGTCGGCCACGTCCAGCGGTACGCCGAACGCGTCGACGCCGGCCGCGCGCAGTCGCGCCACCGCGGCCTCACGGCGCTGATCGTCTCGGGCGCCGACGCCGATGCTCCAGCCGAGGGCGCCCAGGCCCATGGCGATCTCGTAGCCGATTCCCTTGTTCGCGCCGGTGACCAGCGCAGTCGTTCGTTCGCTCATGGGCACCATGCTGCCTTCGGACCCGGGCGGCGGTCCAAGACCGATCGGGTGGGGAACGATACCGTCAGGGTATTGATCCGGGATACCGTGGCGGCATGGAGACCCGGGAACTGCGCTACTTCGTCGCTGTCGCCGAGGAACTGCACTTCGGGCGTGCCGCTCAGCGGCTCGGGATCGCGCAGCCGCCTCTGTCACGGGCGATCCAGCAGCTCGAACGCCGGCTCGGGGCAGCACTGTTGGACCGGACCAGCCGCACGGTCACGCTGACGGAGGCCGGTTCGGTGCTGTTGGTCGAGGGCAGGGCTGCCCTCGACGCAGTCGACGCCGCCGAGCGCCGGACCCGCCGTGCGGCCCTTGCCGTGACCGGCCGTCCCGGCCTGGCCCTGGTCACGAAAGCCAGCGCGTCCAGGGAACTGCTGGCCGAACTGCTCGCCGCGTACGCCGCCGAACCCGACGCGGTCCCCGTCGACGTCATCCTGTGCGGCCCGGCCGAGCAGCAACGACTCCTGCGCGAAGGCCGGGCCGACGTGGCACTGCTGCACCGGCCGTTCGACTCGACAGCCGGGTTCCACACCGAGGAGCTCAGCACCGAGGGCCAGGTGGTGGTCCTGCCGGCCGGGCATCCGCTCACCGCCCGTACCCATGTGCACATGGCCGACATCGCCGCTCTGCCGGGCCTGCCCCTGCCACGCTGGCCCAACCCCGACGGCACCTACCCGCCCGGCCCCGGCCCCCAAGTCCGCGACCACGCACAGCTGTTGCAGCTCGTCGCACTCGGCCGCGCGTGCGCGGTCTCACCGGAGTCGTGCCGATCCCAGCTGCACGGTGACCTCGCCGCCGTGCCAGTGCTGGATGCGCCGGCAGTCACCACCGTCATCGCCTGGCCCCCGCACAGCCGGTCCAGAGCCGTCGCGGACCTCGTCCGGACGGCGACACGCCTCCAGGAGTTCCAACGCACCTGACCGAGATCGAGGGCACCAATGTGGCGGCCACGCCACTGCCGGGCGACCCGCCCGGCAGCACCTCCTCCGACTCACCGACCGCCCTGGCCCAGGGAGTTCCGGGAGACCTGCAACGGATCGGGTCCGACGCCAAAGCCAAGCTGAACGCCCTCGACACGGGCACCCGGGGACACGCGGGCGATGAGTGCGACTCTGTGACCTTCTGGGGCGCGTGGGTGGGACAGCTACCTGCGGCGAATTCTCCTGACGATGCAGACGACGGCGGGGGCGAGCAGCGCGAGGGCGATGACGACGTAGTGCCAGGGTTCCACGGTGGTCTCCTCGGACGGTGGGGTAGCGGCGCCATCCTGCCGCACTGTGGCCGGGGGCGAGGGGGCAACGGCGGAGGAGACCGTGATCGTTGGTCAGTTGCCGGGAAGCCAGGGGGTGATGGGGCCCAGCCGCTGTCAGGCGGCCGGTGCCTGCGGGACAACCCCCACGCGTGCGGGTCCGACTGCGAAGCCGGTGCCGACGTACACGCCCCACGGGGACCAGCGCGCCGAGAGCCGCACTCTGCGCCGAGACCTGTAGGGTCTCGCGCTCCGTGGCGGAATCTCGTGGATCCTGGCGGATGTGCGGCGGAACGCGAGAACCCACAGTCCGGCGCCACGCACTGACCGGGCCGGCCTGATGAACAGCCACCAGATGGGGCTGCCAGCAGCTCAGGCCCGATGCTCCTGTCCAGGGCCGGCGGGCCGCTGCGGCCGGCGAGACACCGGCCCTCGGCTCGCTCGCGGGATCATCACGGGGACACCGTCCTTCTCGTCACGACGGCGACGCTCATCCGCGACGCAGAACAGACAGGCGTTGCCGGCCGCCGGATCGGTCGGCGCGCCGGGGTGGCGTTCGCACCCGGACGTGTTGCGGGGTCGGGCGAGCTCGCGCGCGACGCAGAAAGCTTGGTGGACGGTGTCGGCCATCTCCAAGAACTCGGCGTCGGTGGAGCGCAGCGACATGCCGTAGCCGAGTTCGCTGGTCCGGCGCAGGAAGTCCTGGAGTAGCTCGAGCGTGAACGGGCCGTCAGGGACCAGGTAGCCGAGGGGGTTCGTCTTGGCCACGGGCGGCACGAGGGAGCCGGTGGTGCTCAGGCGGCGGGCTTCGTTGCAGATCAGGCACCGGGTCCAGCCGCGCGGGGGCTCCGGGTCGATCGCACCGTTGGGGTGCCGGTCGCAGCCGGTGTAGGTCTTGGCCGGGGCGAGGCTGCGGGCAGCGGTGAACGCGACCCACAGCCCGTCCGCGACGAGCTCGAACTCCGTGGGGTGCGCCCCGTTCCAGAGATTGCGGACCACGTCATCGGTGGCGGCGAGCTTCGCGCGCAACTCGGCCAGGTGAAACGGCCGACCAGCCGGAACGGAATACGTACTCTGGCTGCGCCCACTGTCACTCATGGCGGTAAGCCTGGCACACCGGGCCGACAGGCTGGTGCCTTCGACCACCGGAATCCGGCCGCACTCCGGCGGCCGACCTGCGCGGACTGCCCGGCGACCGCGCCTCGTTGAGACGGTGGTGGTGTGTACCGGGTGGCGGCCGGGCTTGGGGACCCTCCTGACGGTGTACGAGCTATCGCGTAGGGTGCTTCGCAGGTCTGTTGGTGCCGTCCGGGGGGTGGGCATGGGTGTCGTACTGCCAGATGAGCTGGCGTGGGTGCTGGATCTGATCGGCGTGAACTGGCCGAACGTGGACGAGGACGACTACCGCGAGATGGCGGACGCCATGCGGTCGTTCGCCGACGAGCTCGACAGCGGTATCGCGGACGCGCACTCCGCGGTGCAGGACATGATGGGCGCCAACGCCGGACTTGCGGTCCAGGCGTTCGAGGCGCACTGGGGCACGCTGTCGGGCACACACCTCAACCAACTCGCCGAGGGCGGCCGCATCGTCGCCACGGTGCTGGACGGCACGGCGCTGGTCATCGAAGGCGCGAAGATCGCCGCGATCATCCAACTGGGCATCATGGCGGCCGAGGTGATCGCCGCCCAGGCAGCGGCGCCGTTCACCTTCGGTCTGTCCGAAGTCGGTGCGCTCGGCGCGACGCAGGCGACGAGACTCATCATCAAACGGCTGCTCAAGGAAGCCGAGCAGCAGATCATCTCCGAGCTCGTGTCCATGGCCACCGGGCCGGTGATCGAAGCGGTCGGGAACATGGCCGGCAGTCTGGTCATCAATCTGCTGGAAGACGCCGCCGAGTCCGGCACCGGCGCGCGGGGGAGTGCGGCATGAGCGACGGATTCAAGTTCGACCCGGACTCGATGGACAATCTCGGCAAGCGGTTCGACCGCTTCTCCGACGACCTGGGCAACTCCAGCAGCCGCCACCACGGACGGGCCAAGTCCGCGTTCGGCCGCACCCGCGGCAAGGGCGGCCTCGCGGCCGCGGCCGAGCAGGGCATCAGCCAGCTGCTCGGAGCGATGGAGCAGGGCCAGAAGGCCCTGCAGAAGCACCTCAAGGACGTCGGCCGCGGCCTGGAGATGAACGGCCGCAACCACAAGGCCACCGAGCAGCGGATTGTCGACGCGTTGAAGAAGGGTCCGGGCAAGGGCGACGGCCCGAAGTCCCCGGGCGGCAGCGGGCCCGGCGGCCGGCCGCGGGGCGGTGGCGGCAACGGGCGGCGCAACAAGGGCGAGCAGCCTCTTGGCCGGGGTGACCGCAACGGGCAGGCCGTCGACGGCAACAACGGGTGCCGCACGGCCGGCGACCCGGTCGATGTGGTCTCCGGGCAGATGATCACCTCCGAGACGGACCTGGCGCTGCCGGGGCTGCTGCCGATGGTGCTGCGGCGCGCGTACGCGTCGAACTACCTCGGCGGCCACCTGTTCGGTCAGGGCTGGTCCTCCACCCTCGACCAGCGCATCGAGATCGACGCCGACGGCATCCACTTCGCCGGTGACGACGCCCAGATCCTCCACTACCCCCTGCCCTCCCAGTCGGGCGTGCCCGTCGTCCCCACCACGGGCGCGCTGTGGCCCCTGACTTGGGATCAGGCGACGGACACGGTGCGGATCGAGGACCCGGACCGGGGTTGGACCCGCCACTTCGCCGGCTCCGGCAGCGGCAGCTACCGCATCGGCGAGATCCGGCCGATCAGCTTCCACACCGACCGCAACGGCCACCGGGTGACGTTCCTTCGCGACGAAACCGGACAGCTCACCGAGGTCGGGCACAGCGGTGGGTACCGGGTCGCGGTGGACACCACGTTCACCGAGGAGGGCCCGCGGGTGGGCGGGCTGCGCGTGCTCGGCCCTGCCGGGCAGGACACCCAGGTCGCCGAGTACCAGTACTACCCGGACGGTCAGCTCGCGGGCATCGTCAACTCCACCGGACTGCCGTACATCTACGAGTACGACGACGACGGCCGCATGACCGCCTGGATCGACCGCAACGGGCAGACCTACGAGTACGAGTACGACAACACCGGCCGGGTCGTCCGCGGCGTCGGGCAGAACGGATTCCTGTCCGCGGCCTTCCACTACGACGTCGCGCAGCGGGTGACTGTCAGCACGGACAGTCTGGGTCAGGCCACGGAGTACCACTACGACGATCAGTTGCGCGTGGTGCGGGTGGTGGATCCGCTGGGGAACGCGGCGGTGACGGAGTACGACGAGGCCGGCCGGGTGACCGCCCGCATCGATGAGATCGGCAGGGTCACGCGCCTGGAGCTGGACGGGCAGGGGGATCCGGTGCGGATCACCGAGCCCGGGGGTGCGGTCATCGAGCTCGCGTACACCGGGCTGCGGCAGCTGGCGTCGGTGTCCCAGGGCGGCGCGACGGTGGCGACGTTCTCCTATGATCCGCAGGGCAACCTGCTGGCGAGCACGGACGCGGCAGGTGCTGTGACCAGCCGTCAGTACGACGGTCAGGGCCGCCTCGTCCAGGTCACGGATCCACTGGGCCAGGTCCGGCGGATGGAGAACAACGCGGCCGGGCTGGTCACCGCGATCACCGACCCGCTGGGCAACACCACCCGGGCCACCTATGACGCGTTCGGCCGGGCGGTGACGTTCACGGACGCCCTCGGTGCCGTCACTGCATTGGCCCTCAGTACGGAGGGGCAGGTCACCGGGCGGGTGCACCCCGACGGAACCCGCGAGAGCTGGGATTACGATCCGGAGGGCAACCTCGTCGGGCATGAGCTCGACGGCGCGGTCACCCGCTTCGAGACCGGGCCGTTCGGCCGGCTCGCCGCCCGTACGCTGCCCGACGGGGAAGTGCACCGCTTCGAGTACGACACCGAACTGCAGCTCCTGGCCGTCTCGATGAACGGCGCCGCCTGGCGTTACAGCTACGACCGGGCCGGGCACCTCACGGGGGAGAGCGACTTCAACGGGCGGGTCCTTCAGTACCGGCTCGACGGCGCTGACCAGCTGCTGGAGATCACCGACTCCGCCGGGCAGAGCACCACGTTCTCCTACGACCCGCAGGGCCGGATCACTCGGCGCCGGCACCACGACGGCACCGCAACCACCCTCTCCTACGACGAGCGCGGCCTGCTGACGAGGGTTCAGGACGCCAGGGGCGCCATCGAGTACACCCACGATGCAGCCGGCCGCGTCCTCAGCGAGAGCGTCGACGGCCACACCACCGCGTTCACCTACGACGCGCTCGGCCGCCGCGCCAGCCGCACCACCCCGAGCGGCATCGTCTCCACCTGGACCTACGACGCCAACAGTCAGCCCGCCAAGCTCAGCAACCCCCTGGCCGCCCTCACGTTCGCCTACGACGCCGCCGGCCGCGAGACCACCCGCTACCTCGGCACCCGAGCGGCCCTGACCCAGACCTGGGACACCAGCGATCGGCTCAGCGCCCAGTCCATCTGGGCCACCGACCCCGCGCCGGACAGCACCACGGCCTACACCAACCTGCAGGAACGCACCTACAGCTACCGCGCCGACGGCATGCCCGCCGCCGTCACCGACCGGCTGCGCGGCCGCCGCGACTTCGACCTCACACCGGCGGGACGTGTCACCCGGGTGCGCGCCGAGACCTGGAACGAGAGCTACGCGTACGACGTCCTGGGCAACATCACCCACGCCCAGGACAGCCGCCGTCCCGACAGCGCGGCCGCGGGGGAGCGCACCTACAGTGGCTCGCTGCTTCGGTCGGCCGGCCGCACCGCCTACCAGTACGACGAGCAGGGCCGCCTGACCCGCCGGATCGTCCGTACCCTGTCCGGGCAGCGACGTGAGTGGCGCTATTCCTGGAACGCCGAGGACCAGCTGGTCAAGGTCGACACCCCGGACCGCGGAAGCTGGGCCTACGTCTACGACCCGGTCGGCCGGCGCGCGGCGAAGTGGCGCCTGACCGAAGGGGGCCAGGCCGCGGAGACGGTGCACTTCGTGTGGGACGGCGTCCAGCTCATCGAGCAGTACCAGACCCTGCCGGACGGGAGCCGACGAAACGTCACCTGGGACTGGGCTCCCGGCGCCTGGGCACCGCTGTCCCAGACGGAGCGTCACTGGGACCTCCAGGGGCAGGCCCTGGAGGAGCGCTTCTACGCCATCGTCACCGATTTGGTCGACACCCCCAGTGAACTGGTCACCCCCGACGGACAGGTCGTCTGGACGGGCGACACCGACCTGTGGGGCCGCCGCAACCACGCCGGCGCCGACGGCCGCCCCTCGTGCCCGCTCGGCCGGCCGGGCCAGTACTACGACAGCGAGTCGGGCCTGGAGTACAACTACTTCCGTTACTACGACCCCTCCACCGGCCGCTACCTCAACAGCGACCCCATCGGCCTCGACGGCGGACCCAACCCCCACTCCTACGTCCCCAACCCCCTGTTCTGGAGTGACCCGCTCGGTCTGGCCGCCCGCCGCCAACCGGTGGGCTGGGGAGGCTCCCACTACAGCCTGCGGCCCAGCAACTGGACCGACGGCAGCGACACCAACGCCTACGAGCGAAACCACATGCCGGCCCGCGACTCCTATCTCGGTGTCGGCACCTCCCAGCTCGGATACGGCGCAGGCCCGGCCATCCGGATGGACTACGACGACCACCGCGCGTTCATCAGCACCGGCTCCGGCGCCGAGTCCATCGCCTGGCGCGCCAAGCAGCGCAGCCTCATCGCCCAGGGCAAGTTCGACGTCGCGATGAAGATGGACATCGGCATGATCCGCAAGATCCACGGCAACAAGTACGACGCCGCCATCCAGGAGATGGTCGACCACCTGCCCAACAACAAGAACTTCCAGAAGTACCTCTCCGACAACGGCTGGAAGCTGCGGACGTGCCTCCTAAAATGACGGTCATGGACATCGAACTGGATCCCCCGAACGGCATCACCGGCTTCCCGCTCGGCATGCCGGCGGAGGACGTCAAGGCGGCTGCTGCTCAGCTGGGCCAGGTCAAGGTCACCAACGAGGGCTCCACCAGTGCCTTTCGCCCGATGAAGGTCCTCGCCCTGCACCCGCAGTTCGAGATCGTCTTCCACATCGAGCGCGGCAAGACCCTGCGAGCGGCCGAGGTGTGGATCCCCCAGCCCGGGCCGCAGCAGATCACGGTCAGCTTCCGCGGAATCGACGTCTTCCGCACCCCCGCTCTCCAGCTCCTCGAACAGCTGGAAGACCTGGGCCTGACGCTCCTTCAGGTCGAACCCAACCACTGGACCGTCCCCAAGCTCTCCCTCGGCCTCACCCGCACCGCCGGCCACGAAGTACCCCTCGACACCGACGGCGAGCCCAAGTACTTCCAGGCCGTCCTCGCCGGCCCCACCGACTACTACGACTTCCTGCTCAACCAGTAGCGCCCTCGGGAGATGCATAAAGGATTAATATAAAGCTGCTATGCTTCAGGCATGAGTCGCCGAGACGCCGCGCACGGCGCTTCCGATGCCATCGGGTCAGCCCTCTACGGTCTGGCCACCAGGGCCGTGAGACGCCTTCCCCGCGACATGAGCCTGACCTCCGCCGCCACCTTGGCCACGCTGGACAAGACCGGCCCGCGACGGATCACCGATCTGGCGGTGGCCGAGGGCGTCACCCAGCCCGCGATGACCGTCCTGGTCCGGGTGATGGAGGAATCCGGGCTGGTCGAGCGGAAGGGCGATCCGTCCGACAAGCGGGTCACGCTGGTGTGCCTGACCGAGGCCGGCGCGTCGTACGTCCGGAAGCGACGCCAGGCGGGCGTCGACGCGTACGCGCGGTTGATCGACGAACTCACCGGTGACGAGGTCGAGGCCCTGGCAGCAGCCCTTCCGGCGCTGCTGCATCTGGCGGAGCTCGAAAGCCACGCCCGAGCGGAGCCGGGCCGGTGACCGCGGCCCAGGCTCATGACCAGCCCATGAGCACTGCCCTGACACGTTCCGAGGCCCGTCTGCTGGTCCCCGCCCTGATGTTCATCGCCCTGGTCGTGGCGGCGGTCGCCAGCCTCGGGACGCCGCTCATCACCAGCGTGGCGACCACGTTCCACGTCTCCCTCGACAGCGCGCAGTGGACGCTGACCATCGCCCTGCTCAGCGGCGCCGTCGCCACACCCGTCCTCGGCCGGCTCGGAGCCGGTCCGCACCGGCGGGCCACGATTCTCGCCACGCTGGCGATCGTCGTCGTCGGCAGCGCGCTCACCGTGCTGCCGCTGCCGTTCGCCTGGCTGCTCGTGGGCAGAGCGGCCCAAGGCGTCGGACTCGGTCTCACGGCGCTGATGATGGGCGTGGCCCGCGACCATCTTCCCGAGGAGCGCAGCGCGGCCACGATCGCCCTGATCTCAGTGGTCTCCATCATCGGAGCCGGCGTCGGCTACCCGCTGGCCGCGCTGCTCGCCGAGTTCGGCGGACTGCGGGCCGCCTACGGCCTCGGCCTGCTCGTCACCGCCATCGCCTTCGTGACCGCGTGGCGCTCCATGCCCGCAGCTCCCGAAGGCCGCTCCGCTCACGTGAACGTGGCCGGTGCGCTCGTCCTGGCCGGTGGACTGCTCCTCGTCCTGTTCCTGGCCGGCGAGAGGAGCCTGTGGAGCCGGCACCTCGCCGTGGCGGTGGCCCTTGCCGTCGCCGCCGTACTCCTGCTCTGCGTCTGGACCGTCTCCGAACTGCGGACCAAGACGCCCCTGGTCGACGTCCGGGCGGTACGGCACCCGGCGGTCGCCGGGGCGAACATCGCCATGTTCGTCGGCGGGAGCGGCATGTACCTCCTGCTCACGCTCATCACCCGCTACGCGCAGACGCCGCACAGCGCCGGCTACGGCTTCGGACTGACCACCTTCGTGGCGGGGCTGGTCCTCATCCCGTTCTCCGTGCTGGGGTTCGTCGCCGGCAAGCTCACGCCACGGGTCCGGACGCGGATCGACGGTCCCCTGCTCCTGGCCGGCAGCGCCGCCATCGTCGGCGGCGGGTTCGTCCTGTTCGCCACCGCCCGGTCCAACCTGGCCGGACTGCTCGCGGCCATAGGCGTGCTGGGCTTCGGCGTCGGCAGCTTCTCGGCCGCCATGCCCGGCGTCATCCTGGCCGTTACCCCCAAGAGCGAGACGTCGAGCGCCATGAGCTTCAACTACGTCGTCCGCAGCGTCGGGTACTCCCTGGGCAGCGCCATCGGCGGTCTGGTCCTGGCCGCCGGCACCGCCACGGGCCGCGTCTTCCCGGACGAGGACGCCTACACGACCGCGGCGCTGGTCGGCGTCGCCGCGATGGCGATCACGACGACGGCCGGCCTCGCCCTCGCCCGCCGACGCTCACCCGAGACCAATCCGAGAGCATTCTTCTGAGCATCAATTCCGAACACAGGAGGTACCGTGCCCAAGGGCTACTGGGTCAGCGTCTACCGCACCATTGCGGACCCCGAGAAGCTGGCTGCCTACGACAAGCTGGCCGGTCCAGCCGTCAGGGCCGCGGGCGGGCGGCTGCTCACCCTCGGCAGCCGGGTCGCCGCACATGACGCCGGAATCGCCGAGCGCACCGTTCTGATCGAGTTCGACAGCTTCGAACAGGCGGTCGCCGCACGCGCGAGTGCGGCCTATCAGAAGGCGCTGGCCACACTTGCTGACGGCGTCGAGCGCGACTTCCGCATCATCGAAGGCCTCGACTGACGACCGATGCTGCGTCGGCGACGAACGCGAAGCCGACTGCGGGGATCACTCCGGCTCGTCAGCGCGCCGCACCGTCGGGAACAGCGTCAGGCCAGTGGCGTCGGCGGTGATGTCCAGTCCGGCGACGGTTCCTGGCGGCGCGGCGGCACGGCGGCGCGGCGGCACGGACGTCGGCCTCGATGTCGGCGGGGGTGCGTTCGACGAGGTTCCAGCGGCCGATGTGGGTCATCAGGGCGGCGTAGGGGTTCGGGGTCGCGATGTTGGAGAAGTAGAACGTGCCTCCGGGGCGGCACAGGCGGGACAGAGTGGCGCGGTCTGGTCGGGTTCCATGCCGACGTGGCCACCCCGGGACTCGGCGGGCACTGGCAGGCCGCGCCCGCACTGCGCCGAGCGGAACTCGCGGCGCTGTACGCCAAGTTGCTGACCGGTACCGAGGCGATCGGTGCGCTCCCGGCCACCCTGTCCTGGGAGTGCTGGCGTCCCGGTCGTGCCGAAGGCCGGCTGATCGGCGGGGTGATCAATCGCATCGTGCCGGCGCAGGCGACGCGTTTCGCGCTGCCGCTCGAATGGTTCGACGGCGCGGTGCTGTTCTGGGAGGAGACGGGTGGCCACGCATCGCATGTGTGGAGCTATCTACAGGTACTGCGGCACTCTGGCATCCTCGATCGGATCTCCGGCATGGTCGTGGGCATTCCGCGCGAGATCGGCGGGCTCGACTCGTCCGACGCGTCCCCGACCCTGCCCGAGATCGTGCTCGACGTCCTCGGCGACCGTGACATCCCGGTCCTGGGCAATGTCGAGTTCGGACATGCCGGCCCGAATCTGCCGATGCCGGTCGGCATCCGCGTCGCCCTCGATGCGCAGCAGCGGAGTTTGTCGCTGCTCGAACCGGCGGTACGGCCGTTCGTGGCGACCGGACCGGCTGGCTGAGCAGCTCGGATCAGTGAGCCAGGCGTCGGTGACGGCCCGTCATGTGTCCACAACGACTGGATCAGCGCCATCCCACCGTCGTCGCCGAGCGGCGTGCTGCCGTCTGCACGGCCGGCCACGGAGGTGCCGACAGCGGCTACGGCTCGGCGTAGCCGGCGGACGCGACCAGGTCGGCGGGGGCAGTCACCGCTACGCCGAACTCATCGCGGCCCACCGGGGGTCCGGACCCGGGAGCCCTGGCGACGGAACGCCGTAGACTCCTCGAAGTCCAGAGCTGAGGAGGGGCAGTGGAGGCGTGGCTTTCGGTGCGGGGCGGGGATCCAGTCCGCGAACTGCAGGAGCTCGACGAGTGGTTGAACGGTGAGCCGGAGCTGCGCGGTCGGCTGAAGCCCCGTGCCGCGCAGCCTGGTCCGGGTGAACTCGGAGCTCCGTTCGACGTGTTGATCGCCGCGATCGGCAGTGGCGGGGCGATCAGTGTCCTGGCCGGTTCGCTGCACGGGTTCCTGACCCGGCCCCGTGGTGCCGACGTACGGATCTCAGTCTCGTCGCCGGACGGGCGGAGTGTGGAGCTGGAGGCCCAACGGGTCGAGGACGTCGAGGTGTTGCTGCGTCAGGTGATCGCCGCCTCGGAAGGGTCGGCGGGGGAGCCTGGAGCGGAGCAGACCGGAGTCGTTGAGGCGTGAAGCGACCGATGGTCCGGGCGGTCGACCCCGCGCGCTCGCGGATCGTGCTGATCGGCACGCCGTACTACCGTGACGAGCGCCTGACGGATCTGCCGGTCGTCGCGGCCAACGTGGCCGACCTGGCCCAGGTCCTCACCGACCCGGCGCTCGGGGGGTTCGCGGCGGAGCACTGCCGCACCGTGCCGGCGGACGCCGGGTTGGCCCAGGTCGGGGAGGCCCTGACGGTCGCGGCCGAGGAGGCGGGGGACCTGCTGCTGGTCTACTTCGCCGGTCACGGTCTGATCGACCGGCGCGGGAAGCTCCACCTGGGCCTGGCTGGGACACGGATCGACCAACCGGCCTACTCCGCCCTGGCGTTCGACGCCATCCGCGAGACCTTCCTGGACAGCCGGGCGGAGAACCGCGTGCTGATCCTGGACAGCTGCTTCAGCGGCCGGGCGATCGGCCGGCCGCTGGCCGGCGAGGAGCAGCCGCTGCTCGCCGCGCTGGAGGTCTCCGGCGCCTTCACCCTGACCTCAGCCCCGGCGAACCGGGCGGCGTTGGCGCTGGAGGGTGAGCGGCACACCGCGTTCACCGGCCGGCTGCTGCGGCTGCTGGAGGAGGGCAGCCCCAAGGCCGGACGGATGCTCACCCTGACGGACGTCTTCCGGCACCTCCGCGCCCAACTGACGGCCGAGGGTCTGCCGGTGCCGCAGCAGCTGGGCACCGACACCGTCGGGATGCTCGGGCTGGTGAGGAACCGGCAGGCGGCGACGGGGCATCAGTTACTCGTGCACGAGACACTTCCGGTGCTGGTGAACGCAGCTGTCACCGGACGGAGCTCGCCCGCTGTGCAGCCGACGACCTCCACCGCACAGAAGGAGGCTGCCCCGGCCATCGAGCAGGCACTGCACCACACCGCCGGGGCCGGCAGCAAGCAGCTCCGGTGCATCTGCCTGGCCGCCGTCGCACCGGTGGTCGCGGCCGTGTCCGAAGAACAGGCACTGAGCATGGCCGCCACCGTGTCGGACGTGGACCGCCGCCAGTCGATCCAGGCGAACATCGGCGTGGTGGTGGCCGGTTCGGACGTGTTCCGGGGGATCGACATCGTCTGGTCCGGCTGGGAGCCCTACCGAACCGGGGCACTGGCGGACATCGCGCGGCTTCAAGGTCGGCTCCACCCGGACAGCGGGGAGTACATCCTCGACACCTATCTCCTGAACGGCCGCGCGCCCGACCACGCATTCCCGTGGGACGCGGTGGTGCGGGCCGTCGCCGAGTTCGCGCCGGACCGGGCGGAGCGGCTCGCCGTCGAGATCCCGAACGAGAACTTCCGCACGGCGGCCCGGGCCAGTATCGCGCTCGCGGTGGCGGGCACCGATCCGGACCGGGCCCTGCGCCTGCTGCCCGAGCAGTGTGCCCCATGGGTGGCGCCGGCCGTCGCGGAGGCCCTCGCGGTGGTCGACCCGGACCGGGCACTGCGGTTCGTCGCTCCGCTCGTCGGCCAGGATCCCCACGCCCACGCCCTCGTGGCCGTCTCCCGGGCGGTGGCGGCCACCGACCCCCAGCGGGCCGTGCAGATCGCCGACGCCATCACCCACCGCGCGCGCCGCGCCGAGGCCCTGGCGGCAACGGCGACCGTGTACGCGGCCACCGACCTGGACCGGGCGCTGGAGATCGCCGGCATGATCTGCGACCGCCACGTGGAGGAGGCGGCACGGGCCGACCTCGCTCCGGTGGTCGCCGCGACGGATCTGGAGCTGGCCATGGGTATTGTGGCCGACGGCATCACCGACACGCTGTGGAAGGTGTACGCGCTGGCGGGGATCGCCGCCGTCCGCCTCGACACCGGCCACCGCCGGAGCAGCGCCGCCCGCCTGGCGGCCCGATAGGGCCGGCCGGTGGCACCGTTCGCCTCAGCCCCGGGATCTACCGGGCGGTGGAGGCCTGACGGACCGTCGCGGCCCGCCTGGTCGCCCGTACATCGCGCGGGCGGTGGCCACGGTGGTTGGCGTGGCGGCCGAGAAGCTGGTGTTCGGAGCGGAGTCCGCAGGGGCTAACACCTCTGGCATCTTCGGTGCCGCTCCTGGTGCTGGGGGGAGACGCAGCCGCCCATCTCGGCCGGCTGACTCATCGGTTACTCGGTTATTTCGGGGTTGCAGCGTGCTGATCTTCCTCCGTTCTTCTCCCGCTGTCTCGCCCAGCTCAACCAGGGGAGAACCAGAACAAAGGCCTCAACTGCCGCGTGCGGCACGCTCCTGACCGACCGCAGAGTCTGCTCGCGGGGGTGGTCGCACCTTTCAGGATGCCGACGTCATCGTGGTGACGGGGGCGAGATCGGTCGGGGTGACCCATCAGCTGCGGCAACTGCTGCACCACGCCAGCGCGCACCCGGTAGTCGACACCGTTGCGTGGAAGCCAGGGCACTGCGGCTGCTCGCACAACTTCCGGCCGGGCAGTGGGTGGTGGGAGGTCGCGGACAGGCCTCGCGGACGCGAAGACCACGGGGTAGCCAACGAGTTCGCTCTCGCCGACCGCCGAGAGAATCCGCTCGTAGATCGGTCGTCCGTCGGAGCAGAGGGTGTCGTCAATGTCGAGGACCACGGTGCTGGCGCGAAGAAGGATCGACCGGGAGCGCACCGGTCTGGGCAGGGGTGTGGATACGGTGGCGACTTGGCAGCCGCCCCGGGTGGACGCTCGGCGGCGCGCCAGACCTGGCCATGGCCTACCCCACACGGGTGAAGCTCTTTGCCACGGAGGGCAATGGTGGGTGACAGTTCGCGATGTGACCGATGCCCAGGTGGTGGCCGACGCGACAGCGGAGACGGGTGACGCGGGCTCGGCGAATACGTCGGCCAAGCCGATGAGGGAGAACTACCGTGACTGACCTGTACTTCCGGGCGGCCAGGCTGTTCGGCAGTACCGATGATGCGGTGCACTGGCCCTACGGCATGGGCAGCCCGGAGCGGAGCATCCGGCGCACGGATCCCGAGCGCTACGAGGGGCTGATCCCGCCGCACCAGCCCCGGGCCGGCGGCGCAGCGTCGCGGATGCGGACAGTGTGCTGGCCGTGCTGGCCAAGATGGCGGGGCCGCTGCGCGCCCGTGAGGTGACCGAGGAGCTCGGGCTGGAGGGCGTCGCTGCGAACGTCAACGCGATCCGGACCCAGCTGGAGCGCCTCGCCAGCAGAGGTCGTGCGCAGCGGACCGGCCGGGGCCTGTACACAGTCGCCCCGCAGGGGGTGATCTCGGGCTGAGGTTCAGCGGTCTGGGCAGGGTGGGTCGCCACCGTGACGCGTTCCCTACCCTGGTCCGACGGTGTGGTCGCCGCTGGCCTGGTCACGGGCAGCTGGCAGTAAGCGGTGGGGTGACCGAGACGTCCCGGCGGTGTTGCGGGAGACCGTCGTCGTGCTGCATCGGGCACGCCGTCCTGGGCTCGCTGGTCAACTCGGCGGTCTGGGTCGGGTCTGACAGTCCAGCAGATATTTGTTGGACGTGACGAAGGGGGACCGGCCGTTGCTGGCCGGTGCCCCTTCTGCGCTGGTGGCGCCCTGCGCTGACTACTCCCCACGCTGCAGGTTGACGATATGCCCGCTGGCCAAGGGCCAGGCCGAGCCAGGCGATGACGGAGGCGCTTCAGTGGCCCCGGTCGAGTGGGAGCTGGTCCGCCTCATATGATCATCGCCTCGTCGGGCGTTGTGAGGGAGTGGGAATGTTCGGGGTACTGCGAAACAGGGGGAAGCGGCGGGCCCGTGACGCCTCCCAGCGGCTCTACGACGAGGGCCACCAGTTCGGGGACCAGGAGCGCTGGGCCGAGGCGGAGCGCTGCTTTTGGCAGGCCGTCCAGGTGTCCAACCGCGGGTTGGGCGCGGAATCCGGCCCGGCACTCATCTGCCGCACTGCCTGGGCCGTAGCGTTGCGAAGACTGGGCCGGACCGACGAGGCCTTGTCCGAACTGCGGGAGCTGACCGTCCAGTCTCCGGCTGTGCTGGGCGAGACTCATGAGAACACGGCCGAGGCCCGGATCCAGCTCGCCAACATGCTGATCGGCAGGGGCAGGCCTGCGGAGGCCGACGCGCTCTTGGCGCTGGTGCTGCGCCACCGCCCCGCGCCGGACGAGTACGGGCTGAACGCCTGGGAGGCGAGGTTGAGGGCATTCGCCGTCCAGGGCCGGCACCGCGAGGCCGTCGACGGCTCGTGGGCGCTGCAGGAGCAGACCGCCAGGATCCACGGTGCAACGGCCCTCAGCACTCTCAAAGTTGCCTCCGAGCGTGTCCAGAACCTCTTCTGCATCGGTGAGTACGAGCAGGCCGAACGCGAGTGCCGGGCCCTGCTGGAGGTGCACGACAACCCCAGCCTGCTCTGGCTGTCGATCATGAACGCCCTCGTCCTCGTACTCACCCACCTCGGACGCCACGACGAGGCCGAGGCCGCCGCCCGCCGCGCATTGCTGCGGGAGAAGGATGTCGCCCAGTCGAGCAGTGACTTGCGCATTGCCCTGACCCTCGGGCTCTCCCGCGCCCTCAGCGGCGCCGGCCGCCACGAGGAGGGCCTGCAAGCCGCCGCCCAGGCCGAGTTGGACCACCGCAACGACCCCACTCCTCGCGTCGCCTTGGCCGCACCGGTCGCCACCGTCACCGCGCAGGCCCTGCTCGGCCTCGGACGCAACGATGAAGCCGAAACCCGCAGCCGCAGGGCCATCGACCTCGCTCAGCCGCTCGGCCCCACTCACCACAGCACCCTGGAAGCCGCCACCACCTTCGGCCGCGTGCTCGCCGCCCAGCACCGCCACACCGAAGCCCGCGACCACCTCACCCGCTGCACCGCCGCCTGGCGCGAGCACTTCGGTCCCGACCACCCCCGCACCCGAGCCGCCGAAACCATCCTGGCCGCACTCCCGCCCGCTTGAGAGGGCGGTTCGGGAGTATTTGGCCGGTTCTGTTGTCACCTGATGGTATGGGCGGGGGCGTCAGAGTCAGGCCCTGCGGACCTGCAGTCTTCGATGAGCTGCCAGAAGGTGTCTTCGTTCACGCTGCGAGCATGACGCAGAGGACAGACACTCCCGACCACGGAGCTACCTGGTTGCTGCTGTGGGACTGATGAAGATCACCAATAGCATCCAGAACTCGTGCCAGAGTCGGAACTCGCGAACAAAGCCAGCCGCGTGCTGGTGGCGTCGCCACCCTCAGTAGGGTGGCCTGATGTTCGATCAGTTGGAGATCAGGGTGCTGCCGCCAGGGCCTCGGTTCGCTGCCCAGCTGCGGTTCTGGGTCAACGGCGAGGACGTGGTGGAAGGCGCAGTCGATGAGGGGGTCGCGGGCCCTACGCGGCTGAAGCACTGCCGGTCGAGCGTCCTAGTCTCCTGCGGGCGACCAGCGATGCGCGGCGCGTGGAACTGGGAGAACCCGAGTGCACCGGCGGTTGCTGCGGGTTCCTGTCCGTGGTCGTGCAGCGGTTCGGAGACATCGTGCGGTGGTCGGACTGGGAGGTTCCGTACGCCCCTGCGCTCCTGCCACTGGAGTTCCATTTCGACGCGGACCAGTACGACGCCGAACTGGCCCGCGTCGAGGCGGACCGATGGTGGCAGGCCCATACGTAGCCCAGAACGGCGCAGCCACCCGCTTGACTGACTGACGGATCAGGTGAGCGCCTTCATGTGTACCCGGCTGAGCAACTTACCCGTGTACGCCGACACCTGCGGCCCTGGCGGGCCGTCAACTCGGCGATGGAGTCGGATGGGTACGGTCCGGTGACCTTTGCTGGCATCGCGGCGACCCTCCTGTGTTACCGCCGCCTCACGGTCTCACCCAGGTGATCTCCGGACGGACCCTCGGTAGTGCCCACGGTTCCAGGGCGCCGCTGGCCAGATCGGCGAGGAACTGAACAGCCCCACCGCTGTAGTGCCACCAGCTGCCGCTGCGCGACGCGACGGTGACGGTCCAGTTCTCAGGTCCGGCAGGGCTGGTGGTCCACAGGAAGAAGTCCCCTGGTTGGAGGTACCCCAGGGAAGCAGACCGCCAGGCGCCGGATAGGGGTGCATCGGATCGGCCAGATCTGCGTCCTCACACCATTCGGCGATGGTCTCCAGTTCTTCGTGGGTCCCGTGCACCCACGCCACCTCGTTGCCCGGCACCGGGCGACTGGGGCTCATGAAGCCGCTCAGCTCGAAACTCGGGTAGTGCTCGCACAGCAGCTTGTAATCGGCAGGCAGAGCCGTCTCCAACTCGCCTTCCAACAGGCGCCAGTCGACGCTCTGGGGTGCCGGCCGACGGTGGGACGCTAGATCAGGCACGGCCCGTTCAAGCTCCACGACCGCCTCATCGGAACTGGCCAGGCGGCGACGCGGTGCCTGGGTACCAACGAGATCATCCACATGAGCAGATTGCCACACCGGTACTACGCCGACGCGGTCACGCCTCCCCGACAAGTCACGGCCAGGGCCCACCCTTGTCATACCTCAGATTGAAACTCGAACGACTTCATCTGTCGCTGCAGGGCGCTTCAGTACCAGAACGCCTTGATTGCCGCATGCCCTGCGTGAGCGGCCCGCTGGTAGAAGGCGACGAGCCCTTGACCCCCCCCCCCGCTTCTGCCACCTGGTGAGGGCGCAGGGTCAGGAACGGAGGACCGTCCTCGCGGGAAACGAGTTCGCCTCCGAAGATCGGCAGCCCGCTCGGGTCCGTGGCGTCCTTGGGACCGTCGGGGGCACCGGTGTAGAGCTGGTTGACGCCCGCGAAGTCCTTCTCGATCGAGTCCGCCACTCCTGCTGCGTATTCCTCGCGGTGGTTGTCCCAGGCCGTCAGCATGAGGGCCTCCATCTGCAGACCGTCCGGGCGAATCTCCGCTGGAGGGACAGCCCTAAGGTGCATGTGGAAGCTCACGGGTCCGCCTTCGATGATCTGGTCTGGGTCGACGCCCGGAACGTATCGAACGAGTCTGACGGTCCGATGGACACATGGTCCCTGACCGTGGTGGCCCCCACCCCTTCGGGCAGCCGAGATGATCGGCCCATGGGCTGCGCGGCCGGCACGATGGCATGTTCGCGTCCGAAAGACTGCAGGTCAAAGCACTAGTCACGGCCGATCCGTGGGTCTAGTGTCTCCGCCACGGCAACCCCACCACATCACCACCGGGCTGCCGGGCAGAGCAGCCGTGCCACGCCCCCGGCACGGCCGGCCTCCTACCGGCCGGGCCCGCCGAGCGTCCCCCGTCGCTCCCGGGCCCGGCCGCTGCCAGTGGGCGCGCGGTGGCGCCGCTACCCCGCCTCCTCGCAGTCGTCGTCCCAGGTGCCGTCGAAGGCGATGAACCCGGACGGCAGGTCGAAGCCCACCCGCAGAGGGTCTCGGGCCGGGTCCCGGCTGTGCCGAGATGGAACTCCAGGACGGCACTGGCCAGGTCCTCCCTGCCGGTGGCCACGCGATGGGCTTGCTGCCTCAGCAGGGCCTGAGCCCACGGCGCGCGGTGATGCGGAGTAGGCAGGGCGGTCTGGAGGACTTCAAGGGCGTGCAGCTGTCCGTCCAGCTGGGCGAGCCGCTGCACGGCGTGAGCGTTGGCGGCCGGCAGGGCAGGTCGCTCCTTGCTATTTTACTGATGGTGAGTCAATCTCCTTTTACTGCATGTGAGTTGATGATGCAGTGCGCGTGATGATCCGCGCGCCCGTGGGGGGACGAAGGGGGAAGTCGATGACAGCAGGGCGGCATGTGTTCCGGGGGGTGGCCGCAGGGGTGCTGGCCGTGGTGCTCGGGGCCGGTGGTGCGTTACCGGCTGCGGCGAGCAGTCCGGAGGGAGTGGTACGGGGGGCCGGGACGCCGGGCACGATCGCGGGCAGCTATCTGGTGCTGCTCACCCCGCAGAACGCGAAGTCGGTTGCCGCGCAGGGTGCTTCGCTCGCCGCGCGCTACGGCGGCAAGGTGCGGCGGAGCTTCGACGCGGCGTTGCACGGTTTCTCCGTCGAGCTCTCGGAGCGCCAGGCGCGCCGACTGGCGGCGGACCCGGCGGTCGCCGAGGTGGTGCAGAACCGCAAGGTCTCGATCGACGGGAGTCAGTCGGCCCCGCCCTCCTGGGGGTTGGACCGGATCGACCAGCGGCGTCCGCCGATGACCGATCGCTTCGACTACCCGGTCAGTGCCGGGCAGGGAGTGACGGTGTACGTCATCGACAGCGGCGTGCGGATCAGCCACGAGGACTTCGGTGGTCGGGCCTCCTACGGATTCGACGCCGTCGACGGGGATTTCGAGGCCGACGACGGCCACGGCCACGGCACCCACGTGGCCGCCACCGTGGCCGGCGCGACGTTCGGGGTGGCCAAGCAGGCCAAGGTGGTGGCCGTGCGGGTCCTCGACAACGGCGGTGAGGGCACCGTCGAAGGAGTGGTCGCCGGCATCGACTGGGTGACCTCCCACGCCGCCAAACCCGCCGTCGTCAACCTCAGCCTGGGGAGCGATCCCGACGACGTGTTCGACACCGCCGTACGCAACTCGATCGCCGCCGGCCTGACCTACACCGTCGCGGCGGGCAACAGCAGCGTCGATGCCTCGCAGCACTCGCCGGCCCGGGTGTCCACAGCCATCACGGTGGGGGCGAGCGAGGACGACGACACCCCCTCCTGGTTCTCCAACTACGGCCCCCTGGTGGATCTGTACGCCCCGGGTTCGGACATCACCTCGGCCGGGATCGCCTACGACGAGGACTACACCACGATGTCCGGCACCTCGATGGCCTCCCCGCACGCCGCAGGTGCCGCAGCCCTCTACCTGGCGGACCACCGCACGGCCACGCCCGCCCAGGTGTCCGCCGCACTGACCTCGGCCGCCACCGTCGGGTCCCTGCACGGCCTGGAGGACGGCACGCCCGACCGGCTGCTGTACACCGGGAGCATTCCGAACCGCCCGGCAGGACCCCGGTTCACGAACGACACCGACATCCCGATCGAGACGGCCGCGATCCAGTCGTCCGTGACCGTCACCGGCGTCACGGGCCGTGGCCCGGCCAACCTCGACATCGTGGTCGACATCGACCACCAGTGGCCCGACGACCTGGTCATCGACCTGATCGCACCCGACGGCTTCACCTACCGGCTCAAGGAGGAGCGCTTCCTCGGATCGTTCGACGCCGGTGTCCACACGATCTTCGGCGTGGACGCCTCGGCCAGGACGGCCAACGGGGTGTGGCGGCTGCGGGTGGCGGGTGGTTCGGAGTACTTCGAGGGCTACCTCGACCGCTGGGCGCTGCAGTTCTGAGGTCGGGTCGGAACAGGCCGGTCGGCCGGGTGGTCCCGGCTGGCCGGCACCGCCCGGAGGGTGCGCCGGGCTGCCCGGCGTTCCACGAGACGGGTGACGCCGCGGACGATCAGGACGGCGTAGGTCCAGCCGACCAGGATGTCGATGATGAAGTGCTCCCCGCCGTAGACCAGCGTGCAGGCCATCGCGAGCGGGTACGCGGCCAGCAGCACGCGGATGCGGCGGGTGGCGGTCGGCCAGAAGAACAGCGCGATGAGCATCGGGTAGGCGGCGTGCAGTGACGGCATCGCGGCCACGTCGTTGGCGAACCGGCTGCCGTCCTCGAACACGGATGCGGCGCGGGGCAGTTCGGCCTGGGCCAGTACGTCGGCGACGATCCTGGTCACGGCGGGAGTGGCGCCCCGCTCCGCCGCCATCCACGGCGGCACCGCCGGATAGAGGACGTAGGTGAGGAATCCCGCGTAGGTGAGGGCGAGGTAGCAGCCGAGCAGGCGGCGGAACTTGGCGTGGTCCCGCCGCCAGAGCACCGCGAGCAGCACGAAGACCACGAAGAAGTGCGACATGTACACCGTGACGGCGGCGTAGTCGTACCAGTGCGCCGTGCCGGGGGAGTAGAGCGCGTGCTGCAGGCGCACCGTCCACGTCTCGCCGAACCCGAGTGCCCTGTCGAAGGCCAACTGGGGGCGCAGGTGCGGCGCCCAGGGGGTGTGGGCGCCGTAGCCGCGCAGCAGTGAGTACGTCCACACCACCGCCATCACCGGCAGCCAGTCCCGCAGCACCAGCAGGGCGCGGCGCCAGCCCTCACCGCCGTGGGCGGCGGCGGCCAGCAGGGCGCCGATCAACCACAGGAACACCAGATCCTCGGTGTAGGGCAGGCCGTTCACGTACGTCCACCGGGCGAGCAGGGCGAAGTAGAGCGGCCAGGCCGCCCGGCGGACGAAGCGCCACCGGTTGGCGGAGGACGGTGGCGCGGCGGCATTTGCTGGTGACATGGAGCGAGTACGCACGAACAATCTCCGGGAACTGCGGTGAGCATGGGGCCCACACGCGCCCAGGCAGCGTGCCATGCACGGATGAGCCGTACCTGGGAGTTTGCTGACGCTCTCTTGGGAGCGCCCGTGGTGCCGGAAACCAGCCGGGTGAAAAGTTGCCAGTGGGGCTGGTTCGCCCTGATATGCACGGCGCACCACATGTGGGCATGAGCGCCCCCGTGGGAACTCTGCGCGCTCTACCGGTGGCCACGGGTGACGGAAATGATGGGTACACCACATGTGAACCAGGCGATCCGCACCCTGTCCCCGGCCAGGTGGACATGCGGCGGAAGGAGCTCATGGTGTTGCTTCTCATCTCCCCGGACAGCGTCGAGGAAGCCCTCGACTGTGTGAAGGCGGCGGAGCACCTGGACATCGTCGACGTCAAGAAGCCCGACGAGGGCTCGCTCGGCGCCAACTTCCCCTGGGTCATCAGGGAGATCCGCGACGCGGTACCGGCGGACAAGCCGGTGTCCGCCACGGTGGGTGATGTCCCGTACAAGCCCGGGACGGTGGCGCAGGCCGCGCTCGGCGCGGTCGTCTCCGGCGCCACGTACATCAAGGTGGGCCTCTACGGATGCACGACTCCCGATCAGGGCATCGAGGTCATGCGCGCGGTCGTCCGGGCGGTGAAGGACCACCGCCCCGACGCGCTCGTCGTCGCCTCCGGCTACGCCGACGCCCACCGCATCGGCTGCGTCAACCCGCTCGCCCTGCCCGACATCGCCGCCCGCTCCGGTGCCGACGCGGCGATGCTCGACACCGCGATCAAGGACGGGACGCGGCTGTTCGACCACGTTCCTCCTGAGGTCTGTGCCGAGTTCGTCCGGCTGGCCCACGCCGCCGGTCTGCTCGCGGCCCTCGCGGGCAGTGTCAGGCAGGCCGACCTCGGTCCGCTGACCCGGATGGGCACGGACATCGTGGGCGTGCGGGGAGCGGTCTGCGAGGGCGGCGACCGCAACACCGGGCGGATTCAGCCGCATCTGGTGGCCGCCTTCCGGGCGGAAATGGACCGGCATGCCCGGGAGCACGCCGCCGGCGTCCCCGCCGTGAGCTGACCGCCGGCATGGCGACGCCTGAGGCCGGCAGCGTCCTCGGACGCCGGGCCGTACGTTTCTCCGTCGTCGACCCGGCGACCGGGGAGACCTTCGACGAGGTCCCCGACCAGCAGCCGGGCGAGTTGGACGACGTGGTCGCCCGCGCCCAGCGAGCCTGGCACGGCTGGCGCGCCGACCCCGCCGCCCGCACCGCCGCGTTGCGCGGCGCGGCCGACGCCGTGGAGGCGGCCGGTGACGACCTCGCCCGGTTGCTCACCCGGGAGCAGGGCAAGCCCCTGGCCGAGTCGTCCGCCGAGGTCGCCCGCGCTGCGGCCCGCCTGCGCTACTTCGCCGACCTGGCCCCCCGGACCCGCCGGATCGACGACGGCCGGCCCGTGCACAGCGAGATCCGCTGGCGCCCCCTCGGGCCCGTCGCCGCGATCGTGCCGTGGAACTTTCCGCTCCAGCTCGCGGCGGCGAAGTTCGCGCCCGCGCTCGCGGCGGGCAACACCATGGTGCTCAAACCGTCGCCGTTCACTCCGCTGGCCACCCGGCTGCTCGGCTCCGTCCTCGCCACCGTCCTGCCCGAGGGCGTACTGACCGTCGTCACCGGCCGCGAACCCCTCGGTGCCCGCCTCGCGTCCCACCCGGGCATCCGCCACGTCACCTTCACCGGTTCGGTGCCCACCGGGCGGGCCGTCGCCGGAGCGGCGGCAGCCTCGCTCGCCCGGGTCACCCTGGAGCTGGGCGGCAACGACGCCGCCGTCCTGCTGGACGACGTCGACGTGGACCGGATCGCGGACCGGCTGTTCTGGGCGGCGTTCCGCAACTGCGGGCAGGTCTGTATGGCGGTCAAACGCGTCTACGTCCCGGCCCGGCTCCACGCCGAGGTCGTCGAAGCCCTCGCCCAGCGCGCGAAGACCGTCGCCGTCGGGCCCGGCCTCGACCCCGAGACCAGGCTGGGACCGGTCAACAACGCCCCGCAGCTGGCCCGGGTCGAACAGCTCACGGCGCAGGCCCTGGCGGGCGGCGCCCGGGCGGCGTCCGGCGGCCACCGGCTGGGCGGGCCGGGCTACTTCTTCGCTCCCACGATCCTGACCGACGTCCCGCCCGGCAGTCCGGTGGTGACCGAGGAACAGTTCGGACCGGTGCTGCCGGTGCTGCCGTACCGGAGCCTCGACGAAGCCGTCGACGCGGCCAACGGCACCGGCTTCGGACTGGGCGGCTCCGTATGGGGCACCGATCTCGACCGGGCCGAGGCGGTGGCCGACCGGCTCGAATGCGGCACGGCCTGGATCAACCACCATGCCGAACTGTCCCTCGCCCAGCCCTTTGCAGGCGTCAAGGACAGCGGAGTCGGCGTCGCGGGCGGACCGTGGGGGCTCTACGGCAACCTCCGGCCGTTCGTCGTCCACCGCCCGCAGGAGGCGTGACGATGAGGTTCCAGGCAGCCGTACTGCGCTCGTACGAGAGCCCGTTCACGGTCGAGGAGGTGAGCCTGCGGACGGAGCCCGCTGTCGGCGAGATCCTGGTCGAGATCGCAGGCTCCGGGATGTGCCGGACCGATCTCGCGGTCCGGCGATCCGCCGGCCGCAGCCCGCTGCCGGCCGTCCTCGGCCATGAGGGGGCCGGGGTCGTGGTGCGGACGGGCGGCGGCCCTGACGCCGCGATCGAGGTGGGTGACCACGTCGTGCTGAGCTTCGACTCCTGCGGACACTGCCGGAACTGTCGCGGTGCGGCCCCCGCCTACTGCGACTCCTTCGCCTCCCTGAACCTCTTCGGAGGACGCGAGGAGGAACCGCCGCGGCTCACCGACGCCACCGGGGAGCCGCTGGCCCCCCGTTGGTTCGGCCAGTCCTCGTTCGCCGAGTACGCGCTCGTCCCGGCCCGCAACGCCGTCCGGGTCGACCCCGCCCTGCCGCTCGAACTGCTCGGGCCCCTCGGCTGCGGCTTCCTCACCGGCGCCGGAGCCGTGCTGAACACCTTCGGCGCAGGCCCCGGTGACACCCTGACGGTCCTCGGAGCCGGAGCCGTGGGCCTGGCCGCGGTGATGGCGGCCACCGCCGCCGGCGTCACGACCGTGGCGGTCGACCGGAACGCCCAACGGCTCGCCCTGGCCGAGCAGTTCGGCGCGATCCCACTGCCGCCGGAACGGCCCGGCTGCCCGAACGGATCCGACGGCTGACCGACGGCGGCGCGCAGTACGCCCTGGACACCACGGCCTCGGCCCCGCTCATCAACGACGCGCTCCACGCACTGCGCCCCACCGGCAGCCTCGGTCTGGTGGCACGCCTGCACACCGCACTGTCGCTCGAACCGGGCACGCTGGACCGAGGCCGCAGCATCCGCCACATCTGCGAAGGGGACGCCGTACCCGCACTGCTGATACCCCGGCTGACCGGGCTGTGGCAGGCCGGCCGCTTCCCCTTCGACCAGCTGATCCGCACCTACCCACTGGCCGACATCAACGAGGCCGAACGCGACTGCGACGCGGGCCGCGTGGTCAAACCCGTCCTGCTCCCGGCGGGAACCAGCCTATGAGCGAGGCACGCGGCACCACGGACCCGCCCCGTCCGACCAGCAGGCACCTCGCACTCCCCACTCCCGCCAACGGAGGCAGCATGGCCGGCACGGCGCCGCAACAGACAGGCCTGGAAGGCGTGGACGGAGGTGTGGGCCTGACCGCTCTCCTGGTCGCCGCGGCACGGGCGTTGGAGACCCACCGCCACGACAGCCTGGCCCAGGACGTCTACGCGGAGCACTTCGTGCGCGCCGCCCCGGCATGCACGGACTGGCCGGTACGCATCGAGCAGGTCCCGGACGGGGACGACAACCCGTTGTGGGGGCGGTTCGCCCGCTACTTCGGTCTGCGGACCAGGGTCCTCGACGACTTCCTCCTCCGGTCGGCCCGTGCGGACGCCCGTCAAGTGGTCTTGTTGGGCGCGGGGTTGGACACGCGCGCCTTCCGGCTGGACTGGCCGTCCGACGTGGTGGTCTACGAGATCGACCGGGCGGGTGTGCTGGCCTTCAAGCAGCAGGTGCTCACGGACCTGTCGGCTGCCCCGAAGGTGAAGCGCGTTCCGGTACCGGTCGACCTGCGCGCGGACTGGGTCACCGCGCTGACCACCGCCGGCTTCGACCCGGCCGTGCCGAGCGTCTGGCTGGCCGAGGGACTCCTCTTCTACCTGCCGAGCCCCGCCGAGACGTACCTCATCGACACGGTGGACAGGCTGACCACCGCAGGCAGCGCTCTGGCCTTCGAGGCCAAGCTGGAGAAGGACCTGCTGGCGTACCGCGACAGCCCGATCTACACGGCGACGCGAGAACAGATCGGCATCGACCTGCTCCACCTCTTCGACAAGGGACCACGACCCGACTCCACCGGCCACCTGACGGACAAGGGCTGGTCCACCTCGACGCACACGCCCTTCGACTTCAGCCGCCGGCACCGACGCGGCCCACTCCCCGAGCCGAACGACGCGCTGGAGGGAAACCGGTGGGTGTTCGCGCACAAGCCTCGGCCATGACGTCCGCACAGGCCCGGGGCTTCGCCGGGATCGGGATCGGGATCGGGATCGACCGCCCGACAGCACGGGAGCGGAGGGCGGGGCCGTGCCGCAGGCCCCGCCCGGTGGGACGCATCCCGGGACAGATGCTGACGGGCCGTCAGACCCGGGCAGCCACCAGCTGGTCGCCCGGGATCCCGGCCATGTCCGGCGCGTAGTAGTCCACGATGCCGGCGGCCCAGGTAGCCACGGTGATGCGGTCCTTGGCGTCCGGGTCGAAGGCGTCGAAGAGCGCGTGGATGTTCGTCTCCTCGAAGCCGATCGCCGTCATCAGCGCTACGAAGAGCGGGCGCTCGATCAGGCCGTCCCGGTCAGGGTCGCCGAGTGCGGCGAGCGCCTCGGCGAACTCGGCGATCGTGGGACCGAAGCGCTCGGGGTCGAGCACGAACGGACGGAACTCGTCGACGGTGATCACGCCGTCGCCGTTGGCGTCCAGTTCAGTGGCAAGCGTCGTCCAGTAGCGGCGGAACGCAGCCCGGATGGCGGCCTTGGCGCCGTCGTCCGATGCGGCCGCCGCCTCCAGAACACGGCCCGTCATGAGGTCGAAGTCCTCGGAGTCGATGACTCCGTTGCCATTGGCGTCGAAGAGGGAGAAGACCAGCTCGACCCGCTTGGCGGCCTCAGTTCGCATTTCCGTCACCTGTCTTCTGCGGCCCGCCGATTCCCGGGCCTGGCCCAATGAGTGCTTCTACGTAACCGTGCCGGGAGAGAGGTGTAACGGTGGGGCGGGATCCGTTACCGGAAGGAGTGAGTTCACCGACAATCAGCCCGGGCAGATCGCCAACCTTCCGGCCGGTCGTCCCACAGTGCAACAGAGGCCGGGGCGTCGGCCGCACCCGGCCCTGGTCCGGGGTCAGGCCGGGTCCGCCACCCGTCCCAGGGCCTCGATCTGCTCCTCGGGGACGTAGGCGGGCGGTACTTCACGTCCCCGGCCCAGGTGGTTGAAGAGCAGGTTCAGGGTGACCGCCAGCAGGCAGCCCGCCGAGATGCCCGAGTGCAGCACGGTCGCGATCTGGTCCGGGAAGGAGTGGTAGAAGCCCGGGTAGGCGATCGGGAAGATGCCGAAGGCCAGACTGGTCGCCACGATGATCGCGTTCGATCCCGCGCTCAGGTCCGCCTTGCCCAGGGTTCGGATGCCCGCCACCGCGACCGAGCCGAAGAGCACCACACCCGCGCCGCCGAGCACCGGCTGCGGCACCAGCGAGACCAGGCCGCCGACCACCGGCAGCAGACCCATCACCACCAGGAAGACGCCCGCCAGCGCCACCACGAAGCGGCTGCGGATCCTGGTCAGTGCCACCAGCCCGATGTTCTGGGCGAAGGCCGAGCAGATGAAGCCGTTGAACACCCCGCCGAACGCCGTCGCGAGCCCGTCCGCGCGCAGGCCGCCCGCGATCGTGCGGTCGTCGGCGGGCCGCTCCACGACCTCACCGAGCGCGATCATGTCGGCGGTCGACTCGGTCATCGAGACCACCATGACCACCAGCATCGAGATGATCGAGGCGGCCTGGAACTGCGGTGCGCCGAAGGCGAACGGGTGCGGCAGCTCGAAGAGCGGCAGGCTGCCGAGCGCGTGCGCGTCGACCTTGCCGAGCGGGATCGCCGCCAGGGTGCCCACCAGCAGGCCGAGCAGGATCGAGACCCGCTGCAGGAAGCCGCGCAGGAAGCGGTTGAAGAGCACCACGGCGAGCAGGGTGAGCCCGGCGAGACCCAGATTGGCGAGTGAACCGTACTCGGGCGACCGGGAGTTGCCGCCCTGCGCCCAGTTCCCGGCGACCGGGAGCAGGGAGACGCCGATCAGCGTGATCACCGTGCCGCTCACCACCGGCGGGAAGAATCTGACGAGCCGACAGAAGACCGGCGCCAGCAGGAAACAGAACAGCCCGGCCACGATGGTGGAGCCGAAGATCAGCGGCAGAGCCGCGCCCTTCTTCGCCTCGATCACGGCGAGGATCGGCGAGACCGTGGCGAAGGAGACGCCGTTGACGAACGGCAGTCGCGAGCCGATCCCCCAGATCCCCAGCGTCTGCAGCAGGGTGGCGATGCCGGCGATGAACAGGCTGGCGGCCAGCAGGGTGGTGAGCCGGGCCGGGTCCAGCCCGGCTGCGGCGCCGATGATCAGCGGCGGCGCGGCCACCCCGGCGTACATGCTGGCCACGTGCTGGAGCGCGACGGTCGCCATCCGTCCCGGCGGCAGCATCTCGTCGACCGGGTGCTGCGGGGTCTCGGGCTTCTTGAGTACGGCCTGACGTCCCATGGGGCGTCCCTCCATATCTGAGGTGACTTCGGGCCCGGGAGCGTCTGCCGAGGTGCGGGACCGGCACGGTGGCGCTGGGACGACCCTGGCGGACGACGGTGCCGTCGCCCGCGCTGCCGGAGCCTGCGGCGAACAGGCTCCAACCCATGAGATGAGTTCCGTGATACGGAATCTGAATTCCGAGATCAAGGTCCCTAGAATGTAGAAAGCTCCACCCAAACCGTCAAGACTTCTCTTTCGACCGGCCGGTGGCGCCGCCGAATCTGTGTCTTCCTCCAAGCGTGACCGGATTCGATCGAGCCGTGGATGCCCGCTCGAGTTGATCAGAATCAAACATTTTCCAACCTGAAGACACATGGGGCTTGTCCAAGCCCTTGACATAGCCGGACGTCCCTCCGAGACTCTCGTCGACCGCTTGTTTGCGTCAACATGCCTGGACGGGCAGTACGACGCAGTGGGTGGTCACCCGTCGGCGGCGGCCTGACCCACCAGGCGCCCCACGGGGTCAGGTGCGGACCCCCTGTACGGACCGGAAGTCCTGCCAACTTCCCCGTATCCGGACGGACTTGAGAACGAGACGGCCACCCGTAGTCAGAGCAGCGAACCCCACCCCCACCCACGACGCACGCGCGGATCACGCCCTTCTCGCCCCCACCCACGGAGCGGGACACCAAGGGACGCCCCCATGCCATGCCCCGTACTCGACCCGGTCGTGTTTGCGCGACCAGGATCGAGACCGTGGCAGCGCGTGCCTCGGAGAACGAAGGTCTGAAGAGATGCCGCGATTGAGAACGCTTGTGCTCGGCGCCCTGCTGGCGCTGTTCCTCCCCCTGCTGTCGGGCTTCGGCACCGCGCAGGCTGCCACGGTGACCGTCACCAACGGCACCCAGTTCACCGACACCGCCGGAGACCCGCTCCACGCGCACGGGGCCGGCGTCATCAAGGTCGGCCAGTACTACTACTGGTTCGGCGAGAACCGCAACGCCGACAACAGCTTCCGCTACGTCTCCGCGTACCGCTCCACCGACCTGAAGACCTGGGAGTTCCGCAACAACGTGCTGACCCAGGCCGCCGCCCCGGAGCTGGACTACGCGATCATCGAGCGGCCCAAGGTGATGTACAACGCCGCGACCGGCAAGTTCGTCATGTGGATGCACAAGGAGTACGGCGCGCACTACGGCGAGGCCCGGGCGGCGGTCGCGGTCTCCGACACCGTCGACGGCACCTACACCTGGCAGGGCAGCTTCCGCCCGCTGGGTGAGATGTCGCGGGACATCACGACCTTCGTGGACGACGACGGCACCGGCTACATGGTCTCGGCCGCCAACGAGAACGCCGACCTGCACATCTACCGGCTCACCGCCGACTACACCGCCATCGACGCCCAGGTGCAGAACCTGTGGGTCGGYCAGTCCCGCGAGGCGCCCGCCCTGTTCAAGCGCAACGGCGTGTACTTCCTGCTGACCTCCGGGGCCACCGGCTGGGCGCCCAACCAGCAGAAGTACGGCACCGCCGGCAGCGTCACCGGTTCCTGGAGCGGCCTGCAGGACATCGGCGACGGGACCACCTACGGCAGTCAGACCGCGTTCGTGCTACCCGTGCAGGGCAGCAACGGCACCAGCTACCTGTACATGGGCGACCGTTGGGGCAACTCCATGGGCGGGACGGTCAACGACTCGCAGTACGTCTGGCTGCCGCTGACGTTCCCGACGGCCGGCACGATGACCATGGGGTACTCGCCGCAGATCACCGTGGACACCGCCACCGGCACGGTGAGCGGCATGAACGTCACCTGGGAGAGCCTGACGGGCCGCCAGAGCGGCAAGTGCGCCGACATCGCGAACTACTCCTTCGCCGCGTCCGCCCAGCTCATCCAGTGGGGTTGCGGCAACGGCGCCAACCAGGACTTCTGGCTGAAGAGCCTCGGCACCGGCTACGTGCAGATCATGGCGCGGCACAGCGGCAAGTGCCTCGACATCGCCGACGCCTCGACCGCCGACGGCGCCCTCGTGGTCCAGAACACCTGCAACGGCACGACCTCCCAGCAGTGGCAGGTCCAGAAGGTCAGCGGCGTCACCGGCTTCGTCCGGCTGATCGCCCGGCACAGCGGCAAGTGCCTGGACGTCACCAACCAGTCCACCGCCAACGGCACCGCGCTGGAGCAGTGGACCTGCGGCACCGGCACCAACCAGCAGTGGCAGCGGACCGCCGCCTGACCCCACCCACCGACGCCCCTCCACCCTGTTCGGCGGAGGGGCGTCGCGCTGCCCGATCCGACCACCGAGGAGAACCCGTGACGCTCCGTCAGCCATCACCCGCCCGGATCCCCAGGCCCCGCACCGGCCGGACCAGGACCGGTCTCACCGCCGCCGCCGCCGTGACCGCCGCCCTGGTCGCCGGGATGCTGAGCGCTCCCCCCGCCGTCGCCGAGGAGGCGGCCGCCCACGTCACCGTCCGGCTCGATCCCGGCTACCAGCAGCAGCCGTTCCAGGGCTGGGGCACCTCGCTGGCCTGGTTCGCCGAGGCGACCGGCGGCTGGCCGGACGCGAAGCGCAACGAGCTGGCCGACGCCCTCTACGGCGCGGACGGCCTCGGCTTCACCGTCGCGCGGTACAACCTCGGCGGCGGGGACAGCCCGGAGACCCAGCCGTACCTGCGGCCGGGTGCCGCGGTGCCCGGCTACTGGAACCGGCCGGCCGCCTTCGGCCCGCCGGCCGGTGGCACCCAGGGCTGGACCGAGCCCACCGACTGGTGGAACCCGACCGACCCCACGCACTGGAACGCCGCCGCCGATCCGAACCAGCGATGGTGGCTGCAGGCCGCGAAGGCCCGTGGCGCGGACACCTTCGAGGCGTTCTCCAACTCGGCGCCGTACTTCATGACCAGGAGCGGCCTGGTCTCGGGCGCGGGCAACAACTGGGAGGACAACCTCCGCCCGGACCAGTACGACCGGTTCGCCGCCTACCTGACCGGGTCGCTGCAGCGGGTGCAGGCCGCCACCGGCGTGACCTTCGGCGCGATCTCCCCGATGAACGAGCCGATCACCTCGTACTGGGGCGCGTACGGGCCGCAGGAGGGCTCGCACTGGGACCCCGCCTCGCAGGCGCACCTGATCACCAGCCTGCGTACCGCGCTGAACGGAGCCGGTCTCGCCACCCCGGTGTCGGGGATGGACGAGACCAACCCCGACCTGTTCCGGGACGACTGGAACTCCTACGGCACCGCGGTGCGTGCTGCGGTGGGCAAGCTGAACACGCACACCTACAGCACCGGCGGCCGGGTCGGCGTGCGCGACATCGCCAAGGGCTCCGGCAAGCCGCTGTGGATGTCCGAGGTCGACCTGGGCGACAGCATCCCGCAGAGTTTCACCGACATGACGCCGGGCCTGGACCTCGCCCGGCACATCAACGGCGATATCCGGGAACTGGAGCCCGGCGCCTGGGTGATGTGGCAGGCCGTCGAGGACTACCCGAACATGATGCCGGGTCAGGAGGACGCCAACTGGGGTCTGATCCAGGTCGATCTGACCACCACCGCGCCGGCCGCCGAGCCGCTCCGCAGGAACAAGAAGTACTGGGCGATGGCGAACTACAGCCGGCACATCCGCCCCGGCGCCCGGGTGATCAACACCGACTCGGCGGACACCCTGGCGGCGCTGCGGCCGGGCGGAGCGGGTGCCGTGGCCGTCTACACCAACACCACCGGCGCCGCGCAGACCGTCACCTTCGACCTGGCGGCCTTCCAGACCGTCGACACCGCGACCCCGGTCCAGCGGTACACCACCGACGCCGGCAAGAACGCGGAGCGCGAGGCCGACCTCTCCACCACGGCCGCCAGGACGCTCACCGCGACGGTGGGCCCCGCCTCGGTGACCACCTTCGTCATCCCCGGCGCCACCGGCGTCGACACCTCGGCGACGACCGCTCCGACCGGCCAGCCGCAGCAACTGCTGAACGACCACAGCGGGATGGCGCTGTCGGCGGGTCCGACCACCCAGAGCAGCCCGGTCCAGCGCACCTCCAACCCGGCCGACACGGCCCAGCGGTGGACCTTCACCAAGGTGGCCGGCGGCTGGAACAGCACGGCCACCTACCGCCTCACCAACGCCAAGAACGGCAAGGCGCTCAGCGTCGCCTCGGGCGTGCTGGGCTTCGCCTCCTCCGGTTCCTCCGCCCAGCAGCTGTGGATGCTCTCCGACACCGGCAACGGCCACCGCACCCTGGTCAACAGCGCGACGGGCACCCTGCTCGACGTCTCGGGTGCGGCCACCAACGACGGCGCCCCGGTCGGCGTCTTCCAACCGACCACGGGCAGCAACCAGTCCTGGCAGCTGCGCGGCGCGGCAGCCGACAGCTGGAAGGCGCTGCGCCTGCGGCACAGCGGCAAGTGCGTCGAGGGGCAGAACGCCTCGCCCGCGGCCGGCGTGCCCGTCGTGCAGGACACCTGTGACGGCACGGCCGCCCAGCAGTGGTCGCTGCGCGCGGGCAGCAGCCCCGGCTACGTCTCGGTGGTGGGACGCAACGGCGGCCAGTGCCTGGACGTCTCGGGGATCGCCACCTGGGACGACGCCCCGGTCGTGCAGTACACCTGCAACGACGGTGCCAACCAGCAGTGGTCCGTGCGCACCACCGCGGTCGGGTACGTCACCCTGATGGCCCGTCACAGCGGGAAGTGCCTGGACGTCCTGGGCGCGTCGACCGGCGCCAACGCGCAGCTCGTGCAGCGTCCCTGCACCGGCGGCAGCAGTCAGCAACTCCAGCTCGGCTGACGGCGCCCCGTCGCCACGGTGCACCGCCCGGCCGGGCGGTGCACCTTAGACCCTCCGGCAATTGGGGGGCGTTGCGGCGTCGGGGCACGCACCTCGACGCCGCTCCTTCTCCCACCCCCCCAATTGCCGGGGGGTCTTGCTCATGCTGGGAGGTGGGCCGGCGGGGGAGCGGAACTGGACCGGACGACCAACTCGGGTGTCACCGAGATGAGTCGGGCGGCGGGACGCTCGCCGGGGGGCGCGTCGACCTGGTCGAGGAGCAGCTCCACGCACTGGCGGCCGACCTCCTCGAAGTCCTGCCGGACGGTGCTCAGCGGAGGCGCGAAATAGGCCGACTCGGGCACGTCGTCGAAGCCGACCACGCTCACGTCCTCCGGCACCCGGCGACCCGCCTCGCGCAGGGCCAGCATCAGGCCCAGCGCCATGTGGTCGTTGGCGGCGAAGACCGCGGTGACGTCGGGACGGGTGGCCAGCGCCCGGCCGATCCGGTAGCCGGACGCGGCGGTCCAGTCGCCCAGCTCCAACGGGGGGACGGGGGCTCCCGCGTCCTTGAGCGCGGCGTGCCAGGCGGCGGCGCGGCGGCGCGCGGCGTAGGAGTCCTGCGGGCCGCCGAGGTGCCAGACCGTACGGTGGCCGAGGCCGAGCAGGTGCCGGGTCGCGGCCGTCGCGCCGGCCGCCTGGTCGGTGTCCACCGAGTGGAACCGCCGCTCGGGGTCGCCGTCGGCGACGACCACCGGGACGCCCGAGGTGACGTTGAAGCCGCGCCGGTCGAGGATCTGCGCCTCGATGACGACCAGGCCGTCGACCGCCTGGTCGGTCAGCTGGCGGACGGCCTGCTGGACGGCGTCCTCGGTCTGCTCCTCCGCACAGACCACGTTCACCGAGTATCCGGATGCCTGGGCGGCGTGCGAGATGGCGGCCAGCGTGCGGGCGTTGCCCTGCGCCGCGATGTCGAAGGCGACCACGCCGAGCACGTGGAAGCGGCCCAGCGTCAGGGCCCGCGCGGCGCTGTTGCGCTGGTAGCCGAGCATCCGCATCGCCGACAGGACCCGATCGCGGGTCTCGGGTTCGACGTTGGACCGGTGGTTGGCGACGCGGGAGACGGTCTGCGAGGAGACACCGGCCAGCGCGGCGACGTCGGCCTGCGAAGGCGGGCGTTGCCTGGCTTTGGTGGTGGCGCCGGGCGTCGCGCTGGGTTCCATACCGGTCCTTCCTCGCGTGGCTGCGTAAACATGCTAGCGGAGAGAGACCGACTACCTGCATACGGGCCTCGCACGACAGAGCAGGCTGCCGGTTCCCCCTACCCCCGTAGGGGTGTGGAGAACCGGCAGCCTGCAGGTGGATCGGCCGACCCTCGGCGGCCTTCCACCGATCCGTCCCACCGCGAGTCAGGGCCGCCACGACCATGGGGCGGCCCCCGACGCGACCCGGCGGAGGGACGGAGGATCGGGGATCAGGCGGGCAGTCCGACGGCGCGCTCGCCGCTGCGCCGCTGCTGGATGACGACGGCGACCACCAAGAGGGCGCCCTGGGCGACGTTCTGCCAGAACGAGTTGATGCCCTGGACGGTGAGGCCGTTCTCCAGCGCGCCGAGCAGCGCGACGGCGAGCAGCGTGCCGCCGATCCCGCCCTTGCCGCCCTTGAGGGCGCAGCCGCCGAGGGCCGCAGCGGTGATGGCCTTGAGCTCCAGGCCCTCACTGCCGGAGACGGGCTGGCCGGAGCCGGTGCGGGCGGTCAGCAGGATGCCGGCGACGGCCGCCACCACGCCGATCAGGGCGTAGACCGCGACCAGGTACTTGTTGATGCTGATGCCGGCCAGCCGGGCGGCGGTGTCGTTGCCGCCGATGGCGTAGACGTTGCGGCCGATGTCGGTGTACTTGAGCAGCAGGTGGACGGCGAGTGCGACGACGATCAGGATCCACACCATGACGGGCAGTCCGGCGACCTTGCCGCGGCCGAGGAAGACGAAGACGTCGTTGTTGAGGACGTAGCCCTGGGCGCGGCCGTCGGACAGCAGCTGGGCGAGGCCCTTGTAGGCGGCCAGCCCGGCGAGGGTGGCGATGGTGGGGTCGACCCGCCCGTAGACGATGACCACACCGTTGAGGACGCCGATCAGGACGCCGACGCCGACGGCCGCGGCCATGCCGACAAGGGAGTTGGAGCCGGCCCAGGTGAAGGCCATGGCGCTGACCACGGAGGCGACGCCGACCTGGGAGCCGACCGAGATGTCCAGGCCGCCGCAGATGATCACCACGGTCTGGACCACGGCAAGCAGGCCGGTGATGGTGGCGGCCTCGGCGATGACCTGCAGGTTGGACAGGCTGAGGAAGTTGTCGTTCAGCGCGCCGAACAGGGCGAGCACGACGGCCAGCGCGCCGAGCAGGCTCAGGTTCTGCCCGCCGACGGCGGCGAGCAGGGGGCGGCGGCCGGAGCTGCGGCGCTCGGCGGCCCGGCCCGGTACGGCCGGGGACGGCGTGGTGGTGGTCATCGCAGGGCTCCAGGGGCTGAGGTGGTCGCGGCAGGGGCGGTGACGAGGTCGTCGGCCATGGCGAGGGCGAGGATCGCCTCTTCGGAGGCCTCGGCGCGGTCTAGCTCGCCGGTGATCCGGCCGCCCTGCATCACGACGATCCGGTCGGCGAGGCCGAGGATCTCGGGCAGTTCGGAGGAGATCACCAGCAGGGCGACGCCCTGCTCGGCGAGGTCGGCGATGATCCGGTAGATCTCGGCCTTGGCCCCGACGTCGATTCCCCGGGTCGGCTCGTCCAGGATCAGCACCTTCGGCTTCCGGGCGAGCCAGCGGGCCAGCACGACCTTCTGCTGGTTGCCGCCGGAGAGCTTGCGCACCTCGTGCTCGATGGAGGGGGCGCGCACCCGCAGCCGGTCGGTGTACTCCTGGGCGAGGGCCCGCTCGGCCGAGCGGCGGACGAACCGCCAGCGGCGCAGCCGCTCCAGTACGACCAGCGAGGTGTTGTCCCGGATCGAACGGTGCAGCAGCAGGGCCTGGGCCTTGCGCTCCTCCGGTGCCAGGCCGAGCCCGGCCCGGATCACCTCGCCCGGCCGGCCGGAGCGCAGGGTGGTGCCGTCCAGGGTGACGGTGCCGCGGTGAATGGGCAGGTCACCGGCCAGCGCCAGGGCGAGTTCGGACCGTCCGGCGCCGACCAGTCCGGCCAGTCCGACCACCTCGCCGGCATGGATCCGCAGGTCGATGTCGCGCACGGCGTCGGTGCTGACGCCGCGGACGTCCAGCACCAGGCGGTCGGTGGCGGTGTTCTGCCGGACGAACAGGGTGGAGAGGTCCCGGCCGACCATCAGTCGGACCAGTTCGCCCTCGCTGGTGGTGGCGGCGTCCTGCACCCCGGCCAGCTCCCCGTCGCGCAACACCGCGATGCGGTCGGCGAGTTGGAAGATCTCCTGCATCCGGTGGGACACGTAGACGATCGCGATGCCCTGGTCGCGCAGCCGGCGGATCAGGCTGAACAGCGCGGCCACCTCGTACTCGGAGAGCGAGGAGGTGGGCTCGTCGAACGCGATCACCCGGGCGTCACCGGTGACCGCCCGCATGATCTCCACCAACTGGCGCTGTGCGGGCGTGAGCTGACTGCCGATCAGATCCGGGTCGAGCACCCCGGCGAAGCCCAGCCGGTCGAGGTCGGCGGTCACCCTGCGGTGCAGCTCGGCCCGGTCGAGCAGCCGTCCGGCGCGGCGCGGCAGGGCGCCGGCGTAGACGTTCTCGGCGACCGAGACGTGCGGGATGATCTCCGGCTCCTGCGGGATGATGCGGATTCCCGCCGCTCTGGCCCGGGTCGGCGAGCTCAGGTCCAGCCGGACGCCGTCGAGGGTCACCTGACCCTCGGTCGGCTGGTGGTCGCCGGTGAGGATCTTCAGCAGGGTCGACTTGCCGGCGCCGTTCTCGCCCATCAGGGCGGTCACCTGTCCGGCGGGGAACTCCAGGCTCACCCCGCGCAGGGCCTGTACGGCGCCGAAGTGCTTGGTGATGCCGACGACGGCGGCCGCTCCGGTCCTCCGGCCCGGGCGCGGAGGTGGTCCGCGGCCGGAGGCGGCCGGAGCCGGTCCTGGTCGGGGCCGTCAGGACCGGCTGGTTCGGGTCAGGCGCAGGTGACGCCCGCGGTCTTCCAGGTGGCGGCGTCGACCATGGTGGTCGGGGCGAAGGCCTCGGCCGGGAAGTCCTTGCCGTTCTTGAGCTTGTCGTACATGGTCTGGACGGCGAGGGCGCCGACATCCTTGCCGTTGATGAACAGGGCGGCCTTCATGCCGGTGGGCTTGTCGCCGCTCCAGTTCTTGCAGGCGAGGTAGGCCCCCAGGCCGACACCGATCACGTTGTCGGCGCTGATCCCGGCGTTCTGCAGGGCGGTCACGCCGCCCTGGACGTTCTCGTCGTTGCAGCCCCAGACCACCCAGTGCTTGACGCCCTGGTTGGCGGTCACCGTCGCGGCGATCTTGTCCTGGGCGCCGGTGGGGGTGTTGTCGGTGGCCACGTCGATGTTCCGGACCTCGGTCCCCACCGCGGAGTCGAACGCCGCCTTCGCGGCCTTCACCCGGTCACCGCACACCGTGACGTCCTGCTTCCAGGCCGAGACGACCCGGGTGTCGGCCGCGCTCCAGCCGGCCTTCCTGAACTCCTCGGCCGCCCGCTTGCCGACCTCCCCGCCCATCTGCTGCCCGCTGAAGCCGATCCGCGGCACCAGGTTCTCCTTCGCACACGAGGCCGGGTCGGGGCCGGCCGCGCAGATCTGGTCGTCGGAGGTGAGCAGGGCGACCTTGGCGTCCTTCGCGAGCTGCACGACCTGCGGGCCGACGGCCGGGTCGGGGACCACGATGATCACGCCGTTGGTCTTCTGGGCGACGGCCGACTGGACCTCGCTGATCGTCTTGTTGGCGTCGCTGCCCAGGTTCACCACCTTGAGGTCGACACCGAGCTCGGCCGCCTTGGCCTTCGCACCGGCCGCCTCCCCGACGAAGTACTCCTGGTCGCCCTGCTTCTGCAGGTAGGTCATCGAGATCTTGCCGCTGACCGGTGCGACGGACGCGTCCGCGTCGGATCCGGCGCTCCGGCCGGTGGAGCAGGCGGTGGTCAGACCCAGCGTCAGGAGGAGGCCGGCGGCGAGGGCAGCCCGGCTGCGGCGGTTACGGATCATGGGGGAACTCCTAGGTGCGTGCGCCGACAGCGGCGCACGGTGAGGGGAAGGAGAGAGAGGGAGGGGCCGCTGAGGGCCGGTGGCCGGGGCGGCCCGTACGGGCGGAGGACCACGGCAGTAACCACGCAAGAACGATCAGAATCCAACACGTTCAAACGCGATGGAAGCAATGTCGCCCGCCTCGGAGGTCGCCGTCAAGGCGGAAAACCGACCGATACGCGCTCGTAACCTTGCCCACCAGGGGTCAACTCGCCGGTAACCAGCCGCTCTTGAGGCTCGCCCCGGGGGTCGGCTGCGCCCGGCGGCACCGCCCGCCATCAGGGAATTCGTCCCGGCGGGGGTGGTCGGATGGCCCTGTTCGGGTGTCCTTCGCTCCGGCATTGCACAGGTCGACCCCGGAGGTCCCGTGTGACAGGGCAGTTTCATCACGAAGACGCATCACGCCGTGACGAGCACTTGACTGGCCGACTGTTGGCGGTCAAGACTCAGCGCCAGCTTCATGTTGGCGTAAACATCACCCGTGAAGGGCACTACCGTGAGCACGTCGAACCCCCCGGCCCCGGCCACTACGGACCGACCAACAGGACGGCCCCGCAAAGCGTCACGTTCCAACCGGCTCGGTCACGGGTCCTTCGGCTACGTCTTCTTCGCCCCGTTCCTGGTCGTCTTCGTGATCGGCATCGCGGCCCCCCTGGCCTACGCCGCGTACCTGAGCCTGTTTCAGGACCGGCTGGTCGGCGGCAACGTGTTCGTCGGGTTCGACAACTACACCCGGGCCTTCGGGGACGACCTGTTCCGGACCGGCCTCTGGCGGGTCGCCCTGTTCCTGCTGGTCCAGGTCCCGGTGATGCTCGGGCTCGCCCTGCTGGCGGCGCTCGCCATCGACAGCGGGCGGCTGCGCTGGCCGGCCCTGTTCCGGATCGGGATCTTCGTCCCGTACGCCGTCCCGGCCGTTGTGGCGTCCCTGATGTGGGGTTACCTCTACGGCGACCGCTTCGGTCTGATCCGTCAGATCGGCGACGCGCTGCACGTCGACGTACCCCGGCTGCTCAGCGACTCGTGGATGCTCACCTCCATCGGCAACGTGGTGACCTGGGAGTACGTCGGCTACAACATGCTGATCCTGTACGCCGCGCTGCGCACCGTGCCGCAGGAGCTGTACGAGGCCGCCGAGATGGACGGGGCCGGCGAGTTCCGCAAGGCCTGGAGCATCAAACTCCCCGCCCTGCGGCCGGCCCTGGCGCTCACCACGGTCTTCTCGATCATCGGGACGTTCCAGCTGTTCAACGAGCCGAACGTGCTGCAGTCCCTCGCGCCGGACGTGATCTCCACCAGCTACACACCCAACATGTACGCCTTCAACCTGGCCTTCAACGGCCAGCAGTTCAACTACTCGGCAGCCGTCGCCGTGGTCCTGGGCGGGGTGACCGCAGTGGTCGCCTACGCCGTGCAGGTCCGGTCGATGCGGAAGGAACAGAGCCTGTGAGCGCCAACACCCCCCTCCGCGGCCGACCACGCGCCCGGCGGTCGAGCACCGCGCTCACCGTGGCGATGGGCCTGATGCTGCTCTACGCGCTGCTGCCACTGTTCTGGCTGGTGATGTCCAGCACCAAGGACACCGGGTCCCTCACCACCAGCTTCGGGCTCTGGTTCGGCGACGGCTTCCACCTCTTCGACAACGTCTGGAACGTCCTCAGCCACGACGACGGCATCTACCTCCGGTGGTTCGCCAACACCCTGCTCTACGCGGTGGTGGGGGCCGGCGGAGCCGCCCTCATCTCCACCGCGGGCGGCTACGCGCTGGCGAAGTACCGCTTCCGCGGCCGGACGGCGCTGGTCGCCCTGGTGCTCGGCGCGATCGCCATCCCCGGCACCGCGCTGGCGGTCCCGACCTACCTGCTGTTCAGCAAGCTGGGCATCATCGACACCCCTTGGGCGGTCCTGCTGCCCTCCCTGGTCAGCCCGTTCGGCGTCTACCTGATGCGGGTCTACGCCATCGGGGCGGTACCGGACTCGATGCTGGAGGCCGCCCGGATCGACGGGTCCGGCGAGATCCGGACCTTCTTCACCATCTCGCTGCGGCTGCTCGCCCCCGGCTTCGTCACGGTGCTGCTGTTCTCGCTGGTCGCGACCTGGAACAACTACTTCCTGCCGCTGATCGTGCTCAGCGATCCCGAGTGGTTCCCGCTCACCGTTGGCCTCAACCAGTGGAACTCGCTCGCCACCGGCGCGGCCGGCAGCGGCGCCACCACCACCGGCTTCTACCCCCTGGTGGTCACCGGCAGCGTGCTGGCGATCATCCCCCTCGTGGTCGCCTTCCTGTTCCTCCAGCGCTTCTGGCAGTCCGGCCTGGCCGCCGGAAGTGTCAAGGAGTGACACCCGGTCATCCCACCCTCCTCCTCGCTCTCCCACGATCACAGCAAGGAAGTCCCGCCATGACCCGTGCCATCGTCCCCTCCCGCCGCAGACTGCTGGCCCTCGTGCCGGCCGCCGCACTGGCCCTCAGCCTCGCCGCCTGCGGCTCGGACGCCACCAGCCCCGGCACCTCCGACCCGGCCGCCGCGCTGGACACCCCCACCACGCTGACCTTCTGGACCTGGGCGCCCAACCTCGACAAGACGGTGGCGATCTTCGAGCAGAAGTACCCCAAGATCAAGGTCAACATCGTCAACGCCGGCCAGTCGGCGACCGAGTACACCAAGCTGCAGACCGCCATCAAGGCGGGCAGCGGCGGCCCCGACGTCGCCCAGATCGAGTACTTCGCACTGCCCGAGTTCGCGATGTCCAAGCGGCTGGTCAACCTCAAGGAGTACGGCGCGGCCGGCCTGGAGCCCAAGTTCACGCCCTCGGCCTGGTCGCAGGTCGCCGTCGGCGACGGCATCTACGCCATCCCCCAGGACACCGGCCCGATGGCGATGTTCTACAACAAGAAGCTGCTCGACCAGCTCGGCATCGAACCGCCGAAGACCTGGGCCGAGTTCGAGACCGCGGCGATCAAGATCAAGGCCTCGGACCCGAAGCGCTTCATCGCCTCCTTCGACCCGGGCGACGCGGGTGGCCTGGACAGCCTGCTCTGGCAGGCCGGCAGCCGTCCGTTCCAGCAGAAGGACGCCACCTCGGTCTCGGTGAACCTGCAGGACCCGGGTGCCAAGAAGGTCGCCGACCTGTGGACCTCCCTGATCAGCCGCAAGCTCGTCGACCCCGTGCCGGGATGGACCAACGAGTGGTGGCAGTCCATGGGCAGTGGCCAGTACGCCATGTGGATCACCGGTGCCTGGGCGCCCGGCAACATCGTCTCCACCATTCCCGACACCGCCAAGGACTGGCGGGCGGCGCCCGTTCCGCAGTGGAACGCCGGTGAGAACGTCTCCTCGGAGAACGGCGGCTCCGCCGTCGCGGTGCCCAGCACCAGCAAGAACAAGGCCGCCGCCGCGGCCTTCGCGATCTGGCTGAACTCCGACCCGGAGGCCGCCCGCTCGCTCTCCGAGAACGGCCTGTTCCCCGCCACCACCAAGCTGCTCGGCGACCCCGCCTTCCTGGAGAAGCCGCTCGCCTCGCTCGGCGGTCAGCAGGCCAACCAGGTCTTCGCCGCCTCCTCGGCCGGCGTCGGCAAGGGATGGGGTTACCTGCCCTACCAGGTGTACGCCAACTCGGTGTTCAAGGACACCGTCGGCCAGAGCCTGGCCACCGACACCAACGCCGGCCTGGTCGCCTGGCAGAAGCGCCTGCCCCCCGACCGGTCATTCCCACCACCGCGCGCAGGCGGCACCGTTGCGCCGAACACCGAACTCCCAGGAGCAGCAGCTCATGCCCGTCCTGCAGATCACCGACGAGGGATTCCGCCTCGACGACGAGCCGTTCCGGATCATCTCCGGCGGCCTGCACTACTTCCGCGTCCATCCCTCGCAGTGGGCCGACCGGCTGCGCAAGGCCCGCCTGATGGGTCTCAACACGGTCGAGACGTACGTGCCGTGGAACCTCCACCAGCCCCGCCCCGACGAGTTCCGGCTGGACGGCGGCCTCGACCTGCCGGCCTTCCTCGACCTGGCCGCCGCCGAGGGGCTGCACGTGCTGCTGCGGCCCGGCCCGTACATCTGCGCGGAGTGGGAGGGCGGCGGTCTGCCCTCCTGGCTGCTCGCCGACCCCGGCATCCTGCTGCGCAGTCAGGACCCGCGCTATCTCGCGGCGGTGGACGCCTACTTCGAGCTGCTGCTGGCACCGCTGCGGCGTCACCTGTCGACGAACGGCGGCCCGGTCATCGCCGTCCAGGTGGAGAACGAGTTCGGCGCCTACGACGGCGACCCCGCCCACCTGGTGCACCTGGAGCAGCTGCTCCGCCGCCTCGGCGTCGACGTCCCGCTGTTCACCTGCGACCAGCCCGCCGACCTGGCGCGCGGCTCGCTGCCCGGGGTGCTGGCCACGGCCAACTTCGGCAGCCGCGCCGAGCAGGGCCTCGCCGCACTGCGGGCCCACCAGCCGAACGGGCCGTTGATGTGCACCGAGTTCTGGATCGGCTGGTTCGACCGCTGGGGCGGGCACCACGTGGTCCGCGACGCGGCCCAGGCCGCCCAAGAGTTGGACACGCTGCTGGCCACCGGCGCGTCGGTCAACCTCTACATGTTCCACGGCGGCACCAGCTTCGGCTTCACCAACGGCGCCAACGACAAGCACACCTACCGGCCGACGGTCGGTTCCTACGACTACGACGCCCCTCTCGACGAGGCCGGCGACCCGACCGAGAAGTACCAGGCGTTCCGTCAGGTGATCGCCAAGTACGCGCCGGTCCCGGCCGAGCCGATACCCGGCCCGGCCGCCAGGATCGGCGCGGCTGGTGTCCAACTGACCAGCAGCGCACCGCTGTTCGCGAACCTGCCGGCCCTCGGGGCCGCCGTTCGCGCCGAACGCCCGCTCACCATGGAGCAGTTGGGGCAGGACTTCGGTTACGTCCTGTACCAGACCGCGCTGCCGAGCGCCGGGCCGGCCCTGCTGGAGGTGGGATCGGTCCGCGACCGCGCCCAGGTCTTCGTGGACGGCCAGCCGATCGGCGTGCTGGAGCGCGAGAACCACGAGCGGGCGATCGCCTTCACCGTGCCCCGGGCGGACGCCGTCCTGAGCGTGCTGGTGGAGAACCAGGGCCGGGTCAACTACGGCTCCGGCGTCCACGACCGCAAGGGACTGCTGGGCCGGGTCCTGCTCGACGGCACCGAACTGACCGGCTGGAGCAGCCGCCCGCTGCCGCTGACCTCGCTGGACGGACTCGCCTTCGCCGAGACCGGCACCGCGCCGGTGGGGCCGACGTTCCACCGCGGCACCGTGCGGATCGACGAGGTCGCCGACACCTTCGTCCACCTGCCCGGCTGGACCAAGGGCAACGTCTGGATCAACGGGTTCCACCTCGGCCGCTACTGGTCCCGGGGCCCGCAGCGCTCGCTCTACGTGCCCGGCCCCGTCCTGCGTCCGGGGTCGAACGAGATCACCGTGCTGGAGCTGCACGCCGCCCACCGCGCGCTCACCGTCGAGCTGCGCGAGACCCCGGACCTCGGGCCGACGGAGGAGTAGCCCGCCGCCGGGCTGCCCGCCGGTTGCGGACCGTACCGCGMCCGGCGGGCGGACCGACGCTCCTTGCCGGCGCCACGCAAAGGCGTGATGAATAGGGAATATGAGCCCAAAGTCGGTCGACGCGCCGGGCCACCGAGCCCGGGGCGGCCCCGCGAAGCTTGGCCCGGAAGGTCTTCTTCCTCCAGCTGGTCCTGACAACCCTGCCGTCTTTCGCCATTCGCCATGACAAGTGGTTCATCCCCTTCGGGTGGATCGGCGGCCTCTCGCGGAGACGGTCCACCGTGACGGTCGGACCGGAGGCGGTCCGGGTCCGGATGGGGTGGGCGTTCCGGGCCGACATAGCGCCGGGTTCGATCGTCGAGGCCCGCCGGGACGGGCGCAGGGTGTCCGGATGGGGTGTGCACGGCTTCGGAGGGCACTGGCTGGTCAACGGTTCCTCGCACGGCATCGTCGTACTGGAGTTGGCACCGGAGGGCCGCTGCTCCGTGCTCGTTCTGCCGCTGCGGCTGCGGGAGCTGAGGATCAGCCTGGTGGCGCCGGAGGAGTTTCTGGCAGCCCTGCACGCTGCCCGGCCGTGAGCCACCGGAGGTACGGGGCCCTGCCAACGGGGCGTCAAGATCGGCCGGAGCGGCGCCAAGGGAGCGCAAGGAAAGCGGATGGCGAGCTTCCGGGGCGTAGTTTCCTCCTTGAGGACGCGGGGCTGCTCCGTTGCGGAGTGGTTCCGTTCCACGCCGATGGAGAACTTCACCGGGACACCGTCGGCGGCCAGGTGATGAGGAGGGCGCGAGAGCGGTTCATTTTCGGCTGTACGGGGGGCGGGGCCGCCAGGGGTGGCGGTCTCGAGTACAGCCAGAGCCGTTCCGCGCCCTCGGCCGTTTCCGGGCAGGCCGCGCCAACGATGCGTCAGAAACCGGCCGCAGCACGTCAAGGCCGCGTCAGGGGCGGCAGTCGTCGGGCCCGCCGGTCGTAGCGTCGGCGGGCAGGTGATGCTGCCCCGCGGTGCTTCCGGGGGAACGCCGGCGGTCCGCCGGCGAGGGAGAAGGCGCGCGGTCATGCCAGTGGGGGTACCGGTCGGACCGGTCGTATCGAAGCAGGCCCGAGCGGTCGACCCGGCGCCGGGCAGCCCCGGCACCGCGGATCCGGCCCGTCGGATTCCACCACCGAGATGGACCCGTCCGCCGGCCCGCAGGGGGTGCGGGCCSCCGACCTCGCCTTCGCACTCAGCGACATGGATGCCCAGGCCGCCAACCTCCTGCTGGTCGGCGCCGATCCCGACTGCACGGTCCTGCGCAGGCAGACCCTCGACACCTACGAGCAGCGCCGCGCCCAGGCGACCGGGGATCTCCAGCGCGCCGCCGAAGCCGCCGTCGGAGACCCGGCGGGACAGCTAGCCGTACAGACCGTGCCGGCCGAACTCGGCCGCTACGAGGTGCTGGTGGCGCGGGCCCAACTGCTCGCGGAACAAGCCGGATCCCCGGCGGCCAAGCCCTCGCCCCCAGCACTGGAGGCCTACCGCCAGGCCACCGACCTGCTCCGGCAGAAGCTGCTGCCCGCCGCGGAACAGGTGACCGCCGCAAACGCCGTCACCGTCGAGCGGATCCACGCCGACGCGCGGGCCCGGCTCAGCGCGATCACCGAGTCGTACGCGTTGCTCTTGGCGACCACCAGGTGGTGCTCGGCCCGTGTCGTGAGGCTCAGGCCGGGGGCCAGCGTGAGGACGGTCAGCAGGGCGCTCCGCTGTCTCGCGGCGACCGCCGCCCTCGCGCTCGCCACGGCGCTGATGCACGCCGAGGATCCCGAGCCTGTCGAACGCACCCTGGTCGGACCGGTCGCCGTATGTAGGCAAGTTGCCCATGCTGTGCAGCTGCTGGAGCACGAGACCTGATGACGGCCGCGTAGTCCTTGCTCGGACACCAGGGAGCAAGTAACCCGCCGGCAGCTTTCAGTGGGTCAGATCCCCTGTGTCTCTCGTTGTCGTGCGCCTCGTTGGGCCGAACGAGCGCATCCGATGTAGCTGTCGTCAGTCCGCCGGCCGTGTTCTTCAGCGCTCGCTGCGGTCGAGAGCGGCGACCTCACGTACGGCATCGGCGACGGCGCGAAAGTCCTTACGCAGGATCGCACCGTGGTTGCTGGGGACCTTCGCACTGATTTGGATGTTGGGGTTGCGTTCGGTCACCGCAGGGAGGCTGGTGCGTATCTGTTCGTGCTCACCCTGACTGCCGAAGGACTCACCCGAGGCAACCACGTACCGCGCCGGGACGGTGATGTCGTCAAGGACGGGGCCCAGCTCGCGCACGCGGGCGAGCCTGCCGAGCTCGATGTTGCTGTTCGCCATCTCTTCGGCGTTCATCCGCGGGGTCAGACCCGTCGGGCGCAGCAGCGGCATGAACCAGCCCCACCGCCGAAACGCTTTCCGGATCCCCTCTTCCATGTCCTCGGTGAGCCAGTCGTACGGCTGTGCGCCTTCGACCAGGACCGCGCCCACGGCGCGGTCCGGATTGCGGCTGGCCCAGTGGGCCGCGACGAACGCTCCGTAGGACCAGCCCACCACCAGCGCCCGGTCCACGCCCCGGGCCGCGAGCACGGCGTCGACATCCCGGACGGCGGCCTCGAACGAGTAATCCGCCGAACGCTGTGACTTCCTGCCGCGGGCCCGCTCGTCGTAGGTGATGTGCCGCCACCCTGCGCCCAGGTCGGCAATGACCCGCCGCCAGTATCCCTGCGTGGCGAACTGGCCGTTGAGGTAGACCACGGGGATGCCGGAACCGCCGGTGTCGGTGACGGCCAGGGCCGTATCGTCGACCGGCACCATGCCGGTCCACTTCGAATCGGTTGAGGATGCGCTGTTGTTGGTCATTGCGTTCCACCTGGTTGTGTGAGTGTGTCTGGTCCGACTTCTCCGGGAGGTTGCCGGCGTTGGCCTGGCTGAGCCAGGTCTCGCCGGCCCGCTCGACCACCTCGGGTGGACGGGATCTGCGGCAGCTTCTGACAGCCGGTCGGCCCGCGTCTGTTCGCGCTGCGCCGATGCGAACGAACCGCGCGTGCGGGCTGCGCCCACTGGCATGAGGCGACGGGTATTACTTCGTGGCCGTGCCGGGTTCCCCGCTGATGGACTCCTGATAGACGTCCGCATAGGTGCGTGAGTCCTTGATCAGGTCGTCGCAGAACGCGGCGACGTCCTTGCCGATGAGTTCCAAGACCCCCTTGCCCGCGGCGGCGCCCTCCTCGAAGAAGTCGACGATCCCGGGGAGCAGGGGCCCGTCAGGCAGGTCGATCGGTCCGACCTTGAAGAGGTACTTCTGAATCTCCTTGTAGACGATCTGGTAGTCCGGCGGGAGCGCCTTGACCCGAGCCATGTGCGCCCGCCACTGCTTCTTGCCCTCGATGATGTCCTGGATGCTCACGTCAGCCTCCCAGCCGGCTCAGTTTCCTTGCGACGTTCCTGTTCAACTGCTCGCGCCAGCGGTCGCGATAGGTTCGAGCCCCTTCTCCACCGACCAGCGCCGTACAGAAGCCTCGGATGTCGTCGCCGAGCACCTCGTGGACGCTCTGCCCGTCCGCCGCCGTTTCTTCGAGCAGCCCCAGGGCGGCGTCGAGGATCGGCATCAGGTTGCGGCCGGTGAAGCCCGCATGGGGGAAGAGGTGGCTCTTGATCTGTTCCCACGCCGCCCGGTAGTCGTCCGGCAGGGCCTCGGCCCGGGCTTCGAACCGCTTCCACTCCCTGGTGAGATCGCTGCCTGTGATGGTCTCCCAGAAGTTCATCTCCCGCCCTCCTTGAGCCTGTTGATGCGTGATGAGACGTACTGCCATTTCGCCCAGAACTTCGCGAGTTCCTTGCGTCCGGCGTCGTTGAGCGCGTAGAACTTGCGCGGCGGACCGACCCCGGATGGTCGTTTCGTCACCTGGACGAGTCCGTTCCTCTCCAGTCGCAGCAAGATGGTGTACACCGTCCCTTCGATGACGTCGGTGAAGCCGAGCTCGTTCAGCTGGCGGGTGATGGCGTACCCGTAGGTGTCTTCGCTGCCGATGATTTCGAGCACGCACCCTTCGAGCGTGCCCTTCAGCATCTCCGTCAGGTCGTCCATCGCGAGTCCTCCTCGGCCTAGCGGTACTGCGTAGTACCGAGTACCACTATACGGTACCACCGAGTAGTGGTGGATGTCAGCGATCGGCAAGCACGGACCGGACTTTGCGATCCGCGAAGCGAAGGAAGATCTCCGCACACCGCGAGGTGCGCCATCGGCAGCATCTCCAGGTCGGCGGGCGCCGCCCCAAGCTGACTCCGGATCAGGCCGAACTGCCCAGCAGCTCTACGACGCTCGCGAGAAGAACGTCCAGCAGATTGACGGAATGTTCAACGTCCCCCGCTCCACGGTCTACGGACACCTCGACCGCGAGAAGACCGTGCCCCGCCGGCCGAGGAAGACCGCCGTGGCAAAGCCCTGAAAGGTACCGATGGGTTACTTGCTCCCTGGTGCCGGCCGTGATGTACCCGGACCGCTCCTGAGGTCCGTTCCGGCCCGAGCCCGTTCTGGCCAGTGGTCGGCGACCATGGGGAGAGGACCTCGGATCGGCATCCGGCTGGAGGGAGTGCTCTGGTGGCCGTCGGCGGAAGACTGCGGGTCTACCTGGGGGCGGCGCCGGGGGTGGGCAAGACCTACACCATGCTCGCCGAGGGCCGGCAGCTGCATGAAGGCGGCCTGGACGTCGTGGTCGGTTTCGTGGAGACGTACGGGCGGGTGGGGACCGAGCAGCAGCTCGGGGACCTGCCGGTGCTGCCGCGCCGCACGGTGCGGTACCGGGGCCTGGAACTCGGGGAGCTGGATCTGGACGGGATACTGGCCCGCAGGCCGGCCCTGGCCCTGGTGGACGAGCTGGCCCACACCAACGCGCCCGGCAGTCGCAACACCAAGCGCTGGCAGGACGTGCAGGAGTTGCTCGGCGCCGGGATCGACGTGGCCACCACGCTCAACATCCAGCATCTGGAGAGCCTCAACGACGTGGTGGAGCAGATCACCGGGATCGCCCAGCACGAGCAGATCCCGGACGCCGTGGTGCGCACCGCCGACCGGATCGAGCTGGTCGACCTGAGCCCGGAGGCGCTGCGGCGGCGCCTGACGCAGGGCGACGTCTACCCGCCGGACCGGATCGACACCGCGCTGAACAACTACTTCCGGGCCGGAAACCTCGGCGCGTTGCGGGAGTTGGCGCTGCTCTGGTTGGCCGACCGGGTCGAGGACGAGCTCGCCGACTACCGCGCCCGGCACGGCATCAAGGCACCGTGGGAGACGAAGGAACGGATTCTGGTCGCCCTGAACGGAGCGCCTCAGGGCGAGCACCTGATCCGTCGTGGCGCGCGCACCGCCGCGCGGGTGCACGGCGAGCTGATCGGCGTGTACGTGCGGATCGACGACGGCACGGTGCGCGCCGAGCCGCCGGAGCTGGCGGGCCAGCGGCAGCTCCTGCGGGAGCTGCACGGCAGTTACGTCGAGGTCAGCGGCACCGACATCGCCCGGGCGCTGGTCGACTTCGCCCGGGCCGAGAGCGCCACCCAGATCCTGCTGGGCCCGACCGGCCGCACCCGGCTGCGGGAGCTGGTCAGCGGCTCGGTCATCAACCGGGTGGTCCGGCTGGCCGGGCCGATCGACGTGCGGGTCCTGCCACCGCCCACGCCGGAAATGCTCACCGTTCCGCGCTCACCGGGCCGGCGGCGGCCCGCAGCCGTACCGCCGCGCAGACGGTGGGCGGGCTGGCTGCTGGGGCCGGCGGGAGCGGTGGCGCTGGCCGCGCTGCTGGCGCCGACGCGCGGCTCGCTGGGCCTGTCCGGGGTGCTGCTGTGCCTGCTGCTGGTCGTTGCGGCGACGGCCCGCCTCGGTGGTCTGGCACCTGCCGCCGGCGCCACGGTGGCGGCGGCGTTGGCGGCCGACTACTTCTTCACCCAGCCGTGGCACAGCCTGGTGGTCGAGCGCACGGCCGAGGTGGTTGTCCTGCTCGTCTTCCTGGCCGTGGCGGGGATCATCAGCCACCTGATCGACAACCTCGCCCGGCGCTCGCAGCAGGCGGCCCGCGCCCGGGCCGAGGCGCAGGCGCTCGCCCGGCTGGCCGGTGCGACGGTGCACTCGGGCGCGCTGACCCTGCCCGACCTGCTCGGGGAGTTGCGGCGCACCTTCGGGCTGGACGCGGCCGGCGTCCTGAACCCGGCGGGGGACGGCTGGCAGCCGGGGGAGTCCTCGGGCGGGCCGCTGCCCGCGCGGCCCGAGGACGCGGCGTTCGCGGCCGAGCTCGATCACGGGACGGTGCTGGTCCTGGCCGGCCCGTCCCTCAGCGAGGAGAACACCCGCCTGCTCGGTCCGTTCGTCACCCAGCTGCGCCTCGCCCGGGAGCGTGAGCTGCTGGGTCAGGAAGCGGCCGGGGCACAGGCACTGGCTCGAACCGACGCGCTGCACACCACGTTGCTGGAGGCAGTCGCGCACGACCTTCGCACGCCGCTGGCCGCGATCAAGACATCGGCGGGCGGCCTGCTGGCCCCCGACATCCGGCGGCGTCCGGAGGAGGTCGGGGCACTGGCCCAGGCCATCGACACCGAGTCGGACCGACTGTCGCGGATGGTCGCCAACCTGCTGGACCTCAGCCGCCTGCAGGCCGGGCAGCTGCCGGTGACCGTGCGGCCGGTGGTGGTTCGGGACGCGGTCGAGGCGGCGGTGACCGGTCTGCCGGGCACGGGTGTACCCGTCGTGATCGAGGTCGCCGGGGACCTTCCGGACGCCGAGGCCGATCCCGGCCTGCTGGAGCGGGCGTTGGCCAACGTCCTGACGAACGCGCAGACCTGGTCACCGCCGGGCACCCCGGTGCGAGTCGACGCCGGCCTGGTCACCGACCGGGTGGAGGTGCGGGTCGTCGACCGGGGGCCGGGCATCCCGCCGCAGGAGCGGGAGCACCTCTTCGCACCGTTCCACCGAAGTGCGGTCCTGGCCGAGCACGGACCCGCAGGTGCAGGTCTGGGGCTGGCCGTTGCCAAGGGCTTCACCGAGGCCGGAGGCGGTGAACTCACCGTCGAGGACACTCCCGGCGGTGGGACGACCTTCGTCTTCAGCCTCCGCAGGGCAGCACCGTGAGGTCAGGACGGCCGGCGTGCGCCTTCCCGGGGCCGCGAGGCACGGGCGTACCGCGCCGGCTACGAACCGGTGCGCTTCGACCGGTCAGCTGACGGGTCGTCAGTCGCCGTCGAAGTGGCCCGGGACGGAGCCCCCGCGGCAGTGGGGGCGCCCAGGGCGCGCCACACCGTGTTGTCGAGTGGACTGTCGGCGAGCCGCCGGGCGAAGGCCAGGAGCAGGGTGAGGGCGGAGCTATGAGGGCGGCTGGAGGCCATCGGCGAACGGGTGCGCAGAACTCCGGGAGCTGTCACGGTGACACCGCTTTCACGAGGCGCCGGTGGGTCCGGGCCCACATGGCAGGAGAGGCGCGACAGACGCGCAGTCGTTGACGAGAACCTGTCCAACGCTACGTCGGGTCATCCGACAGTCGCCCGTTCCTGACGCCTCGTTGACTGCCGGGAGCCGCTCTTTGACGCTGCCTTGACGTCTCCGAGGGCGTGGCTGGCGTCAGCGGGTTCGAGGCGCTCCACCGCCGCAACGTCTGGCACCTGCCGACCGGTCCCACCCCGAATCGGTGAGCGTGTGTGCGTGTACCGCTCTGATGAGCCGCACACGAAACGCCCCAGGGTGACAGGACATCAAGGATTCGTCAGGGCAGGCGGGCAGCCATTGCCGGGGCGATTCGGGTGCACTTGAATGAGCGTCATGAACCGCTCGACACGCCACCACGACCGCCCGCCACATCCGCGGGCGCTGGCTGTTGTCGCGGTCCCCGTCGCCCGGTAGCGATTCCTCCCCGGAACCAGTTCCCGGACGCACCGCGGGCGGGCCGCTATGGCCCGCCCGCGCCGCTCTTCACACGCCCCGGGCAGGGATGAACAAGCCGCCCGGTCGGCAATGCCGCCGTACACCTCTCGCACTTCCCGCACCCGGCGCGCGCATGCCGCGCTCCGCTCCCCGGGAGTGCCAGCCACCCTTGGATGGGTCATGTCCGACGCAGTTCTGTCCGCACGTACCGCTCTGGTCACTGGTGCCTCCTCCGGCATCGGCTGGGAGACCGCCCGCCTGCTCGCCGCGCACGGTGCCACCGTCATCCTGCACGCCCGCACTGCGGACGAGGGTGAGAACGCCGTGGACCGGCTGGTCGCCGCCGGTGCATCACGCGACCAACTCCGTATGGTTGCAGCGGACTTCACCCGTCTCAGCGAGGTGGCCGTGCTGGCCGCCACCGTGGTGACGGCTCACCCGACGCTGGACCTGCTGGTGAACAACGCGGCCGTGATGGCGCCCGAGCGCTGCATCCTCACCGAGGACGGCAACGAGGTCTCGCTCCAGGTCAACTTCCTGGCCGCGCACCTGCTGGCCCGGCTGCTGCGCGCCCCGCTTGTGGGGGCCGGCGGCACGGCGCGGATCGTCAACGTCTCCTCCTCGCTGCACCGCACCGCCTCGATGAACTGGAACGACCCGCACAGGGTGAAGAAGTACTCCCGGGTCGCCGCGTACGCGCAGTCGCAGCTGGCGCTGACCATGGCCGCCCGCGACATGGCCCCCGAGGGCTCCGGCATCACCTCGGTGAGTGTCAACCCCGGGCTGTGCGACACCGCGCTGCTCCCGCTCTACGGCCGGGTCGGCGCACCCGCCGCCGACGGTGCGGCGGCCGTGGTCAGGCTCTGCCTGCCCGACTTCCGCCTCACCAACGGCGAGTACTACGACGGCGGCGACATCGCCCCGACCGCCGTCGCCGTGCACGAGGAGCGCTCGCTGCGCCGGCTGGCCAAGCTCGCCGACCAACTCGTCACCCAGCTCTGACCCCGGATCAGGAGAAGCATGTCCAAGCGCGCCCGTAAGAAGAAGGCCCGTCGCAAGAAGAAGGCCAACCACGGCCGCGGCGCCTGCCGCTAGGCCCGAGACCACCCGATGCCGCGTGCCACCGGCATCGGGTGCTTGAAAAGCTGCCCCGGGGCGCTGCCCGTTTACGGCCGGAAGGCCGGCGGCGCCTCGGGGCAGTGGCATGTGCGCACCCCGATCTGTGCAGTCACGAGGCAGGCAGGGCGTTGCGTTCGCGGGAGTTCTGTTGATGTGCGGATGACGTCACGTACGGCCTTCTTCACACGTTCTTGATGCCGATATGATGGCGACGGTGTGCCGGGAAGACTGGTCGGCGGGGGGACGGGCCGCGACAGTCGCGGTGGCGCCCCTGGGAGTCTTGACCGGGGGTTGTGCAGGTGCGCGGTGTCGGAACGGTTCTGTTCCTTGTGGTGCTGGCGACGGTCGTTGCGGTCGGGGCACGCCGGTGGCGAATACCCGCACCGTCCCTGCTGGTCCTCGCGGGGCTGGCGGTGGCGCTCGTGCCAGGTACCCCGGCCGTTCGGATCGCGCCCGAGACCATCGGCCTGATCGTGCTACCGCCACTGCTGTACGCCTCGGCGGAGGAACTCTCGGTGCGCGACCTGCGCACGGTGTGGCGGCCCGTCACCGCGCTGGCCTTCGGCCTGGTGCTGACTTCGGCCGCCGCGGTGGGTGCGCTGGCCGTTGCCCTGACCCCGCTGACTCCCGCGATGGCCTTCGTGCTGGGGACGGTGCTCGCCAGCACCGACCCGGTCGCGGTCACCGCGCTGGGGCGCAGGCTCTCGCTGCCCGGCCGGGTGCAGGCGCTGGTGCAGGCAGAGAGCCTGTTCAACGACGCGACCTCGCTGGTGCTGTTCAAGGTGGCGGTCGCCGTGGCGATCGCGTCCGGAGCGGTGGGCTGGTCCGATGCGGGCGGGGAGTTCGCCCTGCTGGCCGGTGGCGGCAGCGCCGTCGGAGCGGTCGTCGCCGGCGTGGTCAAGCTGATCCGGCGGCGGACCGAGGACCCGGTGCTGGAAACGGTCATCGCACTGGTCACCCCGTACGCGGCCTATGTGCTGGCCGAGTCCGTGCACACCTCCGGTGTGACGGCGGTGGTGGTTGCCGGGGTGATGCTGGGCAACTCCGGACACCGCCTGAGCGATGCCAGGATCCGGCTCCAGGTGCATGCGGTGTACGCGGTGGTGGTGTTCCTGCTGGAGAGCGTGGTGTTCAGCCTCATCGGTCTGCAACTACCGACCCTGGTACGTGACTTGCCGAGCGATTCGGGGCAGTGGCCGTTGCAGGCGCTGGCGATCGCGGTGGCGCTGGTCGGCCTGCGGGTGCTGTGGATGCTGCCTCTGTCGGCCGTCGTCAGCCCCCGCAGCCGGCGGCCGTCCTGGCGACTTGCCTCCGTCGTGACCTGGGCGGGCACCCGGGGTGTGATGCCGCTGGCCGCCGCCCTGGCGATCCCGATCGCCGCGGAGGACGGTACCGCGCTGCCCGGGCGGCCGTTGGTGCTGGTGCTGACCACGGCCGTGGTGGTCTTCACTCTCGTCGTGCAAGGGCTGACTCTGGCGGGCGTGGTGAACCGTTCGGGGCTTGCGCTGGAGCCCGAGCACACCGAACGAGAGGAGGCCGTCACCCGGGACGGCCTCACCCGAGTGGGCCTCGATCACCTGGACCAGCTCGCCGACCTGGAGGCGCTGCCGGAGACCGTGCTCGCCCGGATGCGCCGTAGTCTCACCGCCCGACTGGACCACTCGGCCGACCAGTCCGACGGTTCGCCGGACACCGAGGCCTCCGTCTACCGGTCCCTGCGTCGGGAAGTGATCGCCGTGCAGAACGCCGAGCTGCGCCGCCGCTACGACGAGCACCGGGTCAGCTCCACCACCCGGCGGCGGCTGCAGCGGGATCTGGACCTGGAGGAGACCGGGCTCGGCGGGCCTGACAGCTGATCAGCCGAGGCCGGGGACGAACTGCAGCAGTAGGTCGATGGCTTTGATACCGAGGAACGGGACGATCAGTCCGCCGAGGCCGTAGACCCGCAGGTTGCGGCGGAGCAGGTCGGTGGCGGAGGAGGGCTGGTAGCGGACGCCGCGCAGGGCGAGCGGGATCAGCGCGACGATGACCAGGGCGTTGAAGATGATCGCGGAGGCGATGGCCGAGGTCGGGCTGTGCAGGTCCATGACGTTGAGGTGGCGCAGGCCCGGGTAGGAGCCGGCGAACATCGCGGGGATGATGGCGAAGAACTTGGCGACGTCGTTGGTGATCGAGAAGGTGGTCAACGCCCCTCGGGTGATGAGGAGTTGCTTGCCGATCCGGATGATGTCGATCAGCTTGGTGGGGTTGGAGTCCAGGTCCACCATGTTGCCGGCCTCCTTGGCGGCCGGGTGCCGGTGTTCATCGCGACGCCGACGTCGGCCTGCGCGAGGGCGGGGGCGTCGTTGGTGCCGTCGCCGGTCATCGCGACCAGGTTGCCGGCCGCCTGCTCCTTCCGCAGGTAGGCGAGTTTGTCCTCGGGGTGGCTTCGGCCAGGACGTCGTCCACGCCGGCCTCGGCGGCGATGGCGCGGGCGGTGAGCGGGTTGTCGCCGGTGACCATGACGGTGCGGATGCCCATCCGGCGGAGTTCGGCGAAGCGCTCGGCGATGCCCTCCTTGACCACGTCCTTGAGTTCGACGACGCCGAGCGCCCTGGCACCGTAGGCGTCCTCCACGGAGACCAGCAGGGGGGTACCGCCCGCCGCCGCGATCCGGTCCACCACGCCCTTGGCCTCGGCCGGGAGCCGTCCGCCGGAGCGCACCACCCACTGCGCGACGGCACTGGCCGCGCCCTTGCGGATTCGGCAGAGGGTGCCGCTGGGGAGTTCCAGATCCACCCCGCTCATCCGGCTCTGGGCGCTGAACGGGACGAAGTACTGTTCGCCCAGCTCGCCGGCAGGCCGGGGCGGCACCCAGTACTGACGGTTGGTCAGCTCGACGATCGAGCGGCCCTCGGGGGTCTCGTCCGCGAGCGAGGAGAGCTGGGCCGCCTCGGCGAGCTGGGCGAGGGAGGCGCCGGGGAAGGGGTGCAGGGCGACCGCACGGCGGTTTCCGTAGGTGATGGTGCCGGTCTTGTCGAGCAGCAGCACGTCCACATCGCCGGCGGCCTCGACCGCGCGGCCGGAGACTGCGACCACGTTGCGCTGGACCAGGCGGCCCATGCCCGCGATGCCGATCGCCGAGAGCAGCGCACCGATGGTGGTCGGGATCAGCGCGACCAGCAGCACGATCATCGACTGCGGGGCACCCGCGTAGGTCGCCATCGGCTGGAGAGTGACCACCGCGATCACGAACACGATGGTGAGCGAGGCCAGCAGGATGTTGAGGGCGATCTCGTTCGGCGTCTTCTGCCGGTTCGCACCCTCGACCAGGGCGATCATCCGGTCGATGAAGCTCTGCCCCGGCCGGGCGGTGATCCGGACCACCAGCCAGTCGGAGAGCACCTTGGTCCCGCCGGTCACGCCGGTCCGGTCGCCGCCGGACTCCCGGATCACGGGGGCGGACTCACCGGTGATCGCCGATTCGTCCACGGCGGCGACGCCGTCCACCACCTCGCCGTCGCCGGGGATCACCTCACCGGCCCGCACCAGCACGATGTCGTGCAGGAGCAGGTGCTCGGCCGGGATCTCCTCGTGCCGATGGTCCGGGATGCCGACCCGCCAGTGCAGCAGACGCCGGGCGGTGGTGCCGGCCTGGGCCTGCCGGAGGGAGTCGGCATGGGCCTTGCCCCGGCTCTCCGCGACGGCCTCGGCGAGGTTGGCGAAGACCACGGTCAGCCAGAGCCAGAAGCTGATTACCCAGGCGAACACACTCGGGTGGATCACCGCGGTCAGAATGGTCAGGGTGGAGCCGACCTCCACCACCATCATGACGGGGTTCTTCGCCATGATGCGGGGGTGCAGCTTGCGCAGCGCGGCGGGCAGTGCGGCGCGGAGCTGCCGGGCGTCGATCAACTGGCGGGGTGCGCGGGGCGGTTACGTCGGGCGGTTGCTGGGCGGGGTGGCCGCCGATCGTCGATCGGGGCGGCGGAACAAGTCCTGGTTTCGGCTCGCGGGGTCCGGCCGAGGGGAGTCCGTTCTGGCCGCCGCCCAGCTGGGGGGAGTCCGGCCCGCCGAGGCCGGTGGAGTTCCGGGGTCTTGTGTACAGGCCGAACGGTGCATCAGTTCCGGTACCTTCCAGGATGGTCCGTGGCGGACGGCAGGGCGGGGGAGCGGCCCAGCGAAGCACTGCCCGGCTGGTCGGCCGGCCCGTTTTGACATCGTCTTGGCGGCCGAGGGGCCGACCTTGACAGAACACTGACGCTGCCCGGCCCGGATATCTGACGAAGAGTCAGGAGCCGGGCCGGGCCGGGCCGGTCCAGTACACGACCTCGTTCCGGACCGGCCGGAAGCCTGCGGCTGCGGCCAGGGCGCGGCTGGCGAGATTGGTCTGGGAGGCGGCCCAGGTGGGCGTCAGGCCGTTGGCCCGAGCCGCGGCGGTGGCGGCGGTCACACAGGCGAGGGCGAGATCGAGGCGCCGGAACGCCGGGTCCGTCGCCACCGCGACATCGAGGTGCTCGCGGCCGACCAGGTACCCGCAGGCGACCGTAGCCAGAAAGGGGCCGACGAAGGCGCCCCACGCGAATCCGCCACCGGTCAGCGCCTGGTGCCCGCCCCAGGTCTGCGAGATCCAGTGCGGCTCGGTCGGACGCTGCCCGAGTGGGGTGCAGCGGATTGCGAAACGGTCGAAGCGGGCCGTGTCCGAGGGCTGCAACGGGCGGGCCCAGTCCGCGATGTACGGCGACACCGGTCGTGGCGGCGCCTGCTGTACATAGACGGTGCGCACCCACGGCGTGACACTGGTGAAAACGCGCCCGAGGAGGGGGAGGAAGCGGTCCGGGGCGGTGAACTGGCCACGTCCGAAGGGAGCCAGCGCTGCCGGGCGGCCCCGCCTCGGTCGGGACGAATGCCACCGTGGTGCGTTTGAACGCCGGCAGCGCCGCGCTCACCCGCAGGTCCGGGAAGACGACCCGGGAGGTGCACTCGCCGCTCTCCTGCCGGTCGAACACCAGCTCCGCGGGCACACCCTGACGCAGGCGGATGACATCCGGCCGATAGCCGCCACGCACCGTCACGTCCACCCGCTGAACCCGGCCCTCCAACCGCGCGGCCAAGGCCCGGCGCGGCCCGAAGAAGAACCAGCCCAGACCTGCGATCAAGACGGCGGCGACCATGACCACCACCACGTGGGCGACACCCATGGCGCACCACCTCAGGCCCGGTTCCAGTCCTTCCACTGTGCTCTCGCGAGCCTCGCCCGGGTAGGGGCCCGCCGGCCCGGTGGCATGGGACCGGACGGCCCATGCCGGCCACCGGCCGGAGCGGGAGCATGAAGGTGAGAACAGGAGCATCAGCCCCGGTTCGCCAAGAACGAGGACAGGTGAACGTGATGATGTACTGGGACAGTCACGGCATGAGCGGGTGGGGATGGTTCGGGATGAGCCTGAGCATGCTGCTGTTCACGGCGCTGCTCGTCGTCGGTGGTGTCCTGCTCTTCCGCGCGCTGAGCCGCTCGGACACCCACCCCACGGCGCCGCCCGCCGCGCCCGGACCCACGCCCGAGCAGCTGCTCGGGGAGCGGTTCGCCCGCGGCGAGATCGACGACCAGGAGTACCGCAAGCGCCTCAGCGCGCTGCGCGACGCTGCCAGATCATGAGTTCTGCGCGCCGAGCACCAGCGCGCGGCTCGCGCCCCCTGGGAGCCTGCCATGAGAAGCAACAAGAACTACGGCCGGTACGCCATTGCGATCGCCATCGCCGTCGTCGGTGCTCCAGCCCTCGGCGTGCCGGTGGGCACCATCGCGCTGCTCGGCATCGTCGCCGTCTGCCCGCTGATGATGTTCTTCATGATGCGCGGCATGCACGGCGGAGGCGACGACCACCGCCAGGACACCGACCAACTGCACAAGAACAACGACCGGCACCACCGGACGGGCGGCCGGTAGCTCGGCCCGCACATGCCGAATGAGGTGAGAGCAGCATGGGTGCCGTCCTCGCGATCACGTTCGCCGCACTGATCCCTCGCAGCGGGGTCTACGACTCGGCGCGCCTGGTCAGCCCGGACGAGCCCCGCCGGCCACCACTGGCGAGGCTGCGCGTCCGACGCGCCGCGCTGGTGGCCGCCGAGCAATGGTGCACCGGGCTACTCGTGTACGTCTACGTACGCCTCGCCGACAGCGAAGAACGCGAGGTCGCTGCTGAGTTCGGCCCCGCCTGGGACGCCTACGCGGCCCACACACCGGCGTTCTGGCCCTGCCTGTACCGCCGCAGCGGTCCGCCCGGCCCTGCTCCCTCGGCCGGTCCGCCCCTCGCGGACGGTGTTGGCCTGGGGGAGCCTTGGAGTATCCGAGAACGTGCCGGACCGTGACGGCTCTCAGCGCGGGCCGACAGCGCGTGTACCGATCTGCAGCATGGTGCTCAGGAGGTGATCGTCGTGGACGCTCCGCTTCCGGCGCCGGTCCGGGTGGAGGCCTGGTTGGACCTGCCGCCCTCGCGGTGGCTCTGGCTGAGGGACTCTCGCGGGATGGTGCTGGTGAACTGGTGGTTACCGGCGCTGCCGCAGTATGTCGTGGTCGGGTTCTTTCTGGGCGGCTTCCGCGAGGGCGGTGGGCTGATCGGACTCCTTGCGCTGTACGCCGGTATGGCGCTCGCCACCACCGCCCGCTACCCGGCCGGGCGAGCAGAGCGGGGTGAGCGGTGACGCGGGCCGCCACCCACCGTGCGGGGCTGACCGAGGAGCAGGCCGCCCGGCTGTTGGCCGAGCACGGGCCCAACGAGGTTGGCGCGCCGTCGGCCCCGCCGCTGTGGTCCCGGGTCGCCGCTCAGCTGCGCGACCCGCTGATCCTGGTCCTGCTCGCCGCGGTCGCGCTCACCCTGGCGACCGGTGACCACGCCGATGCGGTCGTGATCGGGTTGGTCATCCTCGTGAACACCACCGTCGGGGTCACTCAGGAGATCCGGGCGGCCAACGCGGTGGCCGCTCTGTCGGCGCTCTCCGCCCCCTCTGCGCGGGTGCTGCGCGGCGGAGAAGAGCGGGAGGTGGCCGCCGCCGGTGTGGTGCCGGGTGACGTCCTGCTGCTCGCCGAGGGGGACATCGTCCCCGCTGACGCCGAACTGGCCGAGGCTGCCGCGCTGTTGGTGGACGAGTCGATGTTGACGGGCGAGTCCGTCCCGGTGGAGAAGGACGTGCATGGCGAGGCCGGACTCAGCGCGGGTACGACGGTGCTGCGCGGCCGGGCGATCGCCACCGTCACGGCCACCGGTGCGGACAGTGCACTCGGCCGGATCGCCATCTCGCTGCGGCCACGCCCTCAGCCCACGCCGTTGCAGCGTCGGCTGGCCGGGCTCGGCCGGGTGCTGGCCCTGGTCACCGTCGGGCTGTGCCTGGTGGTCTTCGTGCTGGGGCTGGTGCGCGGCCAGGCGCCCGAGGCGATGGCCGTCACCGCGATCAGCCTCGCCGTGGCAGCCGTACCCGAGTCGCTGCCCGCCGTGGTGACGCTCGCGCTGGCACTCGGCGCCCACCGGATGGCCCTGCGGCACGCCGTCGTCCGCAGGCTCTCGGCCGTGGAGACGCTGGGCTCGGTCACCGTGCTCGCGACCGACAAGACCGGCACGCTCACCGAGGGCCGGATGGTGGTCGAGCGGCTGTGGGCTCCCGAGTGGAAGGCCACGCTCACCGGTTCGGGCTACCAGCCGGTGGGTGAGGTGCTGGCCGAGGGCGCCGAGGCGCTGCTCGCTGCCCGTGCTCTGCTACGGGTGACCGCACTGTGCAACGACGCGGCGCTGCGGCCGCCGGAGACGGGCGACGGGCAGTGGACCGCCCTCGGCGACCCGACCGAGGCGGCACTGCTCGTGGCCGCGGCGAAGGCCGGTTGCGACCTCGACAGCCTGGCCGAGGCGTATCCCCGGGTCGACGAGCTGCCCTTCGACAGCGTTCGCAAGCGGATGGCCACCGTGCATCACACCCCCTCCGGGCAGCGGGAGATCTGCCTCAAGGGAGCCCCCGAGGCCGTACTCGATCCGGCCGTGCTCGACGCGGGGCCCGCCCTGCTGGACGAGGCCCGGCAGGCGGCCGCCCGGCTGGCCGCCGGGGGCTACCGCGTGCTGGCAGTCGCGTCGGGACTGCGGGACGAGGTCGCCGGTCCGGTGGAGTCGGGGCTGCGGCTGCTCGGGCTGGCCGCACTCAGCGATCCGCCCAAGCCGGCGGCTGCCGCGACCATCGCGGCCTGCCACCGGGCCGGTATCACGCCGGTAATGATCACCGGGGACCACCCGGCCACCGCTCAGGCGATCGCCGACCGGATCGGGCTGCTGGAGGACGGGGAGGGTGGTGGCCGGGCGAAGACCGAGGTGGTCACGGGTCGGGAGCTTGCGGCCGGGGCCGTGCCGGACTTGGCGCGGGTGCGGGTCTTCGCGCGCACCGATCCGCAGGCGAAGCTCGACCTCGTCGAGGCCTGGCGCGCGGGCGGGGCGGTCACCGCGATGACCGGCGACGGCGTCAACGACGGCCCGGCGCTGCAGCGGGCGGACATCGGGGTGGCGATGGGACGGCGCGGTACCGAGGTGGCTCGACAGGCCGCTGATCTGGTTCTGGCGGACGACGAACTCGCCACCGTGGTGGCGGCGGTGGAGGAGGGCCGCCGGGTCTACGACAACATCCGGCGCTTCTTGCTCTATGCGCTCTCCGGCGGCGCGGCGGAGATCCTGGTCATGCTGCTGGGCCCGTTCATGGGGCTCGCGGTGCCGCTGCGGGCGGGCCAGATCCTGTGGATCAACCTGCTCACCCATGGGCTGACCGGTGTCGCCGTCGGTGCGGAACCGGTCTCCGCCCGGGCCATGCGGCGGCCGCCCCGGCCGCCGGACGAGCATGTGCTGGGGGCCGGACTGTGGCAGCGAGTGCTGCGACTGGGCGTGGTGGTCACGGTGGTCGCCCTGGGCGCCGGTCTGTGGGCCGAGGGAGCCGGACACCCGTGGCAGAGCGTGCTCTTCCTGGCCCTGCTCGCGGCGCAGCTCGGTGTGGTGCTGGGCCTGCGGGAGCGGCTGTTCACCAGGGCCAACCTGTTCCTCCCGCTGGCCGTCCTCGCGTCGGCGGGGCTTGGCGTCGCGGCGCTGTATGTGCCGTTCCTCCGGGGCGTGCTCGAGACCGAGCCGCTGTCCTTGGCCGACGGCGGAGTGGCGGCAGCCGCCGCGCTGGTGGCCTTCGCGGCAGCTCGGGTTGGTGGTCGGCCCGGTCGCCGGTTGAGGGAACGGGTCGGCCACGGCCCTACTCGGCGATCAGGAGCAGGGTAGTTGTATCTTGCACGCAATTACGGTCCCGGCGCCGCCGATGAGCGCCTCGCTGCCGGCCGATGGAGGTGCCGGGCGTGGATAGAGGTCGGAGGAGTCGGTGAGGCGGGTGGCGAGGTCGCGGTGACGTTCCCGGTGCCCATGGCGATCTGGTTGCGGCACATGACGTCGCGGAACTTGTCGTTCCGCTCGAACCAGTCGGTCGGAAAGTCGCCGACCTGGTAGGTGCCGTTGCCCAGGGCCCAGGGTTCGGCGATCCAATCGGTACCGGTGCCACCGGAGTTGGGGTGCGCGGGCTTCAGGGCGGTGATCCGGTCAGGGTGTGCGGCGCCCGTGCTCGGCGGCGACCCTGCGGGCGTGGGCGATGATCTCGGCGGCCGCGTGCTCGCTGACGCCCAGCGCGTGAACGAGGCGGTGGGCGGTCCAGCCATGGCGGGCGAGCAGCACGGCCAGCGGGTGATGGACGGGTTCCTCCGAAATGGGCCGGACGAGGACGGGCGGAGCGGGCACGGCCGGCACCGGGAAGGCGCCCGCATGGCGGCGGACCAGGGCCCGGCGCAGCTCGTCCGCGCCCCAGACCACGAACGGGAACGGTGCCACGATCGCGAGCTGCGCCGGGGTGAGTGCCGCGGTGCCGAACACCTCGTGCAGGGCGGGGAGGTAGACGATCGCGGCGGCGAAAGCCAGCGAGAAGGCGATGCCGCCGAGCAGCTGCGGGTTGCTGAGGACACCGACCGATCGGAGCGAGGCGTGCTCAGTGCGGGCCGCGAAGGCGGTGCCGATCTGGCAGGCGACGATGCCGAGCCAGACGACCGTGGTGGCCCGCTGGTAGGTCAGATGCAGTGGGGTGCCCACGCCGGTGGGATCGCCGGGGTGCCAGCCGCCCGAGGTGAGAGTGAGGAAGTAGCCGCCCATGACCAGGGCGGCCGAGATCAGGCCGAGGAAGCCCCAGGAACGGGCGAGCATGGCCCCTCTGATCACCCGCTCGTTGCGGGGGCGCGGCGGACGGTCCATCAGCCCGGGTTCAGCCTTCTCGCGGCCGAGGGCAAGAGCCGGCAGGGTGTCGGTGCCGAGGTCGATGGCGAGGATCTGCATCACCGTAAGCGGGAGTGGGATCGCGCCGCCGGCGAGCGCGAAGACCAGGAAGGGGACGACCTCGGGGACGGCGTGGGTGAAGATGTAGACGATGAACTTCTGGATGTTGTCGTAGGTCCGGCGCCCGGCCTCCACCGCGGCCACGATGGTGGCGAAGTTGTCGTCGGTGAGCACCATCGTCGCCGCTTCGCGGGCGACGTCGGTCCCGGAGCGGCCCATCGCCACGCCGATGTCGGCGCGCCGCAGGGCGGGGGCGTCGTTGACGCCGTCCCCGGTCATCGCGACGGTGTGGCCCTCGGAACGCAGAGCCTCGGCGATCCTCAGTTTGGCCTCGGGCGAGGTACGGGCGAAGATCACCTCCTCACCGCGAGCCAGCAGCGCGTCCAGCCGGTCGTCGCCCATCGCGTCCAGCTCTGTGCCGGTGACGATCCGCATGCCGCGGTGGCCGATGCCGACCTGGTCGGCGACGGCGGCAGCGGTCAGCCCGTTGTCGCCGGTGACCACGTGCACGGTGATGCCTGCCCGGTGCGCCTGTTCGATGGATCGGGCTATCTCCGGCCGGGGCGGGTCAGCCATGGCGACCAGGCCGATCAGGCACAGCGCCCGCTCGGCCTCCTCTCTGCGGGCGGGCGGCGGCTGCCCGGACGCCAGCGGCCGTCGGGCCACCGCGAGCACGCGCAGTCCACGCGCCGCCAGGCGGCCGATGGCATGCACGACCTCGGTGCGGTCGGCGGCAGTGAGGGGGTGCTCGGTGCCGTGGTCCAGCAGGCCGGTGGCGTGAGTGAGAACCTCCTCCGGGGCGCCCTTGGTGTGCAGGACGATCCGGTCGCCCCGGGTGTCGGCGGTGGTCATCAGCTTGATGTGCGGATCGAAACGGAACACCGCCTGGCGCTCGAGGTCGCGTTCTCCGGGCGGCCGGGGCGTGCCGAGGCGGTCGGCGAGGTCGAGCAGGGCGAGTTCGGTCGGGTCGCCGTGGCCGGCCGCCGGGTCGGCCGTGGTGCAGGCGGCTGCCGCGTCGGCGAGCAGGCACAGGTCGGCTGAGGCCTCCGGCACCTCGTCGACGGAGAGCTCACCGCCGGGGATCCACACCGCGGTGACGCGCATCCGGTTCTCGGTCAAGGTTCCGGTCTTGTCGGTGCAGATCACGGTGGTCGAGCCCAGCGTCTCCACTGCGGAGAGCCGCTTGACCACGGCGCCTCGGCGGGCGAGGTCGCGAACCCCCGAGGCGAGGGCGAGGGTGATGGTCGGCAGCAGGCCCTCGGGCACGTTGGCGACCAGCAGGCCGATCGCGAAGGTGACAGCTGCTGCCAGGGACAGCCCGGCTGCCAGGCCCATCGGCAGGAACGCCAGGCCGACACCGACCGCGATCAGCGCGATCAGCCGGGCGGCTCGCTTGACCTGGTGCTCCAGCGGGCTCTCCTCGCGGCGGGTGCGCTGGCTCAGGGCGGCGATCCGGCCCAGCTCGGTGTGCATACCGGTGGCGGTGACCACGGCCAGGGCCTGGCCGCCGGTACAGGCGGCGCCGGAGAACAGCAGGTCGCGGGCGCCCAGCAGCGGGCCGGATCCGTCCACGAACTCGGAGGAGCGAAACACCGGGACCGACTCGCCGGTCAGCGCGGACAGGTCGACCTCCACGCCTCCGGACAGCAGCCGGGCGTCGGCGGAGACCTGATCGCCCTCCTCGATCACCAGGACGTCACCGGGCACCAGCGCGGCCGCCTCTACCTCACGACGGCGGCCCGCCCGCACCACCGTGGCCTGCTCGGGCAGGAAGCCGGCGAGCGCCTCCACGGCCTGCTCGGCCTGACGCTCCTGGACGAAGGCAAGCAGCGCGTTGAGAACGATCACCGCCAGGATCGCCACTGCGAGCGCGGGCGCGCCGCTGACGCCGGCAAGGATGGCCGCGAACGCCAGCAGCAGCGCTAGCGGGTGGGTGAACTGCTGCGCCAGCTCCCGGGGCCAGAGCCGACCGCCGCGCCGGGTGAGGGCGTTGGGCCCGTACACCGCCTGGCGACGGGCCGCTTCGCGTTCGGTCAGACCCTGTGGGGAGGTCCGCAGATCGCGGAAGAGCAGGGTGAGCGGCTCGCGCGGGTCCGGGATCCCGGTGTCACCAGGCTCCGCGGTCTGGTGGATACGGCCCGCCTCGTCGGTGGGCATGGTCAGGACGGGACCGTGATGACCGGGCAGTGGGCGCGGTGCAGCAGCCCGTGCGGTACTGAGCCGAGTCGCATTCCAGCGAATCCGCCGCGGCCGCGGCGCCCCACCACGACGGCGAGGGCGTGTTCGGAGGCCTTGGCCAGTTCCTCGACCGGGTGGCCTCGGATCACCTCGTGGGTGAGGTGCACGTCGGGGAAGGCAGCGGTCCGCCCAGCCGTGGTCTCGGCCAGCTGCCGCCGCAGCGTCTGGACGGCCCCGTGCTCGTCGAGGTGGGCGATCAGCTGTGACTGCCACACCCACACGGCACGCAGCGCGGCGCCCCGGCGGGCCGCGAAGTCGAACGCGACGTCGACGGCTGCCGCCGACGACTCGCTGCCGTCGACGCCGACCACCACGTAGGACGGTTCCTGGGTGACGTGCTCGGGCTCGCCCACCACGACCACCGGGCAGTGCGCCTGGGCGCTCACCGGAACGGCCACCGAGGAGGCGCTCAGCAGCTCCTCGAAGCGGCTCATCCGACGCGAGCCGAGCACCACGAGTTCGGCGTGCCGCGACTCCCGGCACAGCACCTGGGCCGGGTTGCCGACGGCGAGGGCCGTGGCCGGTTCCAGCTGCGGGTGCCGCTCGCGGGCGAGCACGGAGGCCTTGTCGAGCGCCTCGTCGCCGAGCGCGCTCAGCGCCTTGTGGTGGCGGTCCTCCTCGTAGCCCCGGATGTCGTGGGTCACCGGTGGTACGGCGTGGATCAGCCGGAGCGGCCGCCCGCGCCGAGCGGCCTCGTCGGCGGCCCAGGTCACGGCCATCGGCCCGGGGGTGAGGGCGTCGACGCCGAACACGATGGGGCGGCGTTCGCTGGTGGCTGTCATGGCTCCTCCACCGGTGTGCGGGGCGGCGACCGTCGGTCGGGCGCTTTGCCCCTATCGGCACCGTAGGACCTGCCGGCGCCGGCCGCGAGGGCCGGAAGGCCCACGGCGGCAGGCCGATCAGTGCCCGGAGAGATGCGGGCGAGTGGCCCCCGAATCAGGGCTTCGCGCCGCTCGGCCCGCACGTGGTCTGCGATGCACCGTGGAAGCAGCTCGCACCAGGGGGCGATGCAGCCACGCGGAGGTGAGCGCGACGATCATCTCGGAAGCCGCAGAGTTCCATCAAAGGAGACCAGGTGTGGGTGCGCCGTGAATCGTCGTACGGTGCAGCCGAGGACACATTGGCACGACAGCCACGGCGTGCTGTGAACCGCCTCCGACCGCTGAGTCGGGGAGCAAGGAGATGTCGATCATGGCCGAGCCTTCGCCGACCCTCGCCGAGCTTCGCCTGCCGGACGCCGCCGGAGGAGCGGCACCTCTGCTGCGTGACAGCCGGCCGTGGCGTTTCCGTCCGGTGCCGGACACTCAGGGCCTGTACGACCAGGCCGATCAGCAGAGGAGTTCGTGATGGGGCACCGAACCGTGGGCGAGATGATGACCCGCGAGGTCATCCGGGTCGTACCGCAGACCGGTTTCCGCGAGATCGTGGCTCTGCTCGGGGAGTACGGCATCACCGCGGTCCCGGTGGTGGACGCCGAGGACCGGCCGCTGGGCGTGGTCTCCGAGGCCGACCTGATGCGCACTCAGGCGCTACAGGAGGATCCCGCCGGTCTGATGCCCCCGCAGCCGGCCCCGGAGACCGGGCCGACGACCGCGCGGGAGCTGATGTCGAGCCCGGCCATCCGCACGACGCCCGACGCGAGCGTGGTCGCGGCGGCCCGGCTGATGGAGCGTCACGGGGTTAAGCGGCTGCCCGTAGTGGACGAGGAAGGCCGGCTCGTCGGCATGGTCAGCCGGGGCGACCTCCTGCGGGTGTTCCTGAGGAACGATCTGACGATCCGCCAGGAGATCGTGGAGGACGTGCTCGGCCGGACGGAGGGCGTCAGCCCGGCGGCGGTCGGAGTCGAGGTGGAGCAGGGCCGGGTGGTGCTCAGCGGTTCCGTCGAGCCGGCCTACCTGGTGCCGATCGTGCTGCGGTTGTGCCGGGCGGTGGACGGCGTGGTGTCCGTCACCGACCGGACGGGCAGCCCGAGGCAACCAGCCGCCGACCGCTGAAACTGGAGGGGTCGCAGGCCACCACGACACCTCGCGCTCAGTCCGCAAATGTGTGGAGCGACTGCGGGTCGGTTCGGCTGGGCGTCTCCTCGCGGTCGCCGTGCGGGTAGTGGTGCAGGTGGGCGTCCGGGCCGGGGAAGAGCAGTGAGATCCGCCCGTTGTCCGACCAGAGCACCTCGTAGGGCGGGCTGCCGTCCGTGTGGTGCACGGCGACGATCCGGCCGTCGCGGCGCGGTGTACCAGGGCGAGTGCCCTCCACGATGACCCGGTCCCCGACGCTGGCCTTCATGGTCGCCTCCAGGTGTCCTCGTGCCCGGGCGTCCGGGGCGGCCCACCCGTACCTCCCAGTGGAACCGCCCGGCCCCGGCCCGTACCAGGGCCGAACGGACCACCCGGACGGGCCGACCAGACCTTGGGCGGGCCGCCGGCCACGGCGAGGCTGGAGAGCAGGGAACGTCCCGTGCGTACGGCGAGGAGGCGGCCATGGACACCCGGACGAGCGACGGACACCGCCCGCTGCTGGCCGCCACCGGAGTCCGTAAGGTCTACCGGACCGGAACGGTCGAGGTGACGGCGCTGCGCGAGCTCGACCTGACCGTGCAGCGGGGGGAGCTGGTCGGGGTGATGGGCCCCTCGGGCTCCGGCAAGACCACCCTGCTCAACTGCCTGTCCGGCCTGGACGACATCGACGCCGGGCGGGTCGAGGTGGAGGGCCGTGACCTGTTCGCGATGTCCGACGCCGAACGCACCGAGCACCGGGCCCACACCATGGGCTTCGTCTTCCAGGCCTTCAACCTGATCCCGGTCTTCTCCGCCGTCGAGAACGTCGAACTCCCGCTGCTGCTCACCGGTGTCGCGCCGCGCGAGGCCCGCGCCCGTGCCACCGCGATGCTGGAGCGGGTCGGGCTCGAGCGCCGGGTGGATCACCGGCCGAGCGAGCTGTCCGGCGGCGAGCAGCAGCGCGTCACCATCGCCCGGGCCCTGGTCGCCCGTCCTGCCGTGGTCTGGGCGGACGAGCCGACCGGCAACCTCGACAGCGCGATGGCCGGCCAGGTGATGGACCTGCTGACCACGCTCAACCGCGACGAGGGCCAGACCATCGTGTTGGTCACCCACGACGAGGCGATCGGCCGTCGGCTGCCTCGCCTGGTGCGGATGCGTGACGGCCGGCTGGTCTCCGACACCCGGAAGGTCGAACTGGTGGGCTGATCGATGTACCCGAACCTCCTGCTCCCGCTCCTTGGCACTCTCGGCGTCGCCCTGCTGGCACTGCTGCTCGTGGCCGTCCGTCAGCCGGTCGTCCGGCGGCTGGCGCTGCGCCAGGTCGCGCGGCGGCGCACCGAGGCAGCGCTGGTGATCAGCGGCTCCGTCCTCGGCACCGCGATCATCGTGGGCGCCCTCGTCGTGGGGGACACCCTGAACTTCTCGGTTCGCCAGGAGGCCTACCGCACACTCGGACCGGTCGACGAACGGATCGTCAGCACCGATGCCTCGGCCGGGCGCGMCGTCGCCGCCCGGCTCCAGTCGCTCGCCGCCGACCCCGACGTCGACGGGGTGCTGACCGCCCAGGTCACCCAGGCCGCCGCCACGAACGGCAATGGCTCCACTCCGGTTGCCGAACCCCGGGTGCTGGCTTGGCAGTTGGACCTCGACTCGGCCGCCCGCTTCGGCGCGGCAGGCGGTGGCTCCGGGCTGAGCGGCCCGGCGCCGCCGCCCGGGCAGGTCGTCCTCAACGAACCCCTCGCCCACTCCCTCAAGGTCGGCGCGGGACAGCTGATCACCGTGTACCTCTACGGCCAACCAGTCGACTACACCGTCGCCCGGGTCGTCCCGCAGGAGGGCCTCGCCGGTACGGGCCTCGGCGGCCGGGTCAACCGCAACGTCTTCCTGCCCCCGGGCGCGCTCGACGCCGCAGGCGACCAGGCCCGTACGGTGACCATGGTGTCCAACCGCGGCGGCGTCGAGGCGGGTGAGAAGCTTACCGACCCTGTCACCGCGAAGATCCGCACCGTGCTCGGCCCGGACGCCGCCCGCGCCGCCGTCGACACCCCCAAGCACACCGTGCTCCAGCAGGCCCGGGAGACCGGAGACGCGCTCGGCGCGCTGTTCCTGATGATCGGCAGCTTCAGCATCATCGCCGGTGCGCTGCTGCTGGTGAACATATTCGTGATGCTCGCCGAGGAGCGGAAGGCCCACCTGGGCATGCTGCGTGCGATCGGGCTCAAGCGCTCCCGGCTGGTCGGCTCCTTCTCCCTTGAGGGCGCCGCCTACGCCCTGGCCGCCGTACTGCCCGGGGTGGCCATCGGCATCGGCGTCGGCTGGGGCGTGGCCGTGATCGCCGCCCAGATCTTCCGCAGCTGGTCGGTGGACGGCAGCGGCCTGGACATCGCCTTCGCCATCACCCCGACCAGCCTGCTCAACGGCGCAGCGCTCGGCCTGGTGATCGCCCTGGCGGCGATCGTCGCCACCAGTGTCCGGATCAGCCGCTTCAACATCATCGCCGCCATCCGCGACCTGCCCGCCGACACCGGCCGCCGAACGCGCCGCAGACTCCTGGTCGTCTCCAGCGCCCTCAGCGTGCTCTGCGCGGTGGCCGCCGTACCCGCGATCGCCCGCAGCCAGGCCGAGCAGACCTACCTGCTCCCCGCCCTGGCCGTGGCCCTCGCAGTGCCCGCCGCCCGCCGGGTGATGCCGCGCCGGGCGGCCACCAGCCTGGCCGCCGGACTCGTCCTGATCTGGACGCTGGTCGCCAGTGTGGTCCGCCCCGCCGTCTTCGACTCCCCGTCGATGGCGGTCTACGTCATCCTCGGCAGCCTCGCCGCGTTCTCCGCCGTCGTCCTCGTCAGCGAGAACCAGCGCGCCTTGGTACGCCCGCTGCGCCGCCTGATGAACCGGCCCACCCAGCAGGGACTGGCCGCCAGACTCGCCGCTGCCTACCCGCTCGCCAAGCGATTCCGCACGGGCTCGACCCTGGTGATGTACACCCTGATCACCCTCGTCCTGGTCCTGCTCACCCAGATCTCCGGGATCATGAACGCCAGCGTCGACCGGGCGGTAGCCGACGCCACCGCCGGCTACACCCTGCGGCTGGACTACAACCCGCAGGCGACCGGAGGCGACCCGCTGGCCGGCTTGCGCTCCGCCGCGTATGCGGGACAGGTCTCCGGCGTCACCCCGCTGCTCAACGCGCGCGGCCAGTCCACCGACCCCGGTCACCGCACCACCAAGCCGCTGGAGACGGCGGTGGTCGGTGTCCCCGCCGACGCGGCCACCGGCTTCAGCTTCCATGACCGCCTGCCCGGTTTGCCGGACGACCCGGCCGTATGGGCCGCACTCGGCACCCACCCCGAGTATGTCGTCCTGGACAACTTCTTCGGCCACACCGGCGGGCCCAGCGGCAAGTTCTACGCCCCGGGCGACATGCTGACCCTCACCGACCCGGTGAGCGGCCGCACCGAGCAGAAGACCATCGCCGGAGTCCTCGACAGCGGCCTCGCCTTCTACCCCGCCATCGGCAGCAGCGCCACCGTCTACCCGCTGGTGGAGGGCTCGGCGAGCGTCACCGGGCAGTTCGGCCCGCAGGCCCAGACGGCCAGCGCCCTGGTGCGCACCGCACCCGGCGTCACGCCCGAGGAACTGGCCGGCCGACTCCAGGGCGACCACCTCTCGGCCAGCCTTGTCGCCACCCCGATCGCCGCCGATGTGGAACGGTTGTTCGCGGCCAACACGGCTTTCTTCCGGCTGATGCAGGGCTTCCTGGCCCTCGGCCTGGGGATCGGCATCACCGGCCTCGGCGTGGTCATGGTCCGCGCCGTCCGAGAGCGTCGGCGCACCATCGGCGTGCTGCGCGCGCTGGGCTGCCAGGCACGCACGGTCGAGCGGTCGTTCCTGTGGGAGAGCGGCTTCATCGCACTGGAAGGCGTTCTGCTGGGCGGCCTGCTCGGGGTGCTCACCACCTGGCTGATGTACCTGAAGAGCTCCGCCTTCAGCGGCCTCGAAGGCGGCTTCCCGATCGAATGGGGCCCGATCGCCACCCTGGCCGGCGTCACCCTCGCGGCCTCTCTGCTGGGCGCGCTCGGCCCGGCCCGGCACGCCGCCCGGATCAGGCCCGCCCTCGCCGTCCGCCTCCCGGACTGACCGGATGGACGGATGCCCGATCCGCGTGCAGCGTGGAAGTGGTCTCCTCGAGCGAGGAGGTGCGGAATGGGCAGCGAAGAGTCGGCTCCCCGCGTCGTGGTCGGCCTGGACGGCTCCCCGTCCTCGCACGGCGCGCTGCGGTGGGCGGTGCGGCAGGCCGAACTCATCGGCGGTGCGGTGGACGCGATCACCGCCTGGGAGTTCCCGCCCATGTACGGCTGGTCGGCGCCCGCCGTCGACGCCGACCTCGACGTGCAGGTCGCCCAGCAGCGGTTGGACGACGAGGTGCGCGAGGTGCTCGGTGAGGACCGGTCGGTGGAGGTGCGTGCGCGGGTGGTTCGGGCCAACCCCGCGGAGGCGCTGCTGGACGCGGCCGAGGGAGCCGAGCTCCTCGTCGTGGGCAGCCGGGGCCGGGGGACCTTCGCCCGTAGCCTGCTCGGCTCGGTCAGCCAGCAGTGCGCGCTTCACGCGACATGCCCGGTGGTCATCGTCCGGCCTCAGTGACCGGACCGGTAAGTCACTCCACGGTGCCGTTCACCAGGGCCCGGGCGATCCCGTCGGCCCAGGTCTCGATCTCGGCCCAGTCGCGGTGGTCGCCGTACCGGCCCCCCATCACGCCGAACACCAGCCGGCCGACGGGCGGCCAGTGCGCTGGTGCCACCGCGCCGGCGAAGTCATGCTGACCGCGCGGGTGGACCGCCGCCTCCAACTCGGGCGGCAGCTCCGCCTGACGACGCCTCGCCTTCAGTCGGCGCAGCCGACGTGCGACGGCAGGGCGGAAGGCGCTGGTTCGCTCGCCCACCAGGCTCACGCTGTACAGCCAGACCCGGCAGCGGGCGAGGGCGTCGGCGTTCCGCCGGACGGACTCCACGGCCTCGGGCAGCCACTTCCCGTCGTGGATGGCGCTGCCGAGCACGACGGCATCGAAGCCGCGCGGATCGGTGCGCCGGTTGAGCGGTTCCAGAACGACGTGGTGGCCGTGGCCGCCCAGCACCGACGCGATGCGTTCCGCGACACCGCGCGTGGAGCCGTGCGCGCTCGCGTATCCGACGAACACCTTCATGTCGTGCCTCCCGGCTTGGTCTCCGCAGTTTCCAGCACAGCGCGCTGCCGGTCCGTCGCGGCAGGGCCGGTCGCCCCCGGGTGCGGGGGCGTCCGGCCCTGGTCGGGGCGTCCCGCGCGGGCGGATGCTGGACGTGTCGGCCGCGTCCTCGAGGGCGAGCAGCGAACCGGTCATGATGGGAGGTCTGTGATGGAGAAGCAGCGGATCCTGGTGGCGTACGGCAGCAAGCACGGCGCGACGGCGGGTATCGCTGAGGAGATCGGACAGGCCCTGGAGCAGGACGGCTTCGAGGCCGTGGTCGTCCCCGCCGCCGACGTTCTGGACGTGGCGGAGTACGACGCGGTGATCCTCGGCAGCTCGCTCTACGCCGGGCACTGGCACCGCGACGCGCTGCACTGCGCACATCGCAACGCGGAGGCGCTGGCGGAGCGGCCGGTGTGGCTGTTCAGCAGCGGCCCGGTCGACAGCTCGGCCGAGCAGCACGAGATCCCGCCCGTGCGGGCCGCGGCCAAGGAGATGGAGCACCTGCACGCGCAGGGACACGTCACCTTCGGCGGCAGCATCACGGCGGAGACGCCCGGTTGGATCGCCCGCGCCCTGGTCAGGCACGGCAAGGGCGGCGACTTCCGCAACCCCGAGCAGATCCGCACCTGGGCCCACGAGGTCGGCAGCGAGTTGCGCTCCCGTGGCGACGCGTAGCGGACCGGCGGACTGCGGTAGGAGGCGGGTCCGTGCCCCTGCGATCCAGCTCGGCGAACTGACCGAGCGCTACGGCCGGACCATCGGGTCGACCAGCCTCGCTCGCTGTGCCGGCCGGGATCGCGGCCGCGTTCGCCCTCCTGGCCCGCTGCGACCTCGCTTTCGTGACGAGGCCGGGTCGCCGAGAAACCAGGCCGACCGGCCCACCTCTCGGCCCGCAGGGCCCTACGACTGGGCCCGACCGCGAGCCAGACTTCCAGATGAGGAGCACGCCGGACGCCACCGGCGTACGGTCGTTCGGGATCCAGGAGGCGCGCCATGACCACCGCGTCCGCACCGCACAGGCGGGCCGCCGCGCACAATTCCCTGGTCTGCCACCTGCGACGCGCCACAGGCCGCGAGCACAACCCGCTGTGCCGGCGGACCGACCGAGCGCGCAGCCGCCTGCTGTGTGGCGCGTCGCTCGCGCTGGCGCTTTCCCTGGCGCTCGCCACGGCGATCACGCTCGTGCTCCTGCGAAGCATGGAGTCCGACGCCCGGCAGACGGCGCCGCACCGGCACCAGGTGACCGCCACCACGCTCTCCGCCGCCGTCGACGACCCGGCGCAGGTGGCCGCATCTGCCCATGCCCAGGCAGCCTGGGACTACCCGTCGGCTAGCCCGAGCAGTGGCACGGTGGAGGTGCCGAGCGGTACCGCCGCCGGCACCGCGGTGCAGATCTGGGTGGACGACGGTGGTGCCGCCGCCGCTCCGCCGCGACAGGCCGCCGACATCGCGGTGGCCGCAGCCGGCTACGGGGTCGGGGCACTGGCCGGTCTGTGGGCGGCGATCGGGATCGGCTACGTCGTCCGCCGCCGTRTGCTCGACCACCGGGCCGACCTGGCCTGGGAACCCGCGTGGGAGCAGGTGGAGCCGCTCTGGTCCGGCCGCAGCCGCCGCCCGGAGTCAGGCGACCGGTGACAGTCCGACCAGGTTGACCGACAGCGGCTCCCCGGCCTGCACGGTCCGGCCTTCCGGAACGGCCCGCACCTCGCCGGCGAAGCCGAGCCCGAGCAGTGTCCCCAGTTCCCGGGGCGGCCGAGCGCGAACGCCACGACGTCGTCCTCGTCGACCCGCAAGCCTGTGAGGAAGTCAAGCGCGGGTTCGAGCCCCGCCGCGACCAGGAACCCCCGGCCGGGCGACAGCCTCCGGACGAACAGGCTGAAGGTCGCCGGAGCGGTCATGCCTTCCAGCAGGTACGAGTGGGCCATCGTCACCTCGTACAGGTCGGTGATCCTTGCCCGTGACATCGCTCGGCCATGTGGCAAGGGGTCTACGGCGGCGGCACTTCGAGCGGGCGGCGGGCGTCGTCCGCGTTGGCCAGTTCCTCCAACCGGGCCCGGTACTCGGCCTGCCCGATCCGGCCCGCCAGCAGCGCCGCGGACACCTGCTGCTCGGTCTCGTCAGCGGTGGCCGGGGGCGGTACGGCCGCGGCTCGCGGGCGGCCGAGCCGTCTCAGCCCCGCTGCCAGTAGGTTCAGGACCCGGACCAGTGCGGCGATCATCGCTGCCACCTCCTGCGGAGATGCCTACCCGACCAGCGTCCCACCTCGGGTCCGCGCTGCCGACCGGGGGGGGGAAGGGAGCAGTGCGGCGGTACACCGGCTTACAGCGAGAAGGTGTGGGTCTCACCCGGGCGGACGGTCGTGGCGGTGCCCCGGACGCGTACCTGGACCGGCTTCTGGCGGCTCTCGCGAAGACTGACCGTCATCGTGGCCCTGTCCACCGCGACCGTCACCCCCCAGTGGCCGCGGTAGCGGAGGTCGAGTTCGAGGTGGCCGAGCGCGTGCGGCAGCCGGGGGTCCAGCCAGAGGGCGTCCTCGCGGATCTCCAGGCCGGTGTAGCAGCGTTGCAGCAGGTCCACGGTGCCGGCCATGGCGCCCAGGTGGATGCCCTCGGCGGTGGTGCCGCCCTGGAGGTCCTGGCGGTCGGCGGCGAGCGCGTCGCGGAAGAACTGCCAGGACGCGCGCCGGTCCGACCGGGCCAGCACCCAGGCGTGCACCACCGCGCTGAGAGTGGAGCCGTGTACCGTGCGGCGCAGGTAGTAGTCGACGGTGCGGCGCAGCAGCTCGTGTCCGGCCGGGTAGCCGAGCCGGCGCAGCAGGTCGCGTACCTCGTGGGCGGAGAAGAGGTAGAACAGCATCAGTGCGTCGGCCTGCTTGGACGCCTTGTAGCGGTTGACGCTGTCGCCCTCCGCCTCCAGGATCCGGTCCAGCCGCTGGAGGTTCGGGTAGTGGCGCCGGTAGCGGTCCCAGTCCAGTTCCGCCAGGCGGTCGTAGCCCTCGAACTGGCTCAGCACGCCGTCGTGGAACGGCACGTGCAGGCGGCGGCGGACCTCCTCCCACCGGTCGAGCTCCTCCCGGTCCAGCTCCAGTCGTTCCAGCAGTTCCTCGCGCCGGTACTCCGGCAGCGTGTCCACGGCGTCCTGGGCGCGGGCCAGGACCCAGGAGGCCAGCACGTTGGTGTAGGCGTTGTCGTCGAGGCCTGGCCGGTCGGTCCAGGGGTAGCCGTCGTGGTACTCGTCCGGGCCGACCACGCCGCGGATCGAATAGCGCTCGCGCACGGGGTCGTACGTCGCCGCCGTCGCCCAGAACCGGGCGATCTCCAGCAGCATCTCGGCGCCGGTGGTGGCGAGGAAGTCCGTGTCCCCGGTGGCCTGGTAGTACTGCCAGACGTTGTACGCGACGGCCGAGCCGACATGCCGCTGCAGGTGGCTGTGGTCGGGCAGCCACCGCCCCGAGAGCGGGTTGAGATGAAGCTGCTGTGACTCCTCCCGGCCCTCGCTGGCACTCTGCCACGGGTACATCGCGCCGCGCAGACCGGCGTCGCGGGCGTTCTGGCGGGCGGCGTCCAGGCGGCGGTGGCGGTAGCGCAGCACCGCCTTGGCGAGTTCGGGAAAGCGCAGGTTGAGCAGCTGGAGGACGAACAGTTCGTCCCAGAAGACGTGCCCTCGGTAGGCCTCGCCGTGCAGGCCCCGGGCGGGCACCCCGACATCGAGGTCCACGGAGTGCTCGGAGTAGGTCTGCAGCAGGTGGAACAGGTGCAGGTGGAGCGTCCCGACGCCGTCGAAGTCCACATCGATCCGGCACCGCCGCCACAACTCCGTCCAGCGGACCGCGTGTTCGCGCACGAGCCGGTCGAAGCCTGCGGCCCGCGCGGCGAGTAGCCGGGCAGACCGCAGCGGTGCACCGACGGCCGGGTCCCGGGAGGTGTACACCGCGACCGTCTTCTCGACGGTCACCGGCACACCCTCCTCCGCCTCCAGCGTCAGGATCTGCGCCACCCAGCCGTCCCGGATCTCCTCCGTGCGGCCGACCGGTACGGGGGTGCCGTTCCGGTGGGCGCGGGTACGGGCGGCGAAGGCGAGGCGCAGCGCCGACGCGGTGGTGGCGACCTCGAGCCAGAGGACGCCGTCCTGCTCCACGCCCTGGCCGACGGGCTCGAGATGACGGCCGGTCAGGCCGCGGTAGCGGGCGACACCGCTGTTGGTGATGGTGCCGTCCAGGGCGGAGCGGACCTCCAGCCGGCCCGACCAGTTCTCCGGCAGCAGCTCGGTCTCCAGGGCCAGCAGGTGCGGTTGTGCCTGGCTGGCGATCCGGCGCTGCACCAGCCGGGTGCGGCGGCCCCGCGCGTCCACCACCAGGGCGTGCCTGGTCAGGACCCCCTGCCGCAGGTCGAGCTCCAGGCGCTGGGCCTCGGGAGGTCCGGTGAACCACTCCCCGCCCGCCGGCCGGAAGGTCAACGGGAGCCAGTTCGGGCAGTTGACCAGATCCTCGTTCTCGACCGCGCGGTCCCCGATCATCGAGGTCGTCCGGTCGTAGCAGCCTGCCAGGTAGGTGCCGGGGTAGTGGACGCCGTCGGCCTCGGACTCGGGCGCGGCCGCCCGGCTGACCAGATAGCCGTTGCCGACCGCGCAGAGCACCTCGCGCACGCCCTCCGTGGCCGGGTCATAGCCCTCGTACGTCAGCCGCCAGGCGTCGGTGGACGGTCGGCGCATCAAGGCACCTCCACGAGCGGAGCTGGAGTTGGGACGTGGGAGTGCCACGCTAATCCGGGCACCGCGCCCCGGCATCCCCGGCGGGGCTCAGCGCTCGTTCCCCGGGCTACGACCACGGGACAGGAGGCGTGCTGGGCGCAGTGCCGACCGACCGAGCCGAGCGCGCCTGACGAGAGCCGGACACGGCGTCAGACCAGGCTCGCGCCCCAGGCCTTGGCCCGATCGAGCTCCCTGGCTCGCAGTGGCCCTTCGGCGTCCTCAACGATGAAGCCCTCCGGCTCCACCATCACGTCGTAGTGGTGGTGCGAGAGCCGGCGGGCGATCCCGTTGGCCGCGCCGCCGGCCATCCGGAAGTCGGCGCGGGTGTCGAAGGCCGCCGCATGGGTGCCGGGCTCGGTCTGCGGCAGGTCATGGAACCAGGAGCGCAGTCCCGGGCTCTCGGCCACCGCCTCCGTCTCGTGCGGGGTCTCGCCCTTCCCGGCGGCGGAGTGCGCAAGCCTGCGGCTCATGCCGGTGGACATCCCGTGCATGTGGGTCGGGCCTCCGACCACCAGCAGGTCGGCCGCCCGGGTGACGTCCGGTCCCGCTTCGGAGACCGGGACGCAGCTGACCGACGCCTCCGGCTCGGCCTGGTGGACACCCTCGGCGATCGCCTCGGCGATCTCGCGGGTGTTGCCGTACATGCTCTCGTACACGATCACTGCCTGCATCGGTGTCTCACCTCAACTCTCTTCATCCTGCCCCGGGGTGTCGGGGCGTCAGTCGAACGGAACGACCACCACCGGGCACGGTGCGTGGTGGACGGCGGCGTGGGCAACCGGTCCGAGATGCGGACCGAGGGGCATGCGGCGGGTGCGGCGGCCGACCACCAGCAGGCCCGCCTGCGGTGTGGCCTCCACCAGGGTGAGGGCGGCGCTGCCGAGCACGGTCGTGGTGGTGACCTCCACCTGCGGGAAGCGCTCCCGCCAGGGCTTCAGCGTGTCGGCGAGCTTCTGCTGCTCGGCCGCCGACAGCTCTGCCGCCAGGTTGCCGATCGCGGCGAGGGCCAGGTACTCGCCGCCGTTTGGCGGCCCCCAGGCGTGCACGACGCGCAGCGGCGCCGACCGGAGGGCGGCGGCCTCGAAGGCGTAGCGGATCACCTCGTCGGCGCGATGGCGCAGGTCCAGTCCGAGGGTGACCTCGCGGTACGGGGTGCCGGTCGAGGGCGGGCCGTCCGTCCCGGGGAGGTGCTCGTCAGCGGCGGTGGCACCCGCTCGGATGACCACCACCGGGCAGGAAGCCCGTCCCAGCACCTCCTGGCTCACGGAGCCGATCAGGAACCCGCGGAACCTGCCGAGCCCACGGGAGCCGAGCACCAGGAGCGAGGCGCTCTTCCCGGCCGCTTCCAGCACGGCGGCCGGGGTGTCGGGGATGTGCGCGGCGCTCACCTCGACGCCGGAGAGCAGCGCGCGGAGCTCGACCTCCTTGCGGGCCAGCCGCTGCTTGGCCCATCGCACGGCATCATCGCTGCCGAGCACGTGCGCCCCGTGCCAGGGCCAGGCCTGGACCAGCTCCAGTGGCTTTCCCCGGCGCCTCGCCTCGCGCGCCGCCCAGTCGGCGGCGGCCACGCTCTCGGGCGACCCGTCGAATCCGACGACGACCGGCCCGTTCATGATGCCCTCCGCAGCGTCGAAGCGGCCGGTCGGCCCGCTCGCCACGCGGGGCGCTGGTCGTACTCGCTCATGGCGTTCTCCCTGGGTGCCTGCGGATTCCCGCACTCCCAGTCTTCCCGGGACGGTCGGCCGCCAACGGTGCCGTTCGGCCCCATCCGGGCGGCGGGAGGTCCCGACTCGCGAGGTGCGCCGCCGGTCGTGTCCTGACGTGCCGGGAGGGCTCACGGGCCCGGCAGCGGCGGGAACGTCAGGCGAGGGTGAGGAAGAGCTTCTCCAGCTCGGCCTCGCTCATCGGCGGGGTGTCGCCGTCGGCGGTGGCCATGCATTGGCGCATCCCGCTGGCGACGATCTTGAACCCGGCCCGGTCCAAGGCCCGTGAGACGGCGGCCAGTTGGGTGACGATGTCCTTGCAGTCGCGGCCGGCCTCGATCATCGCGATCACACCGGCCAGCTGGCCCTGGGCGCGGCGGAGCCGGTTCAGCACCGCCCCGACGGCGTCCTCGTCAACCTGCATGGTGCACCTCCGCTTTCGATCGCCCCCTGCATGGTACCCCTAGGGGTATCGAGCCCCGGTCTGGCAGGGGTACGGGGCGGTGGGGCCGCCCCGTACGTACCCGGCGGTCAGCCGTGCGCGAAGGTGATCTTCGGCAGGGTGCGGTCCAGCCAGGCCGGAGTCCACCAGGCGGCCCGCCCGGTGAGCCGGAGCAGGACCGGCAGCAGGACGAGTCGGACGAGCGCCGCATCCAACAGCACGGCCGTCCCGAGGACGATGCCCATCTCCTTCGGCGGCAGCGGTCCGGAGAGGGCGAAGGTGAAGAAGACGGCCACCATGACACCGGCGGCGGCGAAGATCACCCGGCCGGAGTGGGCGAGCGCGCCGACCATGGCCTCGCGGGGGTCGCCGCTGCGTTCGTAGTGCTCCTTGGCGGAGGCGAGCAGGAAGACGGTGTAGTCCATGGCGATGGCGAAGATCATCGCGAAGAAGAACACCGGTGCCCAGCCGTCCAGGAAGCCCTGCGGGTGGAACCCGAGGAGCCCGGAGCCGTGGCCGTCCTGGAAGACCAGCCGGGCGACGCCGAAGGCCGCTCCGGTGGACAGCAGGCTGGCGGCGGTGCCGAGGGCGGAGATCAGCGGAGCGCGCAGTGCGACCAGAAGCAGCAGGAAGCCCAGGCCCATGACCACGCCGATGACCAGCGGGGTCTTCTGGGTGAGCAGGTGCTGCAGGTCGAGGTTCTCCACGGCCGCGCCGCCGACCAGAGTGTCGTGCGGGAGATCCGCACGCAGGGTGTCGACGATGGCGCCGAGTCCCGGGTCGGAGGGGTCGACGGCGGGGACGGCCTGGATCATCGACCAGTTCGAACCGTCGGCGGCCGCCTGGGCCGGCATCACGCCGGCGATACCGGGGGTGACGGCGAGCTGAGCGGCGACGTCCGGGGCGCGTTCGGTGGGGGTGAGAATCTGGAGGGCCCCCGGTGCCCCGGCGCCGAACGCCTGCTGAACGGCGGTGTAGCCGGCGCGGGCGCTGTCATGGGCGGGGATGACGTCGATCGACGGCATGGCGGTGCGCAGTCCGACCACCGGTGCGGCCAGGGCCACGAGTGCGGCCAGGGCGAGAGCCCCGTACCGGACCGGCTGCCGCCAGAGGCGCTCGCCCCAGGCGGCGAAGCGCTGCGAGCGGTGCTCGCCGGAGCGGACCCACGGCAGGGCGAGAGCGTCGACGCGGTGGCCGAGCCTGCCGAGGACCGCGGGCAGCAGGGTGAGGGTGGCGGCGAGGACGAACAGGACGGCGAGCATGATGCCGCCGGCCATCGACCGGAACGCCGGCGAGGGAACCAGCATCACGGCGGAGAGGCTCACCAGCACGGTCGCGCCGGACAGCAGCACCGCCTTGCCGGCCGTGTCCATCGTCTCCGCGACGGCCTCGGCGCTGCCCCTGGAGTGCCGCGTCCGGGCGCTGCGGAAGCGGACGACCAGGAAGAGCGCGTAGTCGATGCCCAGGGCGAGGGCGAACATCATGGCGAAGTTCATCGCCCAGATGGAGACCGGGAACAGGTGGCTGATCAGGACCAGGGAGCCGGCCGAGGCGGCCAGCCCGGCCATGGTGAGCAGCAGCGGCAGTCCGGCGGCGACCAGGGACCCGAAGGCGAGGACCAGGATGGCGAGGGTGACCGGCCAGGACATGATCTCGGACTTCATCATGGCGTCGTGGTTCGCCTTGTTGAAGTCGCTCCACAGCACCGAGGCGCCGGTCGCGTGGATGCTGATCCCGTCCGACGAGAGCGCATTCAGTGGTTGCTTGAGGTCGTCCGCCGCGCGGACCATGTCGTCCGGCGACGCCTTGGCTCCTGCGAGCAGGATCGCCGTATGGCCGTCCTGGCTGATGGTGGCGCCGGGCTGCGGCGGGACGACGGTGGAGATCCTCGGGTCGGCGGCGGCGACCGCACCTGCCCTGGCGATGACCTGCTGGACGGCGGGATCGGCGACCGGTCGGTCGGCGCTCACCACGATCTGCAGAGCGGTGGAGGCGTTGCCCGCGAAGTGCTGCTGGGCCAGCTGACGGACCTTCACCGAGTCAGAGCCGTCGGCCTGCCAGCCCGCACCGGACAGCGCGGAGGTGACCTGCGGCGCGAAGGCGCCGAGGGCGAGCACGACCAGCAGCCATCCGGTGAGGACAGCCCGGAAGTGGTGGAAGGACCACACTCCGAGGCGCCCCAGTACACCGAGGCGGGTTGCCGGGGGCGATGGCGGCGTCGGCGGAATGTCGGTCAGGGCGGTTTCGGGGGCGGTCACGCGGCTCTCCTGTGGGGCAGGCCCGGGATATACCTCCCGGGGTATCCATCGGGGCAGGGGGCGGTACGGGCCCGTGGGCGATCGCCAGGGCCGGTCGGGCGGGTCTCAGTCGTGCAGGGAGTTCATGGCGGCGCGCAGGCGGGCTGCGGCTTCGTCCGCCATGGGTCCAAGGGCGGCCGCGTCGCTGATCTGCGCCATCACCGCGGGGTCGACGGCTTCCACCACGGTCCGGCCGTCGACCGAGCGCACCACGACGTTGCACGGCAGCAGCAGCCCGATCTGCCGGTCGGCCGTCAGTGCGCGGTGCGCCAGGGGCGGGTTGCAAGCACCGAGGATGAGGTAGTCCTCCATCTCCTCGCCGAGCTTCGCACGCAGGGTGGCTTGGACGTCGATCTCAGTCAGGACGCCGAACCCCTGTTCCGCCAGGGCGTCGCGGACGCGGTCGACCGCCTCGGCGAAGGGGAGGTCGAGGGTGGCGGTGATGGCGTAGTCCATGGGTGCCTCCGGTCGTGGTCCTTTAATACCCCCCTGGGTATCGGAGCGTACATGCCCTTCCGGGCGGCCGCCAAATACCCCCCGGTGTATCCGGGCGGGCTTGGTGGACGTCGGTCGCTCAGTGGGACGGGCCGGCGGCGAGCACGCGAGACATGCCGTCGAGGGCCAGCTGCATCGCTCGCCAGGGGAGGCCCTGGTGGAATGGGCGCCCGGCTCGGAACTGGACCGGCAGGTAGACGCCGAGCGCCTTCTTGCCGAGCCGCCACAGCGGGGATGTCCCGACCCGGTACGCGCCCCCCGCTCCGCGCGCGACGCGCACCGGGTGCGCCGGGTCGCCGGACAGTTCGAGCGGGACCTGGGCGAAGGTGGCGCTGTCGAGCGTTTCCATGACGCACATGCTCGTCGGGACGAACGGCTTCGGCAGCCGGGACGTCGACGGAGCGATGACGGCCGCGAGGTCGTCGGCCACGGCGTCGGCCTGCAGGAAGGCGAGGAACGCCTGCTTGACGGGGAAGTCGCCAGCGTCGCCGGGTGCGTAGATTTCGGGGTGCCCGACGAGGCGACGGGTGGACGGCTCGGTGGTCAGGAAGCCCCGGTCGTCGCGGGCCAGGGCGGGGTAGTCGACCGCGGCCACGTACGGAGGAAAGGAGACGAGCAGGTCGAACGGGCGGATCGTCCCATCGGTGTATGCAACCTCCTGCTCGCTGACCTTCACCGCGACGGCGTCGGTGTGCCCGTGGACGTCGCGCCGGGCGAACTCGGCCTTGACCACCTCGTGCAGGCGCGGGCCGAAGGCCTGGATGTATCCCGACTCGTAGGTGGGCCAGGTGAGTTCGACGCCGTCGCGGACGGCCGACCGGCGGAGCCAGGTGTCCAGCATCAGCACGATCTCGTAGAGCGGTCCGGCGCACTTGTTGTTCGGCGGTACCAGGAACAGCACCCGCCGGTGTCGTCCGGCCCGTACGGCGGACTCGAGTTCGCGCAGGTGTCCACCGAGGGCACGCATCTGCTGGGGGGTCCAGATGGTCTGCGCGTGTTCCGCCAGACCGGGCACTTCCTGCGAGCGCATCGCCGCACCGGTGGCGATGACCAGGAAGTCGTAGCGCAGCCGGGTTTCGTCGGTGAGGCCGACGGCGCGGGCATCCGGATCGACCTCGGCGACCCGTCTCTCCTGGAGGGCGATCCGGCGGCGGGCGAGCGTCCCCGGCAGCGGGATGCGCAGCGAGTCCTCGTCGCGTCCGAACGGGATGTAGATCGTGTTGGGCTTGAACAAGAACGAGTCCTGGTCGGCCACTACCGTCAGCCCCACGCGCTCGCCGACTTGTCGGCGGAGGGCGAACGCCGTTTCCAGCCCGGCGAAGCCTCCGCAGAGCACCAGTACACGCGGCTTGGCGGATTCGGTCCGGGTGAGTTCGTACTCGATTTCGCCGTGCTCGGAGCCCTCGATCGCCTCCGGCCAGTCCCCGGTGAAGTTCCTGACGAAGGACAGGCCCGATTTCTCCATGACGCGACGGGAACGGGTGTTGACGGCCATCGTGTTCGCCGTGACCCGCTCGACCTCCATGTCCGTGAACCCCTTGTGGATCAGGGCCCGGGATCCCTCGGTGGCATAACCGTGCCCCCATGCCGCCTGGTTCAACCGGTAGCCGAGTTCGACCACGGCGGTGCTGTGCTCCTCCACCGGCCGGAACTCGAACCAGCCCAGGAAGGTGCCGGTGGTCTTCACCTGCGCGGCTCAGTAGCCGTGGGTCTCCCAGCACGGGTAATCGTGCAGGAGCCGGGGCAGCGTCCGCGTCTCGATCGCCTGGCGGCTGGTGGGACGGCCACCGTTGATGAAGCGCATGACCTCGGGGTCGTTGTCCAGGGCGAGCAGGCGGTCGGTGTCGGCCGCCGTGAACGCGCGCAGGACGAGCCGGTCGGTCTTCAGGAAGTTGGCCATGCCGCGATCTTCACCATGGGATGGCCGGGCCTGCCGCCGATTTTCCGGCCGGCGCCAGGGGTGGCGTTCATGCCGCTCGGGCCTCGGGTCGTTCGACCAGGACGCCCCGTTCGAAGGGCAATCAGGTGGCTCCCGGGGATCATGTGCGTGTCCGCGTACGCCGAATTAGGAGCATATGAGAGCTTTCCGACATTGTCAGGATTACGGAGGGAAAGCAGCATATGCGCCGTAATGGGTCGACCAGGGGGAGGTATGGAATCCCCAGATGGGCACCGGCGGTCGCGCTGGCGGTCGGCGTCGCGGCTGCATCTGCCGGGCTGGTGCCGTCCGCCGATGCACTCAAGGCGGAGGACCGTGCGCCGCGTGCGAAGTCTGCCGTGACCGCCGCGGGAGAGGCCGGCGGTTCGCGGGCCCCGCGCACGGCCGGAGTTCCGGCGGCACCTGTGAAGGTGTACGACGAGGACTTCGAGAACGTCGCCGCGGGCTCGGAACCGGTGCTGCTGTCCTCGTACAAGGGCGCGTCGGGCGAGACGTACACCGCCGACCCCGCCTGGCTCCAGGACTGCAACGGGTGGGTGCTGAACAAGACGGACTCGGCTGGCTTCGGGCAGGGGCTGAGCGAGTGCCAGGACGCGTTCTTCTGGGACGAGCTGCGTGACATCACCGCGGGGATCGGGTCCTACGAGGGGCGGCCGGTCCCCGCGTCCAACCACGCCGTGGCCGGGTTCACCAAGAACCAGGCCGTCCCGGTGGACGCCGTGGAGTTCCGGACCGTCGAGCCGATCCCCCTGGGCTCGGCCAACCGGTTCCTCACGGCGGCGGTGACCTCCGGCGCCGGGAACTGCAACCTCGTCGGGCCCAGGCTGCAGTTCGACCTGGTCGACGGCACCACCGAGTACCCGGTGACCGACGAGCCGATCAACCCCTGCACCGACACCGACCGGAAGGAGTACCCGGGGGTCCAGAGTCCCGTCTTCGTGGTGCACAAGGCCGCCGACAAGCCGAAGCTCTATCCGGGGACTTCGGTCGGCGTGGTCATGCGCAACGCCGAGACGACGCCGGTCGGCAACGATGCGGCGTTCGACGACATCCAGGTGCTCGATGTGACTCCCCAGGTGGACAAGTCGTTCTCGCCGTCCCCGGTGGCGGTGGGCGCGACCTCGACGCTGACGTTCACGGTGACCAACACCTCGGACCTGCTCGCGAAGCAGGGCTGGTCATTCACCGACCACCTGCCGCCCGGTCTGACCGTGGCCGGCACGGCGAAGCTCACCACGAGCTGCACGAACGGCAAGGTCGCCGCGACCGCCGGGGGCACCTCGGTCGACCTGTCAGGCGACCTGGACGCCGGCCAGGCCTCCTGCACCCTGAGCGTGGACGTGACCTCGGGCACGGCCGGGACCTACCGGAACTGCGCCGACAACACGTCGGACCTGGTCGGGGTGCTGCCGCCGGCCTGCGCCACCGTGGTGTTCGACACCCCCCAGTACGAGATCACCAAAACGGCGAACCCGGCTGCGGGCAGCAGTATCGCGCCGGGCACCAAGGTCGCCTACACGGTGGTGGTGCGGAACACCGGCACGCTGCCGGTGGACGCCACAGCGGTCGACGACCTCAGCGGCGTACTCGACGACGCGGTCTACGACGACGCCGGCGCCACCTCCGGCACCGTCACCTACGCGGCGCCGAAGCTGTCCTGGTCGGGGACACTGCAACCGGGGCAGAGCGCGACGGTCACCTACTCGGTGACGGTGAACACCCCGGACACCGGTGACCGGAAGCTGGACAACCACGTCACCGGCGACCGCCACTCGAACTGCCTCACGGGCAGCGAGGCCGACTGCAGCAGCGACCTCACCGTCGGGGGCCTGGTCGTATCGAAGACCGCCGATGCCTCGTCAGCCGAGCCCGGTCAGCGGGTCACCTACACGCTCAAGGTCACCAACCCGAACGGGAGCACATACACCGGGGCCACGGTGACCGACGACCTGACGAACGTGCTGGACGACGCGACGTGGGGCAACGACGCCACCACGACCTCCGGCACCGTCACTTACGCGGCCCCGGTGCTCTCCTGGACTGGCGACGTACCCGCGGGCCGAACCGTGACGATCACCTACTCGGTCACAGCCGACAATCCCGACATCGGCGACCACCGGCTCGACAACACGATCGTCGGCCCCGCAGGCTCCAACTGCGCCGTCGGCTCCAGCGACACCGACTGCTCCACCCACGGAAAGGTCGCCCCGAGCCCGAGCCCGAGCCCGAGCGCCAGCCCGCGTCCCAGCCCGAGTCCGAGTCCCAGCCCGAATCCGGCCCCGCTGCCCGACACCGGCGGCAAACCCCTCATCCGGTATGCGGGTCTGGCCGCCRCCCTCGCCCTCGCTGCCGGAATCCTCCTCACCGCCGTCGTGCGCCGCCGGAGCCGCAGCTGAACCGATCCGAACACCGGTAACGACCCGGCAGCCCCCGCGCCACCCAGCCCGGGGGCTGCCCCGCGCCCGAGAGGGAGGTGAAAGCGCGGCTGAGCGGAACACGGACGGAGGCGGCAGTTGGCGGCATGCGGGAAGGTTGGCGGTGGCTGCTGACAGCCACCCCGTCTCCGGCAAACAGCGCGCAGCTCCCACGCCGACGGCCGATAATCCCGATCAGCCGCTGGGCGAAGACAAGCTGGATTATGCCGCGAGCGGCATATCGTCCTCGCCGCCGGGGACAGCACGAGGCTGGCTGGCTGTACGCCGTCGAGTGCTCGGGCGAGGGCGAGGACGGCATCGCCGGCGGACTGCTTGAAGAGGTGGCCGTAGAGGTTGATGGTGGTGGTTGTTATGGCCGCCCGTCCCGCGTTAGTGAGGGCTGTCGGGCGCGCCGTAGGCGTCGGCGATCAGCTCGGTGGTGCGCAGTCGGGCTTGGACGGAGTGGCCGACGCTGCCGATCATGAGCTCGTCGGCTCCGGAGTCCCGCTGGACCTGGTTCAGGTGGGGTGGTGACCTGCTCGGGGGTGCCGTGTGGGACGTGGTTCAGTCAGCTGTCGGCGGCCTGGCGTTCCTGGGCGTCCCACTCCCTCCGCGGCCGTCGTCGCCGAGATAAGGGAGTGGACCGACGAGCAATAGTCAAGGCACTTGTGGATGGGTTGACGTGTAGTTCAGCGCGAGCCCTGCTGCTTGATGTTGGTCTTGGCGGTGTTGCGGATCCGCTTGGTACGTCCGTGTTGGGCGAGGATCTCGATGGCGTCGGTGTTCGACGCGGCGGCCGCTTTGAGCTGAAGCCAGTCGGATGAGTCGAGCAGGACGTCCGGGTGCCAGGCCCGATTCAGCGTGATGGCTCGGAAGAGCGACCATTCCCGCAGACGCCGGGTCAGCAATGAATGGTGGACCGCGACCTGGGCCATCGAGGCGGCCCAGGGTTCGTAGGCCGGTCCCGGGTGGAGTTCGGTGGCCCGGCGGTCCAGGTGCCGAAGGATGGCGGACTGGGCCATCGCCTGGTCCGGGTCGGTGAGGACTTCGCTGACCAGGTGGGCCTCGTCGGCGTCGGTGACCTGCTCCAGCGCGCTCAGGTAGGCCCAGAAGCGGAGGTGCTCGGCCGGCTCATCCCGCGAGGCATCGTGGTGATTCATGCGGCCTGCTCCTGTCGCTCGACAAGGAGGCCGTTCTCGAATCTGGCGCCGGCGCGGACCAGGGGGACCAGGTGGGCGCCGGTGATCGCGCGCCATCGGGCCTGGGCGGACTCCACCAGCTTGAACACCATCGCGAGTGCCGCGGCCGGGCTGCCGGCGCCGCGTGTGACCCTGGTCCGGAGCTTGACCGTGGAGAACGTTGACTCGATCGGGTTGGTGGTCCTCAGGTGGATCCAGTGCTCGGCCGGGAAGTCGCAGAACGCCAGCAGCTCCTCGGCATCATCGGTGATCTTCGTGACGGCCTTCGGCCACTTGGCGCCGTAGGTGCGCGTGAACGCCTCGATCGCCCGCTCGGCGTGGGCACGGTCCTCGGCGTTGTAGATCTCCTGCATGGCCTTCGTCGCGACCGGCTGTGAGGACTTCGGGAGGGCATTGGTGACATTGCGGGCCTTGTGGACCCAGCACCCTTGATGCCGCGCTGCGGGGAACACCTCGGCCAGAGCCCGCCATAGCCCCATCGCGCCGTCGCCGACCACCAGCTCAGGGTCGCGCATGCCGCGTCGGCGGCAGTCGCGCAACAGGTCCGCCCACGATTCGGTGGACTCCCGCAGCCCCTCTGCGAGCGCGATCAGCTCCTTGGTGCCGTCGATGCGGACGCCGAGCAGGACCAGGACGCACGAGTGCGCTTGCCCGAGCCGGACCTTGGGGTGGACGCCGTCGGCCCACACGTAGACGAAGTCGCGGTCCGACAGGTCCCGTTCCTGGAAGGCGGTGTGGTCGTAGCCCCACTGCTTGGTCAGTCGGGTCACTGTGGCTGGCGACAGCCCGGCGGCCGAGCCGAGGAACTGCTCCAGCGCGGGAACGAAGTCCCCAGACGACAGGCCGTGCAGGTAGAGCAGCGGAAGCACCTCGCTGACCTTGGGCGACTTGCGGCACCAGGGCGGAAGGATCTTGGAGGAGAACCGCTTGCGCTCGCCGGTGGACTCGTCGATGCGGCGGTCGTTCACCCGTGGCGCGGTAACGTCGATCGGGCCGGCCGCCGTGACCACGGTCCGGGGTCGGTGGTGGCCGTTGCGGACCACCAGGCGGCGACCCGCCTCGTCGGTCTCGGCGGCCAACTCGGCTATGTACTGGTTGACTTCGGCCTCCAGCGCGGCGGCTAGCATCCGGCGGGCGTCCTCGCGGACGATCTCGTCGATCAGGGAGCCGGACTGGGTGGAGCCGTCGTCGGTGACTACGCTGAGCACGGGCGTGCCTTCCCGACCCGCGCTGCAACGCGGGCCTACTCGGTGACCATCACAGGATCATTCGGGAAGGTACGCCCTCCGCACGCCATCCCGGAACCGATCCACAAGTCTTGAGCATTGCTCGGCTTGGCGGCCATCGTGGTACTCCCTTCAACTGCTGTGAGCCGACCGCCAGCACCGGCTGGGGGTCGGCTCGGGGGTCGCGGTCCTGTGCGCGCGTAACGTTTCGGTGGTACGGATTCGGCGGCCGGTGATCGCGGTCGGCGTGATCCTCAGCCAGGTGTCGCGCTGTCCTCCTGCCCACGGCCGGGGGTCGGCGTGCTTTTTGAACCACGTGACGGCCTCCGGGTCGGTGACCTGATGAGCCGTGCCGGTGACGAGAACGCTCCAGCCGCTACTGAACGCCTCGTCGAGCCGGTCGACCTCGAAGGCGACCCGGCTGCCGGCGGCTGTGGCGAGGACGCTGTCCGCAGTGGTGCGGTAGAGCACGGTGCCGTCCAGGACGCGGTAGTTGGCGGGCAGAACCAGCGGGCCGTCCGGCGTGGACAGGGCGACCCGGCCCACGCCGCCGGGCGAGAGCTTCGCCCAGCACTCCGAGGGAGCCAGTTCCTCCAGCACCGGATGGCCGGCCGGGATGGCCGGCCGGG